>CABZXU010000005.1 GCA_902529805.1 uncultured Marinoscillum sp.
ATCTCCGTGGTATATAGTTGCATTTGGAATGATTGGCACTTCTTTATCAGGAGTTACATTTATTTCAGTTCCAGGTGAAGTTGGAAATAGTAGTTTTTCTTATTTTCAAATTGTTCTTGGCTATTTACTTGGCTATTTTGTAATAGCAACTATTTTGATGCCATTGTATTACAAACTAAATCTTGTATCTATATATACATATTTAGATAAAAGGTTTGGATTTTTTTCTTATAAAACTGGCTCCTTTTTTTTCTTATTATCAAGAATTATTGGTTCTTCATTTAGGTTATTTTTAGTTGCTTCTGTTTTACAAATTGTATTTTTTGATTCATTAAATATTCCCTTTTTTATTTCCGTATTTATCACAATATCACTTATATGGGTATATACATATAAAGGTGGAATAAAAACAATTGTTTGGACAGATACACTTCAAACTTTTTTTATGTTATCTGCGGTAATTATTACGATATTATTAATAATGAATGAAATGGATTTAAACTTTTCCAAAGCAAAATATATAATTATTTCTAGTTCTTATTCTGATGTTTTTGTTTTTGATTGGAAGAATGAAAGATTTTTTTTAAAACAATTTTTTTCTGGAGCATTTATTGCCATTGTAATGACTGGTTTAGATCAAGATATGATGCAAAAAAACCTAACCTGTAAAAATTTGAATGACGCTCAAAAAAATATATTTTGGTTTTGTATTGTATTATTATTTGCAAATATTCTTTTTTTGACCTTAGGTGCTCTACTACATTTATATGCTGATTTTATTGAAATGCCACTTCCGTCAAGAACAGACAATCTATATCCTTTAATTGCGATTAATCATTTATCAATTTTTGGAAGTATAGTTTTTTTGCTTGGTATTATAGCTGCTGCATACTCCAGCGCAGATTCAGCATTAACTTCTTTAACTACAGCATTTTGTATTGACTTTCTAAATTTTGAAAAAAGAAATGATATTCAAAAAAAGTCTGTAAGATTAAAAGTTCATTTTCTTTTTTCTATTATTATTTTTTTTGTAATACAAATATTTAGTTTAATAAATGATGAAAGTGTAATTAATGCTATTTTTAAAGCTGCTGGTTATACTTATGGTCCTTTACTTGGTCTTTTTTCTTTTGGTATTTTAACTAATTATAATATAATTGATAGATATTCTCCAATAATATGTTTTGCTTCACCAATATTAAGCTACATTATAAATATTTATTCAGAGAGTTTATTCTTTGGTTATAGATTTGGTTTTGAAATTTTATTGTTAAATGGACTAATAACATTTGTAGGATTATTTTTAATATCTTTAAAAGAAAATAACTCTATTAAAAATGAAAAACTTAAATAGAAGAAATTTTATTAAGAAAACATCATTATCAAGTGCCGCAATTCTTAGTGCATCCTCCTTGTCAGGATTGGATTACAAAGATAGGGATTCAAAATCCAACTACATGGGAGATTTTGTAGCACCAAAAATAGATAATGTTAAGGCTGCTTTTATAGGCGTTGGAGCGAGGGGTACTGGGCATGCTAAACAAATAGCTGCAATAAATGGAACAGAGGTTATTGCAATTTGTGATTTACACAAGGATTTAGTTGAAAGATCAAAAAAAAATTGTACTGAAATAGGTAAAGGAGAAAGACATAAAAATATCAAGCTTTATCATGGATCAGAAGATGAATGGATGTTAATGCTTGATGAAGTAAACCCCGATATAGTTTTTATTTCCACAAATTGGAATACTCATGCACCAATGGCAGTTGAATCTATGAAAAAAAATGTTCATGCTTTTGTTGAGGTTCCCATTGCAACCACAATTGAAGATATGTGGAAAATTATTGATACATCCGAAAAAACTAAAAAACATTGTATGATGATGGAAAATGTAAACTATGGAAGAGATGAGTTAATGTTTTTAAATATGTGTAGAAAAGGACTAATCGGAGATTTTTTACATGCCGAAGCCTCTTACATTCATAGTCTCAGGTTTCAAATGGAAGAACAGGAAAGAGGAACGGGATCATGGAGAACATATCATTATGCAAATGGTAAGGGCAATTTATATCCTACCCACGGACTTGGTCCAGTTGCTCAATACATGAATCTATCTAGAAAAGATGACAACTTTAGTGCATTAGTTTCTTATTCAAGTCCTGCTTTAGGAAGAAAATTGTATGCTAATAAAAAATATCCAAAAGATCATAAATGGAATAAATTAGACTTTAAAAATGGTGATTTAAACACTTCTCTTATTAAAACTGAGGTTGGGAGAACAATAATGGTTCAGTGGGATGAAACTAGTCCCAGGCCATATTCTCGTCATAATTTAATTCAAGGAACGCTAGGAACTTTAGCAGGATTTCCAACACGAGTTGCATTTGATAGTGAAACTAACGTTAAAAATAGAATAAGTGATGAATCGGTAGATTACCACTCATGGATTCAGGGTAAAGATTTAGAAAAAATTTATGATAAATACGACCATCCACTTTATAAAAGATTAGGAGATCTTGCAAAAAAAATGGGAGGACATGGGGGAATGGATTTCATGATGAGGCATAGGATAATAGAATGTTTAAGAAATGGTTTACCTCTAGATCAAAATGTATATGAAGGATGCTTTTGGAGTGCTGTTGGACCACTTAGTGGAAATTCTATAGAACAAGGCGGGGCACCTCAAAAATTTCCTGATTTTACCAGAGGAAATTGGAAATCAACTAAACCCTTAGATATTATATCTTAAAGTCTGCTATTTAGGTAATTATTAAATGCGGATCCAAAAGTGTAACTTAATCCAATTCTAATTTCAGAATAGAAATCTGTTGCTATTTCTTTCTGTTGTAGTAACAAATCTTCAATAGAAGCATTTCCTTTAGGTAAGCTAAGTTGGTCTCTAATTAATTCAATTTCTCCACCTAATCTTATTGCCAATCCCTCAAACACTCTTATAGAAAACCAACTGTCTAATCTAAAACTATTTTTTGAAGGATCTTGAATGAATGATTTAGCAGATACGTTTGTAAAAATTTCTCCCCAAGGTTGTCTAAATCTAGTTTCAAATCCCAACTGATGTACATAAACATACTCTTCTAATTTATTATAGATTGTTTCTTCAATGTAGTTTCTATAACCATATCCGATTCTATAATTAATAACCATTTCCCTTCTTACAAATTCATCGTATGAAAAAAAACTATATTCAATTGCGGGTTGAACCCAGTGTCTAAAATCAATGTTTTGATACGTGTCTCCACCTAATCCAGCAATAAAACCGGTTGACCATTTATTATTTATACTCCAAACATTTTTTATGTTTAACAGCTTTCTATTTCTATTGCTTATAAATACATTATTATTATTTTCATATTCATTATTTGATCTTTCAAAATCTAAATCAATTTGTAATTTGATTTTATCAGTTACTTTGTCAGCATCAAAGGCAATCTCAATATTTGATTGTTTTCTACTGGTTTCACTTTCAAAATTTGCTTCACCAGAAGTTTGAAAAACCCAGTTTTTCCACTTATCTGAGCTTGACTCGTATGATTCATTATTATTGATAATAGAATCATATGATATACTTATTTTATTAGAAATATCACTTTCAATTAAAAAATAGACTAAGCCAATATCAATTTTTCTTTTTAACGCATTTCTTATCTCATCCCTTGTCAGCCTTGGATTTGTATCTAAAACTAATGAAAGCTCTTTATCTGAAAATTTGTTTTTTCCTATGAAATCAAGACTGTATCTACTCCCATTGTTTGCATTTCTATTCCTGTAAATAAATAATTGAATATCAGCTAGCCCCTGGTCTCTTACATGATTTACATAATTAATTTCATTTTTTAAGAAGCTATTATCACACCTGTCGCACTTAATATATAAGCTATTTAAATCCTTTTGAGCATGTAGATTAAAAGAGATTAATAGAATAATAGATATAAATACTTTTTTCATTTTATAACTCCAGTTCTTTAATTGGATCCCAAAATATATTTTCAAAATTTTCAATCTTATTATTTTTTATTAAAACACCTTCTTTTTTTAATAATCTCTCCATCGTTTTTTCATCAGTGAAATGATGCTTTCCAGTAAGTAATCCATTTCTATTTACAACTCTATGCGCAGGAATAATTGAATTATGATGAGAATTATTCATTGCCCAGCCTACTATTCTTGCTCCCTTAGTTGTTCCTAAATATTTAGCTATAGAGCCATAAGAAGTTACCCTTCCCTTGGGAATTAGTTTTACTACATCATATACGTCATTAAAGTAGTTAGAAGATTGCATATTATAAATTTATTATTGGGATGGAGCAGAGGAGGAGGGATTCGAACCCCCGGTACCTTGCGGTACAACGGTTTTCAAGACCGCCGCATTCGACCACTCTGCCACTCCTCTTTATAAATATTATGCCTGCAAAAGTATATGAATTATAATTTTTGACAAATTATAAATTCAACTTATTTTTTATTTTTTTTCAACGCGATATCAATACTAGTATTCCATTCAAAACCAATTAGTAACATTGAAGAAATAAGATATACCCAACTCATAAATGCTATAAGTACACCAATAGAACCATATATTTTGTTATAAGTTGAAAAATTATTTAAATAAAATGAGAATAAAAGTGTTATTAAAACACATCCTATTGAAGCTATTGTTGAACCTGATGAAAAAAAATTCCACTTATTATGAATAACTGGGGCAAAATAATAGATTGATGTTATTACCAAATAAAAAATTATGAAAAGAATTGAAATAGAATAAATATAGGTATAGTAAAAAAAATCATAAACAAAATAATTAGTAGAACTTAACCATGTGGTAAAAAAAGCACCAACCGTAGATAGTAAAATTGAAAAAATAGCAACGATTAAAAAAATTAATGTCAAAATTAATGCTGTGAATCTAGTTTTGAAAAACCCTCTTTTTTCATCAAGTTTATAACAACTATTAAATGTTTTGATTAAAGTATTAAATCCATTTGTAGATAAAAATAGAGCAGCTAGAACTCCAAAAGATAATAATCCTCCTCTTTTAATACTTACCAAATCAAGAATTGTCTCTTTAGTAATATCATACATGTTACTTGGCATTATTTGATTCAGAAAATCCATTATTTTTTCTGAATTAACCTCTGGAATAAAAATATTGATATATGGTATTAAAGCAAATAAAAATATTATAAAAGGAAATGTGCCTAAAGTAAAACTAAATGCAACAGCTAGTGATCTTTCAAAAATTTCATCTTCATTTATTTTTTTTATAAAAATTTTAAAAATTTGATATAAATTTATAGCTGAATTTTTAAGATAAATACCTTGTAAGAAAGATCTTATTTTGTTCTTAGTCTTATTTATTTTATTCAAAATATTTTGATAATTTATCTTTCATAATTGTCGGTACTCTTTTTGGTTTTCTAGTTAATAAATTAATAAATGTTAAAATTGTTTCTCCGGTATTTATTAGTTCATTTTTTTCATTAAATATTTTATAAATAAATTTTATTTTAAGTTTTGGTGTTTCAGGAATTTTTATATTAACAATTAGTTTTTCATCATATTTTGCCGGCATTATAAAATTTGTTTTCATTTCAATTACTGGCATTCCTATTCCCATTTCTTCTAAAGATTTATAAGTTAATCCAATATTCCTAAAGAGTTCTACTCGAGCTATTTCATAGTATTTTGCATAATTGCCATAGTAAACAAACCCCATCTGATCAGTATCAGCATATCTTACTCTAATATTTATATTATCTTCAAACATTTTTATCTAAATATTTTAAGTCTATCAAGAGCTTTTTGAAATTTTCTTGCATTTTTTTTATGCTCTTTAAAATTCTTTGAAAAAATATGATATCCAGAAAAATCATCTTTTGCACAAAAAAAATAATAATTATGTTTATTATAATTTAAAACTGCATCAATAAATTTTTTTTCAGGCATATTGATTGGTCCTGGAGGTAAACCTTTATTTCTATAAGTATTGTATGGAGAATTTATTTTTTTATGAACATTTAATACTCTTTTAATGCTAAAATCATTATGAGCAAAAACAAGAGTTGGATCTGCTTGTAAATACATTTTTTTATTTAATCTATTAATATAAACCCCTGCAATGTCTGATGCTTCGTCTATATGATTTGTTTCAGCCTGAACAATAGACGCAAGAATTCCTACTTGTATTTCTGATAAGTTTATTTTTTTTGCTTTAGCTTTTCTTACATTATTCCAAAAGTAATCATATTCATATTTCATTTTTTGAAATAAAGATTTTGATGATATATTCCAGTAAACTTCGTAAGTGTCAGGAAGAAATATTAGAATAACATTTTCTAATTTAAATTGTGAGATTTTGTTTTGCCATTCCCTACTATATAAATAATCAATAAAGCCATCTGAATCAATTTTTAATTTTTTAGTTATCTTTTTTGATAATTCATCCAAATTTCTAATATTGTTAAATGTAATTTTTAAAGGGGACTGATTACCTGATCTAAGTTTTTGGATTAGATCATAGTTTGACATATTTGATTCAATTACATATGAACCGGGCTTAATATTATTATTATATTTCATGATTTTTGATAAAAAGCTGAATGAGACTAAATCATTAATATATCCTTTTTGATCAAGTGTGTCTTGTAAATTCTTAAAACTGGTAGACTCATAAATGTAAATATTTTTTTCAGGAGAATTAATTAAAAAATTTGGGCTAAAGAATATTTGAAAAAAATATACTGAAAAAGTTGTAAGAATAGTTGAAAATATAATTATTCCTATTAGCAGCTTTTTATTTTTCATAAATTTGTTATTCTACAATAAATTTATTCATTTCCATTTTTAGAAAAGAAAATTGAAAAAGAAAAAATATATTTTAATTGAAAGTCAATATTTTCCAAATCTTGAATATTTCGTATTAATCAAAAATTACAGTAACATATTGATAAATATTGATGATGTTTATAAGAAAAGAACTTTTAGAAATAGATGTGTTATTCTAGATTCTAATGGAAAAATTAATTTATCTGTACCCATTATAACCTCTTCATCATCAAAAATACTTAGAGATATAAGAATTGATAATTCTGAGAATTGGTCTAAAATACATTTAAGATCTTTACAAACATCTTATGGGAAATCTCCTTTTTTTTCATACTATAAAGATTACATTTTTGATTGCCTGAATATGAGACATAATTTCATTATTGATCTTAACCATGACTTATTGACATTAATTTGTAAATTTTTAGATCTTAAAAAAAAAATTAGATATGTAGATGAAAAAAGTTTAAATTCATGTGATTTTGATGATTATAGGAACATTGTAAATCCAAAATCATCGTATTCTTCTAGGAAAATTTTTGATCCTTATCAATACACACATGTTTTTGGCAAGGATTTTGTACCTAATTTGAGCATAATAGACTTATTATTTTCAGAAGGACCTAGATCTATTGAAGTAATTAATAATTCTGATTCTTTTTGAGATTAATCCTATTTGATTAAATTAGTCTAAATAAACTTTTTAAGTTATAACGAATGGAAGCAAAATTTTCTAATAGAGTGAAAGAAGTAATTTCTCTAAGCAGGGAAGAAGCACTTCGTTTGGGGCATGATTACATAGGAACAGAACATTTATTATTGGGAGTAATTAGAGAAGGTGAAGGAATTGCAATTGGTCTTTTAAAAAAGTTGGGAATTAGTTTAGATGATCTTAGAGCTTCTATCGAACATAATACTAAAGGTTCTTCATCTAGTAATTTGAAGAATTTGTCTAATATCCCCTTGACAAGACAATCTGAAAAGGTTTTAAAAATAACTTATTTAGAAGCTAAAATTTTTAAGAGTCAACTTATAGGAACCGAGCATTTACTCTTATCCATATTAAGAGATGAAGATAATATAGCAACTCAAATTTTAGAAAAATTTGATGTGAATTACGATATAGTTAAAGAATTATTAGAATACCAATCAAATAATCCTATTGCTACTACATCTTCAGAACAAATGGATGAAGATGAGTTTCCTGAAAAAAAATCCACTTTTTCTAATCCTGAAAATAAACCAAAAGGTTTTGATAAAGCTAAAAAGTCAAAAACGCCTATACTTGATAATTTTGGAAAAGACCTAACCAAGTTAGCAGAATCAGGTAAGTTAGATGCTGTAATCGGTAGAGAAAAAGAAATTGAACGCGTAGCTCAAATTTTATCAAGGAGAAAGAAAAATAATCCTATTTTAATTGGAGAACCAGGTGTTGGTAAAACTGCAATTGTTGAGGCTCTAGCTCTTAGAATTATTGAAAAAAAAGTTTCAAGAACGCTTCATAATAAAAGAGTCCTTACTCTTGATCTTGCCTCACTTGTTGCTGGCACAAAATATAGAGGTCAATTTGAGGAAAGAATGAAAGCCATAATGACCGAAATTGAAAAATCTACTGATGTAATTCTTTTTATAGATGAACTTCATACAATTGTCGGTGCTGGTGGTGCATCTGGATCTTTGGATGCTTCAAATATGTTCAAACCTGCTTTATCTAGGGGAGAGATACAATGTATTGGAGCTACTACTTTAGACGAATATCGTCAACATGTTGAAAAAGATGGTGCTCTGGCAAGAAGGTTTCAAGTTGTAGTTGTAGATCCTACAACACCTAAAGAAACTACTAATATTCTAATGAATATTAAAGATAGATATGAGTCTCATCATAATGTGACCTATACAAAAGATGCTATAAAGGCTTGTGTAAGTCTATCTGACAGGTATATAAGCGACAGATTTTTACCAGATAAAGCTATAGATGTAATGGATGAATCTGGATCTAGAGTTCATATTAACAATTTAAATGTACCTAAAGAAATCATCGATATAGAAAATAAAATTGAAGAGATTAAACTTATTAAAAATCAGGTAGTTAAAAATCAAAAATATGAAGAAGCAGCAAAATTAAGAGACTCAGAGAGAAAGTTGATTGCTCAACTTGAAAAAGAAAAAGAAAAATGGATTAAAACATCTAAGAAAAAAAGAGATAAAGTTGCAGAAAAAAACATAACCGAAGTTGTCTCAATGATGACTGGAATACCTGTTGATAAAATTGCTCAAAAAGAAAGTAAAAAACTTCTTGGTATGTCAAAGGAACTTTCTAGTGAAGTTATTGGGCAAGGTAATGCTATTGACAAACTAGTTAGAGCAATAAAAAGAACAAGAGTAGGATTAAAAGATTCTACTAAACCGATTGGTTCATTTATTTTCCTTGGACCAACTGGTGTTGGTAAAACAGAACTTGCTAAAGTTTTATCAAAATATTTATTTTCCAAAGATGATTCTTTGATTAGAATTGATATGTCAGAGTATATGGAAAAATTTTCTGTTTCTAGATTGGTAGGGGCGCCTCCTGGTTATGTTGGTTATGAAGAAGGAGGACAATTAAGTGAAAAAGTTCGAAGAAAGCCATATAGTGTAATATTATTAGATGAAATTGAAAAGGCTCATCCTGATGTTTATAATATTTTATTACAAATTTTAGATGATGGTTTTTTAACTGATGGATTAGGTCATAGAGTAGATTTTAGAAACACAATATTAATTATGACTTCAAATGTTGGAGCTAGAGATATAAAGGATTTTGGTGTAGGAATAGGTTTCGAAACCAAAGCTAATAAAGATAATGTTGATGAAATTCTAAAATCAACTATTGATAAAGCTCTTAAAAGAACATTTAATCCTGAATTTTTAAATAGGCTTGATGATGTTATTATTTTTAATTCTCTAACCAAAAAAGACCTATATAAAATAATTGATATTTCCTTAAAAAAACTTTATGAAAAGGCAAATAATATGGGTTATTCAATTAATCTTACAAAGAAAGCCAAGGATTTCCTTATTGATAAAGGTTATGATCCAAAATATGGCGCCAGACCACTGGATAGAGCTATTCAAAAATATTTAGAAGATGTTTTAGCTGAGGAAATATTATGTGGAAATTTGAAAAAAGGAGAATCTGTTATAGCTGATTTTGATTCAAAGAGTAATTCGATATTTGTTGCAAAAAGCCATAATCTTAAATCAAAATAATATTTAAGTTACCATTCCACCATCAACTTTGATTATTTGTCCTGTAATATATGATGATTGATCAGATGCTAAGAATGCACAAACATTTGCAACATCTTCTGGTAGACCTTCTCTTTTTAAGGGTATAGATTTAGCCCATTCTTTCAACTCAGATTCATTAATTTTTTCAGTCATTTCCGTTGAGATAAAACCAGGCGCTACTCCATTACATCTAATATTTCTTCCACCCAGCTCTAGTGCTATTGATTTAGTAAAACCAATAATTCCTGCTTTTGAAGCTGCATAATTAGATTGACCTGCATTTCCTTTAATACCAACAACAGAAGTTATATTAATTATTGAGCCGTGTTTTTGAGATAAAAATATTTTAGAAATGGCTTTTGTTAAATTGAAACAGGATTTTAGATTAGTATTAATTACATCATCCCAATTTTCTTCATTCATTCTCATTATTAAACCATCTCTTGTAATTCCTGCATTATTTACAAGGATATCTACTCTATCAAAATCTTTTATTACATTTTCAATTAAACCCAAAGATTCGGAAAAATTTGCAGCATTTGACTTGTATCCTTTGCAAATAACACTTGGATTTGATAATTTTTTTTCAAGCTTTTTAGCTTCTTCATTACTTGAATAAAAAGTGAAGGCAACATTACAACCTTGTTCAATAAATTTTGAAACAATGGCCTTGCCAATTCCTCTAGTTCCTCCAGTAACTATTGCAGTTTTATTACTTAGTTGTTTCATTCTACATATATATTAAATAAAAAAGATCTAATTCATAATTTAATGATTATTTTTTTTATTTTTTTCCATATAAAACTACAATTATATTTTTTTATATTATTTAAGAATTTCATATTTGCATTTGAATATGGAAAATAAATATAATTTGATAATTGTTGGCTCTGGACCAGGTGGGTATGTTGCTGCAATAAGAGCATCACAATTAGGAATGAAAGTTGCAATTGTAGAAAAAGAGTCCCTTGGAGGTATTTGTTTGAATTGGGGTTGCATACCAACAAAAGCCTTATTAAAAAGTGCTCAAGTATTTAATTATGTAAGTAAATCTGATGATTTTGGAATTAATGTCAAGAATGCTACTGTAAATTTTGATTCTGTTATAAATAGAAGTAGATCTGTTGCTGACCAAATGAGTAAGGGAGTTAGTTTTTTAATGAAAAAAAATAAGGTTGATGTAATTAAAGGTTTTGGTATTGTTAAATCTAGAAATCAAGTCGAAGTTATTGGTAATGGTAATAAATCTAAAATTTACGATTGCGATAATGTTATTATAGCTACAGGAGGGAAATCCAAAGAATTGGCAAATATTCCTATAGATGGAGATAAAATAATAGAATATAGAAAAGCAATGTCCTTAAAAAAACAACCAAAAAAAATAGTAATTGTAGGCTCAGGAGCTATAGGTTCTGAATTTGCTTACTTTTATAATAGTATTGGTACTGATGTGACTCTGATAGAATTTCTTCCCAATATTCTACCACTTGAAGATGATGATATTTCTAATGAATTACTTAAATCATTTAAGAAAAATGGAATAGATGTAAAAGTAAATGCTGAAGTTACTAATGTTGAAATCAAAGGAAAAACTTGTGAGGTTCATTTCAAGTCTGGATCAAAACAAGACTCTATATCATGTGATATTGTGTTATCAGCTATTGGGGTTGACACAAATATTAAAGGAATTGGATTAGAAGATATAGGTATAATTTCTGAAAATGGAAAAATTAATGTTGATAAATATTATCAAACTAATATAGAAGGTGTTTATGCTATTGGTGATATTATTAAAGGTCCAGCCTTAGCTCATGTTGCTTCTGCTGAGGGTATTATTTGTGTAGAAAAAATAGCTGGATTGAATGTAGAATCTCTAGATTATGATAACATACCATCATGTACTTATTGTAGTCCTGAAGTCGCTTCTGTTGGTTTTACTGAAAAGAGTGCTAAGGAGTTAGGGTATGATATTTTGGTTGGTAAGTTTCCTTTTATGGCTTCTGGTAAGGCAAATGCAGCAGGTCATACTGATGGATTTGTTAAAGTTATTTTTGATAAAAAATATGGCGAATGGTTAGGATGTCATATGATTGGATATAATGTTACTGAAATGATTGCTGAGGTCGTTGCTGCAAGAAAGCTTGAAACAACTGGTCATGAAATAATCAAATCAGTACATCCTCATCCTACAATGTCCGAAGCAATTATGGAAGCTACCGCTGCAGCTTATGATGAAGTAATACATTTATAAAACTTCTAATATTTTATTTCCAATTTCTGCTGGTGATTTTACTACATGTAAACCACACTCTTTCATTATTTTCATTTTTGCTACCGCAGTATCATCTTTTCCACCAATTATAGCTCCCGCATGGCCCATCCTTTTACCTGGAGGCGCTGTTTGTCCAGCAATAAACCCTACAACAGGTTTTTTATTTCCATTTTCTTTTATCCATTTTGAAGCTTCGGCTTCATAATTTCCTCCTATTTCTCCAATCATAACAATACCTTTTGTATCTGGGTCATTCATAAATAATTTTATAGCATCTTTTGTAGAGGTTCCAACTATAGTATCACCACCAATTCCAATCGCAGTTGATATTCCCAATCCAGCCTTAACAACTTGATCAGCAGCTTCATAAGTCAAAGTTCCTGATTTAGATACAATTCCAACATTTCCAGGTTCAAAAACAAAACCAGGCATTATTCCAACTTTTGCTTCACCAGGAGTAATGGCTCCAGGACAATTAGGGCCAAGAAGTGTTGTATTCTTACCTTTTAAATATGATTTAACTTTAATCATATCTTTTACTGGAATTCCTTCAGTAATTGCAATTATTATTTCAATTCCAGCATCTATTGATTCCATAATTGCATCAGATGCAAAAGCAGGGGGAACAAAAATTAGAGAAACATTTGCATTAGTTTTTTTCTTTGCTTCAATAACTGTATTAAAAACAGGTCTTTCCAAATGAGATAATCCTCCTTTGCCAGGAGTAACCCCACCAACAACATTAGTTCCATAATTAATCATTTCTGATGCATGAAAAGTTCCTTCAGAACCTGTGAAGCCCTGAACAATTACTTTAGAATTTTTATTAACTAAAACACTCATATATTTTTATTTTTCCTTAAATATAAGTCACTGAATTCCCTTACACAACCATCTCCTCCACAAGTATTTAAAATAAGAGAAACTTTTTTCTTAATTAGATCTACAGCGTCTTTTGGACAAGCAGAAAATTGAACAATATTAATTATGCCTAAGTCATTAATATCATCACCAATAAAAGCAACATCTTCCAATTTAATATTCTTTGATGTAATCCAGTTTTCAAGAACTTTTTGTTTAGGATCATCACCTATATAGATATGTTTAATTCCAAGATACTTTGCTCTTGACAATATTGCACCTCCTCTCTCACTATTACTAATAATTCCAACCTCAACACCATTTTTTTGAAGTTCCATCATGCCAATACCATCTTTTGCATTGAATTTTTTTGTTTCTTTTCCATTTTCATCAACATAGATACCACCATCAGTTAGGGTTCCATCAACATCAACAATTAACATTTTAATTTTTGGGATCATATTCTATATAATATTTTTTCCTACAGCTTTAGCAATTGGTTTTAATGAATTAAACATTTTTTTAAATTCTTTAAAATCTAATTGTTGAGCAGCATCTGATTTAGCTACTTTAGGATTAGGATGGCTTTCAATTAACAAGCCATCAATCCCCATGGCAACACATGCTCTTGTTAAATCTGGAACACCATAACTATAACCCATTGCATGGCTAGTATCAAGTATAATTGGTAAATTTGTATATTCTTTAATATAAGAAACTCCGCATAAATCTAAGGTAAATCGGGTGAAATTTTCAAATGTTCTAATTCCTCTTTCACATAACATGACATTTTCATTACCACCTGATAATATGAATTCAGCAGCTTGAATAAATTCTTTAAGATTAGATCCAAACCCTCTTTTTAGTAAAACAGGTTTATTTTGCTTTCCACATTTTCTTAATATTCCATGATCATACATAGCTTTTGCACCTATTTGAATAATATCAACATGCTCAATCACCTCATCCACATGTGATGCATCTCTAACTTCAGAAATGATATTTAAATTGTGTTTTTTTCTAATTTCTGATAACATTTTTAATCCTTCTAATCCTAAGCCTTGAAATGAATAGGGAGAAGTTCTTGGTTTGTAACAACCTGCTCTTAAGGTTGTTAAATTTAGTTCTTTTACAAATTCAGCTGATTTAGAAATTTGATCAATACTTTCAACAGAACAAGGACCAGTTATTAATAATGTATTATTTGAATTTCCACCAATAGAAATATTATTAAAATTAATTTCTCTAGTTTTTTTAGAATACTTTTTGCTTGACAATTGCATATCATTTTCCATTGGAAAAAAATCTGCAATCTTATTTTTAAATTCAATAGGAGGACTTTTTAATTTAGATGGTGTTATTAAAATAAAAAAATTATTTTTTTTAAAAATTATAGATTCAGTAAGCTCAGCTATTTTTTTTGCTTCTTCTTCTTTAATATTTTTTTTTAAATGTATTATCATGATTCACTAATTATAAGATCCCAGAATGTGATGCATCCTGTTAATTTTTTTTCGTTATCAATTATAGGTATAAATGAAATAATAAAATCATTCTTTTGTATTATTTTTAACATTTCACCAATCGAACTGTTTTCATTAATAGTTATAGATTTCTTATTAATTAAATTACCCATTTCTATTTTATTGAAATTTTCAAAGTCGTTTAAAATACCTTTTCTTATATCTGCATTACTTATCAAACCACAATATTCTCCATTATCATTTGTTAACATTACAAAGCCTAAATTGTATTTTTCAATAGTTAATAAAGCTTTTTTGACTGAACTTTCTTGAATATTTATCACAGGACATTCTTCTAAATTTATCATAAAGTCTTTAAGAATATATTCTGAGTGTACAACTGAGCTTTTTAAAACATATAATGCTGATGCAATACTTTTATGATTCATAAGATATGACCCTGAAACACATGCTTGAACTCCTAAAATCCTCATTATAAAACCCAATTCATCATTAATTCCCCCATCAACATGAATTTTAATTTTAGGATATTTTACCCTACATTCTCTAATCTTTTTAAAGTTTATAGTATTAAATTTTCCCCCACTTTCCCCTGGCGTTGTTGTCATTAATAGTATAAAGTCAATATTATTCTTATATTTCTCTATTATTTCAATCGAAGTATTTGAAACGATAGCAATACCAGTCTTTGTATCTTTAAAATTAGGAATAGAAAACTTTTCTTTAATTGTTTCATATTGAAATGTTACAAATTCAATTTTTAAATCATTTATAGAATTAAAATATTTTGAAGGGTTTTCGGAAATAATATGAAGATCAATAGGTATTGAAGAGAGACTCTTAATTTTTTTAATATCGGAAAATATTTTTTCTTTATCTGATTTATTATCATTAAAGTCAATATGAATCATATCAATATTTAGTTCATTAAGAATCCTTATATTTTCTTCAATATTTTTGTTTGAACTTGAATATATTGATGCAGAGATTTTCATTACTTAACAAATATAAATTAATTACTAATTTTTTAATCTATATGATTTATAATTCATAGTTATTAAATTGTAGGTATGCTAAACATAAGAAATTTTTTTTTATTGATTATTTTATTTTCTTGCTCTAAAAAAAAATTAGATATTTTTCATGAACCTAATTCTCATTTAAGGCTAGAATCTTCTTTTCCTTTTTATCACGGTATAGCTTCTGGAGACCCTCTTCACGATGGAATTATATTATGGACAAGAGTGACTCCAAAATTTATTGATAAGGAAATTACAGGGGAATGGCACTTGTCATCAGATAGCACTTTTAAAAACATATTTAAAAAAGGTAAATTTACCACCAATCTCGATAAAGATTTTACCGTCAAAATTGATGTAAGAGGCCTAGAGCCTGGAAAACATTATTATTATTATTTTAGCTCTTTAGGTCACAAATCTATTGTTGGTAAAACCAAAACTACGTCTTTGGATTCTGACGAATTAAATTTTGCAATTATAAGTTGTAGTGATTACCAAAGAGGATATTTTAACTCTTATGCTGTGCTTGCAAATGAAAATAATTTGGATGCAGTTATTCATCTTGGTGATTATATATATGAATACAAAGCTAGAGATTATAGTAATGGTATATTTAATAGATTACATATTCCTGATAAAGAATTGATCTCATTGGAAGATTATAGAACAAGATATTCTCAATATAGACTTGACCCCGACCTTATTAAAGCTCATGCATCTCATCCATTTATTGTAATATGGGATGACCATGAAACTAGTAATGATACTTATATGACAGGCGCTCAAAACCATCAGACCACATCCGAAGGAAATTTTATTGATAGAAAGCAAAATGCAATGCAAGCATATTATGAGTGGCTTCCAATAAGAGAAAATATTAAACCTTACAGATATTTTTCTTATGGTAAATTAGTTGATTTACTTATTTTAGAAGAAAGGTTTGAAGGAAGGACAAAACAAGCAAATGATCTTGAGGACCCTTCATTATATGATAGTTCAAGGAGTATGCTTGGTTCAATTCAGCTTGATTGGTTTTTAAATAAATTGAAAAATTCGAATGCTAAGTGGAAAGTAATTGGTAATCAAGTTATATTTTCTTATTTAAATTATGGTAGAGAAGATTTTAAAATAAATTTGGATTCTTGGGATGGATATCCAGAGGAAAGAGAAATGATAGCAAGTTTTATTCAAAATAATAATATAAAAAATGTTGTGATTGCTACAGGGGATACTCATCAGTCATGGGCATTTGAAGTAAACCACATTCCTTTTACAAATAAAAAAGCATATGCGTTTGAATTTGGCACCCCAAGTATTAGTGCAGGAAATTCCGATGAAAGATATTTAAATGCTCCAATAGACGAAATCATTGAACATGAAAAATATATAACAAATAGTCCTATAAATCCTCATTTAAAATATTCAAACACAAGGGATCATGGTTATCTAGTTTTATCTTTTAATGATAAGAATGTAATAGCAAAATGGGTCTATGTTAATCCTCTTTTTAATAAAAGTGATTCAATAAAAAACATCGTTCAAATTAAAGGGGAACCAGAAGATTATTCACTTCATAGACTAATATCTAATTAATTCTTTTTTATGAAATACATCTATTATATAATTTCTATATTACCATTCAAATTGTTATATTTTCTTTCAGATTTGCTATGCTTTTTTTTAAAAAAATTTTACAGAAAAAGTGTTGTAAGAAAAAATATTAAAAATTCTTTTCCAAAAAAAAAAAGAGAGGAAAAAAATGTTATTTATAATAAGTTTTATTCCAATTTTTGTGATGTCTTCATAGAGATAGTTAAAGGTTATACTATTACTAGAGAAGAATTGATAAAAAGAGTGAAAATTGAAAATTTGGAAGAAATGAATCAAATAATATCTGAAGATAAACCTATTGTAATAATTTGTAGCCATCAATGCAATTGGGAATGGCTATTATTGTCTATAGGTGCTTATTTTGATGTTAATACATTTGGTATTTACAAGAATCTAACAAATAAGACTTTTAATGATATAATGTACAAAACCAGAACAAAATTTGATATTACAATGGTTGAAGCTAAAAAATCTGTTGAGTATATGAATAATAATTTACATAAAATAAAGATTATTGGATTAGCTGCCGATCAGTGCCCGAGGATAGACAATAAAGTGCATTGGAAAAAATTCTTAAATCAGGAAACAGCTTTTTATAGAGGGATAGAGCTAGTACCGAAAAAAATTAATTGTAAAGTTTTTTTTCTAACTATGAGAAGAATAAGTAGAGGTTATTATAGCATGAAGTTGCTTTCATTGTATTCTCCTCCTTATGATTTAAATGAATCCCAAATTCTCCCAAAATATGTTAATTTTCTAGAGAAAGAAATTTATAAAAATCCTTCAGATTGGTTATGGTCTCATAAGAGATGGAAACAAAATAAAAGATAATTTTTATTATCTAGATCATAATTATTTTTGAACAAATTATTACCTAATTTTGCACTACAATAAATTATGAAAAATATTAGAAACTTTTGTATAATAGCTCATATTGATCATGGTAAGAGTACACTTGCAGATAGGCTTTTAGAATATACTAATACCGTAGATAAAAGGGACATGAAAGATCAATTGCTTGATGATATGGATCTTGAGAAGGAAAGAGGAATAACAATTAAAAGTCATGCTGTTCAATTAAATTATAAATTTAATAATGAGGAATACATATTAAATTTAATAGATACTCCTGGTCATGTTGATTTTTCATATGAAGTATCAAGATCTATTGCATCTTGTGAGGGTGCTCTTTTAGTAATTGATGCTTCACAAGGGATTCAAGCTCAAACCATATCAAACTTATATTTAGCATTAGAACAAGGCTTAGAAATAATTCCAGTTTTAAATAAAATAGACCTGCCAGGATCAATGATTGAAGAAGTTTCAGATCAAATAATTGACTTATTAGATTGTGATCCATCTGAAATTTTACATGTAAGTGCAAAAGATGGCATAGGTATTGATAAAATTATGGATCGAATAATAAAAAAAATTCCTGAGCCAAAGGGAGATGCTAAAGATAATTTGCAGGCAATGGTTTTTGATTCAGTATTTAATTCTTTCAGAGGAGTTGAAGTTATATTTAGAATATTTAATGGAACAATCAAAAAAGGTGATACAGTAAAATTTGTTAATACAAAAAAAATATATAACGTAGATGAAATTGGAATTTTAAAAATAAAAAAAGAACCAAAGGATTTCTTGGAAGCTGGAAATGTTGGCTATTTAATCTCTGGGATTAAAGAAGCAAAAGAAATCAAAGTAGGAGATACAATTACTCATAAAGATAGCCCTACTCAAAATGAGGTTAAAGGTTTTGAAGATGTAAAGCCAATGGTATTTGCTGGAATTTATCCTGTTGAAAACTCTGATTACGAAGATTTAAGAGCTTCTTTAGAAAAATTACAATTAAATGATGCTTCTTTAGTATGGCAGCCTGAAACTTCTGTTGCATTAGGGTTTGGATTTAGATGTGGTTTTTTGGGAATGCTTCATATGGAAATAA
Organism: uncultured Marinoscillum sp.; assembly: GCA_902529805.1. Lineage (GTDB taxonomy): Bacteria > Bacteroidota > Bacteroidia > Cytophagales > MED-G16. The sequence continues at coordinate 19,307 of CABZXU010000005.1, forward strand.
TTCAAGAAAGGCTTGAAAGAGAATTTGATATGACAGTAATCACTACTGTGCCTTCGGTTGAATTCAAATGTTTTCTAACAGATGGAACCACGATTGAAATTTTTGCTCCGTCTGATATGCCTCCTGTTACTAATATATCATATATAGAAGAACCTATTATCAAAGCTCAAATCATAACCAAGTCTGAATACATAGGTAATATTATAAAATTGTGTCTTGATAAAAGAGGTAAAATTAAAAATCAAGTATACCTTTCTAAGAGTAGGGTTGAACTTTTATTTGATCTTCCTTTATCAGAAATAGTTTTTGATTTTTATGATAAACTTAAATCAACTTCTAGAGGATATGCTTCTTTTGATTATGAGTTATCTGGTTATGTTAAATCAAAATTAGTTAAATTAGATATATTACTTAATGGAGAGAAAGTTGATGCGTTGTCAGCGATAGTTCATAAGGAAAAAGCATTTGAATGGGGTAAAAAACTATGTCAAAAGTTGAAGGAATTGCTTCCTAGGCAAATGTTTGAAATAGCTATTCAAGCATCAATTGGAAATAAAATAATTGCTAGAGAGACCGTTAGAGCATTAAGAAAAAATGTTACAGCAAAATGTTATGGAGGAGATATTACAAGAAAGAGAAAATTATTAGAAAAGCAAAAAAAAGGTAAAAAGAGGATGAGGCAGGTTGGTAACGTTGAAATACCTCAAGAAGCTTTTCTTGCTGTTTTAAAAATTGAAGAATAATAATGAATAAAATATTAGACGGTAAAAAAACTTCTGAGAGCATAAAGGAAGAAATAAAAATAAAAGTTGATAAATTGATATTAGACGATAAAAGACCCCCTCATCTAGCTGCAATATTGGTAGGTGAAGATGGTGCAAGTTTAACTTACGTCACTAACAAAGTTCTGTCTTGTAAACAAGTTGGTTTTAAATCCTCTTTAATTCGGCTTCCAGAATCAATTAGTGAAAGGGAGTTATTAATGGAAATTCAAAAGCTAAATAAAAACAAAGAAATAGATGGGTTTATTGTGCAATTGCCTCTTCCAAATCATATTAATGAAGAAAAAGTTTTGTTATCAGTACGAGCAGATAAGGATGTAGATGGGTTTCATCCTGAAAATTTTGGTAGAATGGCACTGAATATGGAGAGTTTTATTCCAGCTACTCCCTTTGGGATCATTGAGCTACTTGAAAGATATAATATAGATTTGAATGGTAAAAATGCTGTAATAATTGGTAGGAGTAATATTGTAGGTAGACCTATTAGTATACTTTTAAGTAGAAAGGCTAAAATAGGAAATTCAACAGTTACGGTTGTTCATAGTAGAACAAAAAAATTAGAGTTTTATACTAAAAATGCTGATATAATTGTATCAGCTTTGGGTTTCCCTGGATTTTTAAAAGGAAATATGGTTAAAGATGGAGTAATAATTATTGATGTTGGAATTACTAGAGTAAAAGATTCCTCTAAACAAAAAGGCTATTCAATAAAAGGTGATGTAGATTTTGATTCGGTATATGAAAAGGCAAGTTTTATTACCCCTGTTCCTGGTGGCGTAGGCCCAATGACAATAGCTTCTCTTCTTATAAATACATTAAAGGCTTACAATAAAAATATTGCTTAATGTTATCATGAATTTTTTTTTTAATTTTTTTTTCATTCTCTTTTTTCTTATTTCTAATCATTCATTTTGTCAATCAAATTTTTTGTCTAATAACAAAAAAGCAAATAAACTCTATTATGAGGGCGTTAGTTTTTCTAAAATTGGAGAATTTGAATTTGCTTTAGATAAGTACAATAAATCTATAAAATCAGATCCAAACTTTGCTTTGCCTTATATTAATATAGCTAAAATTTATAAAAAAAAGGGTAATTATTATGAAGCAATAAGTGTTTATAAAAATATTTTAAATAATAAATTAAACTATGATAGGGATAGATTGAATTATATGATAGGGGAGTTGTATTTTTTTTTAGGGAAGTATCGATTGTCAAAACCCTATATTTCAAAAATTGAAAACCCAATCTTGATGGATAGGAGTGATAAATATTTAGATAATATTAATTTTTCTTTAAAAAATTTAAAAGATTCTATTTTGGTAGTTCCAGAACTAGTTGAGTCTTTAGATGTTTTTTTTCTTAAGTATTTTCCTTTTTATGATGAAAAAGATGACATATTGTATTTTACAGCAAGAGAAGGAACTTCTCTTTATGATGATGAAAATTTATATTATGTAAAACAATTATCTGACAAAAATAGTTGGGGTGATATAATGAAAATCTCTAAAACTATTAACTCGGAAAATAATGAAGGGTCTATTTCTTTTTCTACTGATAGGAAAACAATGATTTTTTCTTTTTGTACTTCAAGTTTTAAAGGGCAAAGTTGCGATCTTTATTTTTCAAAAAAAAATAATGGAATCTGGGTAAATCCAAAAAAATTAAATGATAATATTAATTCTGAATATTGGGAATCTCATCCTAGCTTATCTTCAGATGGTAACTATTTATTTTTTTCTTCAAATAGGCCTGGAGGATTTGGTGGTAAAGATATTTGGATGTCTAAAAAAAATGGTAATAATTGGGGTCAAGCTAAAAACTTAGGGGATTCAGTAAATACGATGAATAATGAGATTGCACCTTTTTTACATGAAAACATGATTGATTTTTATTTTTCTTCAAATGGAAGAAAATCTTTTGGTGGTTATGATATTTATCATGGTTTATTTGATAAAAATTTTATAAAAAATATTTCCAACTTTGGATATCCTATAAACAATCATTTTAATCAGAGTTCAATAAATGTTTCTGAAGATGGAAAAACAATTTTTTACACTAATGAGGAATATATTGACGAAAAAGTTAAAAGTAGTCAAATTTATTATGCTGCTTTAGAAAGCTCAATATTGAATCATGATTCTTTTTATTTTTCGGGTAAAGTATTAGATAGAAAAACTGGTAAACAAATTCCTTGGCGTATTGAGATTAAAAACTTTTTAACTGATCAAGTTGATAAGTTTTTTTCTAAAACTCAAAATGAAGAATTTAATGTTTTACTAAATAGAGATGTGAAATATGAAATTTATGTTAGATCTGAAGGATATAATTATAATGTGTTTTCGTTTGATGAAAAAACTACTAACTCTCAAAACATCTATTTAGAACCATTATCCCTAGGGCTAAAATTAGAAGTCAAAAACATCTATTTTGATTTAGATGATGATCAATTATATGAAGAATCTAAAAGTCAACTTGATATATTAGCTAACTGGTTAATTACAAATCCATCAGTAAAATTAGAAATTTCAGGTCATACTGATGATTCGGGTACTGATGAATATAACATGGATCTGTCTAGACGCAGAGCATTCAATGTATATAAATACATTACAGATAATTATGATTATGGGTCTGAAAAAATTACTTTCATTGGTTATGGAAATAAAAAACCAATTTATACAGGTGTGGATGTAGATAGAAAAAAAGAGAATAGAAGAATTGAATTTAAAATAATATCTAAATCAAATTAATTGTATTATATTATTGATAACCTGATTTAGGTTTTAACACCTTCTTAACATCAAGATAAATATTTGTTAATAATTACTAAAATATCAAATTCTTCTTTTATATTTGACTCGTTTTAATTACAAAATATTTAAGGCTAAAATCGAATTTTTAGCCTTTTTTGTCCTTTAAAAGGTTATTTTTACCTTTTTCGGGTTTTTTTACTTCTATTAAATTATTCCGTTTTTTTTCGTTTGGAAGGAAAATTGTTTATTTTTAGAGGTTAATTTTATGTTAAATATTTTATCAACTTAAACTAAATATACTTATGTTGAGAATTTTACTAGTTAGTTTCTTGTTTTTGGCCACCAATTTGTGGGCCCAAGACAGAACTATATCAGGTACGGTTTCATCGGAAGAAGACGGTAGTGGACTTCCAGGTGTTAACGTAATCCTGCAGGGTACTACAACGGGTACAACAACTGACATTGATGGAAACTTCAAGTTAGATGTTCCTACCGACGGTGGTGTCCTAGTGTTTTCGTTCATTGGTCTTTCTGCTCAAGAAATTGAAGTAGGTTCTAGATCAGTGATAGATGTAGTTATGAGTTCTGATGTTGAAGAACTTCAGGAGGTTGTTGTAACTGCATTGGGTATCACTAAAGAGAAGGCTGCATTAGGTTATGCGGTAACTTCAGTTGGTGGTGAACAGCTTGAGGCTAGACCTGAGGCCGACATCGCACGTTTATTAAGAGGAAAGGTTCCAGGAGTTGATATCACTTCTACAAGTGGTATTGTTGGAACAGGTACGAACATCATTATTAGAGGTCATACTTCTATTTCTGGTTCGAACCAACCACTATTTGTTTTAGATGGTGTTCCTATAGATGCTTCTACCTTTGCAGATAGAAGTTTTTCTAGTGGGGGTTCTACATCTTCAAGTAGATTTCTTGATCTTGATCCTAATAACGTTGCTGACGTCAGTGTCTTGAAAGGACTTGCTGCAACTGTTTTATATGGTGAGGCTGGAAGAAACGGTGTAATTCTTATTACAACAAAAACCGGTTCTGGTGCAGGCCCATCTAATAATAAGAAAGTAGAAGTAACATTCAATCAATCTTATTTTGTGAATGAGGTAGCTAGTATGCCTGATGATCAAGATAATTGGGGTAATGGATGGCAAAATTACGCTTCAGGTGCTTTTAGTAACTGGGGTGCTCCTTTGTCTGGTGGTACATACGCACGTAATGGAAAAAATGGAGTTGATGCGAATGGAACTATAGGTCACCCATATGATAGATCTGCATTACATGGTGCTTTTCCTGAATTAATTGGTGCAAGATGGCCATATCAAGCATATGACAATCTTCAAAATTTCTTTGTACAAGGAAGCCAAAAGAATTCTTCAATAGGAATTGCTGCTAATGTTGGTTCTAACTCTAGCATTAAAGCTAATTATGGATGGACAAGAGATGAAGGTTATGTTCCAAATAATAATTATACGAAACATAATTTCTCTCTAGGATCTAGCACTCAGCTTTCAAATGGTCTTAAAATTAATTCGACTTTTAATTATATTCAGTCGGAGACCATGAAGCCGATGTCTTCTCCTATTTATAGTTCGAATCCTTCGGGTCCTTCGTTATTTAGTAATGTTCTTTATACTCCTAGAAGTTGGAGTTTAACTGGCTTACCTAATACAAACCCTACTGATAATAGTAGTGTTTATTATAGACCTGATAATATTATCCAACATCCTTACTGGACTATAGATAATACTTCTGATAGAGATAATATTGAAAGATTTATTGGTAACATCGCACTTAGCTATGAAATAGCTGACTTTTTAAATGTTACTTATAGACTTGGACTTGACCATTATAATATGATGAAAAATTATAGAGTTAACAAAGGAGGTCCTCAAAGACCTGATGGAGAGTATCAAACCTCTAACCGATCTAACACTATAACTGATCAACAATTAAACCTTAATGGTGCAGTCGAATTGTCTGCTGATTTAGATTTAGATTTCCTTGTAGGAGCTAATCTTAAGTCAATTGAATATGAAAGACATACAATAAATAGTACAGAGCAATTTGTGTATAACTTATTTACACATAATAACTTTATTACAACTACAGCTAGTTCATATGTTTTTGCTGAAAACACTTATGGTGCTTTTGCAAACATATCTCTTGGTTATAAAGACTGGGCATTTTTATCTGCTTCAGCTAGAAATGACTGGACTTCAACTTTAGAGCCTGAAAACAGAGCTGTATTGTATCCTTCTGCTTCTATATCGGTACTTCCGTTTGAAGCTGCAGGACTTACAAGTGATATGCTTAACTATTTAAAAGTTAGAGTTGGTTATGGTACATCTGCAGGTTATCCTTCTCCTTATTCAACAAGGGGAACACTTGATACATTTACTAAAATGTTTCAAACTGCAGCAGGTTCTATAATGAATTCAAACGCTGTTAGTAACTTTTATGCAAACCCTAATTTAAAACCAGAAATTCACAAGGAATTAGAACTTGGGATTGAAGGTAGATTCTGGAAAAACAGAATAGGTATCGATGTTTCTTTATATAACAAAGATTCAGAAGATCTTATTATTGATCTTGAATTAGACCCTTCAACTGGATATACTTCATCTACAGTTAACTCTGCTGCCATTAATAATAAAGGTATAGAGGCAATTGTTAATGTAATTCCAGTACAAACTCAAAACTTTACTTGGGACATTTCTGCTAACTTTACTTTGAATAGAAGTGAGGTTACAAAAATTGCAGACGGTATTGATCAAGTATTAATCGCCGGTGCATCTTTCTTAGGTAATTTTGCAAAGCCTGGTCTTCCTTATAATATGATATGGGGAGCGCCAATATTGAGATATTACACAGATCCTAATACTACGGTTGAAGATATTCCTTACGATCAAAGGAAAAATTATTCACCTGTAACTTCATCTGCTGGTATCTATCAATATGCTGGTTCTGACGGCTTTATTGGAGACCCTAACCCTGATTATGTAGTAAATGTAACAAATACTATCTCTTACAAGTGGGTAACTTTAAGAGCTCAAGTTGATCACACCGTTGGTGGTGATATTTGGGGAGGTACTGCATCTACACTTACAGGTAGAGGTATTTTAGAATATACTGGTTTTGACAGATTTGTTCCAGTAGTAGTTTCTGGTGTTGATAAAGATGGTAACCCTAATACGGTTCAAGTAACACCTAACGCTCACTATTGGAGAGATACTGGAGTATGGTATGACGAAAACAGAATTTTTGATGCTTCAACTATTAGATTAAGAGAAATTTCTCTTTCATTAGTAGCACCAAAGAGCTGGTTAAACGGTACGCCTTTTGGACGTGCTAGTCTTACTATTTCAGGTCAAAACTTATGGCATCTAGCTTATAATTTCCCTGCATCTTCTAATATGGATCCGGAAGTTTTAAGTTTAGGGGTAGGTAATGGTAAAGGTTTCGACCGTACTACTGGTCCTACATCTAAGAAGTATGGTGCAACATTAAGTTTCACTTTTTAATTATTTTAAATTTATAAATTATGAAATACTTAAATAAAATATCATTACTGTTTGCATTCATCTTTATTGGTTTTTCTTGTGATTTAACAGATTTAGACCAATTAGATAATCCTAATGCTGTTACATCTGTTAACGCAGATGTTGATCTATATTTCAATGAGATTCAAGTTAGTTTTGCATCATATTTCAATGGCACTCAAGCTACTGGAATGCAACTAGCTAGGATGACAGCGATGTTTGGTAACAATTACCAATCTGCTTACAGTCCTAATGGATTTAACTGGAGATGGAATATGGCTTATTCTTCAATATTCCCAGATATAGATGCTATGAATGCGCTTGCAACCGAGAAGAAGCAATTCTTCCATGTAGGTGCTGCAAAGATTATGAAAGCATATGTGCTTCAAAGCTTGGTTGATACTTTTGGTAATGTCCCTTATTCTGAGGCATTACAAGGAGTTGACAATCCAAGTCCAAAAGCAGACGATGCTTCAGCTCTTTATACTGTTGTTGCAACTCTTTTAACTGAAGCAAAAGCTCATCTTAATGACGCTGCTTCAATTGGATCTCCTGCAGTAGATATTTTCTACGGCGGAAGTAAAGCAAATTGGCTTACACTAGCTAACACTATGGAAATGCGTTTAGCTCTTGCTAAAGGCGATGGTGCTGGCGTTACTGCTGCAATTGCTGCAGGTGTAATTGATTCTCATGATGAGAACTTTGTTTTCCAATATGGTTCAAACAGATCTAATCCTAATTCAAGACATCCATGGTACTCAGGTGCTTATGAGAGCAGTTCTTGGAGTTATCTTTCTAACTATTATATGTGGGAGATGATGGAGGAAAAGGCTGTTGTAGATCCAAGATTGAGGTTTTACTTTAAAAGACAGGATTTAGATGCTGCTGATGAAAATCAGTTCACATTAGATTGTGTAACTAACGATAGACCTGGTCACTACTATACGTATACTAATGCTTATGGTGTTGATACAGAATGGCCTTATTGTTTAGCTAGTAATACAACTCATATTAATCCTTCAAATGCTAGAGGGTATTGGGGTAGAGACCATGGTAATAACGATGGTATTCCACCTGATGGGCAGAAAAGAACTGCTCCAGGAATTTATCCTGCTGGAGGTGAATATGATACAGGTAATCAAAGCAACGGTTTAGGTGAAAGTGACACTTGGAAGAAAGGAACTACAGGAGCTGGAGGTGATGGTATTGATCCAATACTTACTTCTTCTTTTGTTCACTTTATGAGAGCAGAGGCTGCACTTACCTTAGGTACTGGTGAGGACGCTAAAGTTCAGCTTGAAACTGCTATAGCTCACTCAATGGCTTATGTTAAGGCTACTTCTGAAAGAATTGGTGGAGATATTGATGCTCCTTCTGCTACAACTTTAGCAGGTGACCTTACTAACTTTCAGAGAAGTGTAGACAACTATTCTAAAAGTGTTTTAAATGCTTATGATGCTTCGGCAGATAAGTTGAACATTGTTGTTAAGGAGTTTAGATTAGCTCTTTGGGGTAATGGAAATGAAGCATGGAATGCTATGAGAAGAACTGGTAAGCCAATGAATGCTAAAGGAGCTGAGTTACAATGGACAAGAGAAGCTGGAAACGGAGATTTCCCGCGTTTATTCCCTTATCCATCTGATTATGTGAATTTAAATGCTAATGCTACCCAGCAAGCAATGACAACAACTGTTTTCTGGGATACAAATGGCGGTGCGCATAACTAATTTTTAAATTTTTAATATTATGAAAAATCTTAAAAAACTATTTTTATCATTGTTTGTAACAGTTACAGCAGTGGTATCATGTGGAGACCCTGAGCTTCCATTTGAAATATATGATACGATGAAAACAGGTGGTTATGCTCGTTTGATGAGTCAAACTGGTGAATTCAATTATTTTGATCAAGCTAATTCTAAAGTTACTTTAGAAGTAGAATACTATGACAAAAATAAAGGTCAGGATATTGCTTCATATGCAATTTCTGTTGAATATATAGATACAAAGACGAAAGGTGCGAAGAACGTAGCTAAAAAAGCTATGGCTACTATCGAATCTTCTGCTTTTGCTACTAATTCTGACGGATACTTAAGTTCTACTATCGAAATTGGTTTTGCTGCAACTATGACCCTTTTAGGTCAAGGTGTTGCAGATATAGATGGAGGTAGTAAATACCGTTATCACATGGTTATTACTATGAAAGATGGTACTACTTATGATGCTGCAACAACTGATTCTAACCTTGAATCATCATCACCGTTTAGTGCGTTATTCCAGAAAGACATATCTATTGTATGTCCTTCTGATTTAGCTGGAGTGTTCTCATCAACTGGATCAGCAAAAGCTGGTTCCAATTGGCCGGGAGCAGGACAGGCAACTTCTGGTAATTTTGAGTGGACAGCTACTCCTGAAGGTAATCTTTACCCTGTTAAAGGTGGAGACTTCTCTTATGGAGCTTATAAAGCTGTAGGATACTCTTCAGTACCTGCAGGTACACTTAAAAACCAAGATGCATGTGGAGTTTTATCAGCTGTGGGATCTTCTCAATGGGGAGAAGTCTATACTTTTGCTGCCGTCACTAGACAAGCAGATAAAAAAGTAATGTACATAGACTGGTCTAATGATTATGGTGAAGCTGGAGAAGTGTATCTTACAAGATCAGATAAAGACTGGCCAGATTTGAGTAACTAACTATTAGTACATATTATACAATTAAAGGTAATGGTAGAAATATCATTACCTTTTTTTTTATCATGAAATTTAATTTCCTATTTATTTTTATTTTTATTTCTTCTTGTTCCTTATTTGAAAACAAAATCACTTCAATAAGTATTGAATCACCTTCATTTAATTTATTACAAAAAAATATTTCTTTTAAAACATCATCTAAAAGTGATGCATTTATTTCTTATTGGATTAAAGGGACCGATCCAATTTATTATTCATCAAATTCTTTTGATAATTTATCTCACGAAATTTCATTACTATATTTAAAACCAGAATCTGAGTATTTATTTTTAATTAATTATAATTCTGGCGATAATAAATTAAAAAGTGATACGCTTTCTTTCATTACAGAATCTTTACCTGACTTTCTTCCTGATTTCTCACTTACTAAACAAAAAGACTTTCAATTTAATGGATATATTTTTTTAAGAACCCAAATGGATCCAGGTATTCAATTGTTATTGGATCATAATGCTCATGTAGTTTGGTATCAAAAATCAGACACATCATTGTCTAGACCATTTGATATATATTCTTTAAATTCATACTTATCTCTATATAATCCTTCTTTAATCTATAAAATTACTTTTGAAGGAGATACTTTGCTAAAAATAAATACAAAAGATAAAATTTTACATCATGAGTTAACAAATGATGTTAATAATAATATTATTGCTTTAACTTATGAATATAAAGTATTTGATTTATCTAATTTTGGTGGATTAAAAGATGATTCAATAAAAGGAGATGGATTAGTTGTATATGATTCTACTGGAAATTTGATTTGGAAATGGAATGTTTTTGATCATGAAGATCCTCTTTCCTATGATAATATAAATTTATTAAAAAATGATTGGACACATGGAAATGGAATTGGAGTAACTTATGATAATAATTATATTTTATCTTTCAGAAATCTTAATCAATTGTGGAAGATAGATTCAAATAATGGTAAAATATTATGGAAGCTTGGTCTTAATGGTGATATTCCTATGAAAGAATCTTCTTTTTTTTATGCTCAACATGCAATTCATGAAATAGGAATGGATACTTTTTTATTATTTGATAACGGAAGTAGAAGAGAACGGATGAAATCTAGAGCACTTATATTTTCTGTGAAGAATGATGTATTTAAACTATTAAATTCTATTGAACTGCCAAAAGATTTATTTTCTTTTAAACAGGGGAGTGTGTATAGAATTGATAAAGATAAATTTTTGTTTTGTAGTTCAACTAACAATAAAATTGTTATAACTGATACCAGTAGAAATATACTTTGGAACCTATCAAGCAATTTTTCATTCTATAGAGCTTATCATTTAACTACAAATAAATAGCATTCTTAGCATATTTCGTTTTTTTTAATTATATAACATACGAGTTGTTTCTTAAATAATTGTATTCAACAAGAAATGAAAAAAATAAGTTATTTAAGGTTGTTCTTACAGTTTCTTAAAACCGGAACTATTTCTTTTGGTGGCTATATGATGCTAATAGCTATGGTTCAGTATGAATTTTCAAAAAGAAGAAAGTTTATTAAAAAATCCCAAGTTCTTGATGCTATAACTTTAGCTTCTTTTTTGCCAGGCCCAATGGCAATAAATGTTTCAACTTATTTAGGGTTCATTATGAAGGGATGGAGAGGGGCAATTTTAGCTTTTATTGCAGTTTTAACACCCTCATTTATTATAATGATAATTTTTACTGAGTTATATTTTAGCTCAAAAAATTTACCTGGGTTTCAATCTTTTTTTTCAGGGGTATTACCAGTAGTTTCTGCAGTTATTATTAGTGTTGCATATGATATGTCATCAAAAGTTAATAAAAGTTATTTTTCTTATTTAATCGTTGCTTTAAGTTTTTTCCTTGCTGTTGTTTTAACAGGTTATCTTGCCATAATTGTTCCTTTACTTTTATCTGGTTTATTGAATATTTTATATTTTAAGAAAAAAATTTTTTCAAGTATAATTAAAAGACCTAAAAAACAATATATAATAAGGTTTGAGGGTATAATTGTAGCTGGAATCATTTTAACTTTATTCTATATCTTTATTAATAATCTAAATTATGACTCAATCAATTTAGACCTTATTAGAGTTTTCTCAAATATCTCTTTAACTCTTTTTGGGGGTGGGTATGTATTTATTCCTGTTCTTGATAAAATTATTGTAAATGAAATAGGGTGGTTAAATTCTCAACAGTTTATCGATTGCATAGCTATGGGTCAAATTACTCCAGGACCAATTTTAATAAGCGCAACTTTTGTTGGTTATAAAATGAATGGTATTATTGGGGCATTTTTTGCAACATTTTCAATTTTTGCTCCTTCTTCAGTTATAATAATATTTATATCAAGGTTTTTTCTTTATTTTAAAAATAATATGTTTGCAAAAAAAATTATTCAAGGAATTAAAATAGGAATTGTTGGTTTAATATTTTACTCTGCAATTATTGTTTTATTAAATAAAGAAACTATTGATATTTTTACGATTATTGTTTTCTTTTCTTCAATTATAATTTTGATAAAAACAAAGATACATCCTGTGGTATTAATAGTTATTTCAGGTTTAACTGGTTATTTTTTAAAAATTTAACTTAATGAAATACATTCAATTAATTGGAACCCAAAGGTCAGGTTCAAATTTATTAAGATTAATGTTAAATCAGTTAGATGAGGTTTCTGCCCCTCACCCTCCTCATATTCTTTCTATTTTTTTACCAGTTTTGAGTAAATATGGAAATTTGTATGATTCTAAAAATTTAAATTATTTAATTCTTGATGTTATAGAATCTATAAAATTAAATCCAATTAAATGGGAAAATTTTTCTATTTCAGTTGATATGATTAAGTCTAAATTAAAAAAACCATCCATTTTTCAAATTTTTTCATCAATTTATGAATTATATGCTGAACATTTAGATTCTAAATTTTGGTTGTGTAAAAGTTTGACTAATATGAATTACTTTAATCAGATAGAAAAAGAAAAACTAAACCCTATTTATATTTATATCTATAGAGATGGAAGAGATGTGGATCTTTCATTTAAGAAAACTATTATTGGTCCAAAACACTCTTATTTTACTGCAAAAAAATGGTTAAATGATCAAATTATATGTAAGAAAATTAAAACTAATGTATCCAGATCCAGATTTATTTCTGTTAAATATGAAGATTTAATTTTAGATCCAAAAAAAATCTTATCTGGTATTTGTGAAAAAATTAAAGTAAAATATAACGATAAGGTTTTAGATTATTACAAGTCAGAAGAATCTAAAGCTTCAGCTTTAGCTGGTCAAATGTGGCGTAATTTATCAAAGCCTATTCTTAAAAATAATAGATCAAAGTTTATTAGAAGTTTAAAAAAAGATGAACTTAAAATTTTTGAAAGTATTGCTATTAAGCCTTTGAAGAATTTGGGATACAATCTTTTAAATAATGAGAATGATTTAATTACTAAATTTAGTCATTTAGATATTGAAAGATATACGAAAGCTAATTCAGAAATAAAACTTCATACCTATAAAAATGCTAATAAAAAAGATTTAATTCAAATGGAACCATTTGAGAATTTTAAGAAAACTTTAGCCTCTAAAGATTTTTAATTGAAATTGTTTATTATCCACTTCTAAATAATTTGAATTTTTAATCCAATCTCCAACGTTTATATATCTACTAGAATTATTTATTTTTCTTTCTAATGGCTGGTGAGAATGGCCAAAAATATAATAATCATAATGAGTGTTATCTTCTACCTTTTTACAATAATTATATATTCTTTCATTATTAATTGTAGAATAACTTTTTATTTCATTTTTTTTTCTCTTAGATAAGTAGATTCCTAATTTTACACCAATATCAGGATGAACCCATCTAAATAAGAATTTTAATATTTTATTTTTAAAAATTAATTTTAATAATTTATATCCCAGGTCACCTTCACCTATGCCATCTCCATGTCCAACTAATAATAAATTATTATTTAGTTTTAATTTAATTGAACTATCATACACATTTATACCTAACTCCTTCTGAAAGTAATCTAATACCCACATATCATGATTTCCAAGTATCAAATGTATATTAACTCCTTTATCGGATAATTCACTTATTTTACCTAAAAACCTAGTAAAACCCTTGGGAACTACTTCTTTATATTCATACCAAAAGTCAAAAATATCACCTAATAAAAATAGCTCCTTAAGATCTAATTCAATTGAACTTAGGAAGGATAAAATTTTATATTCTCTTTTTTTACTTTGGGTTTTGTCAGGTGATCCCAGGTGAAAATCTCCTAAAAAATACGCTTTATCATTATTTTTCAGAGAGATCGTTATTTCTTTCATTTATTTCATTTTCTTTATTCAAACTATTGTTTTCATCAACTTTGTCAATATTTTCTTTGCCTAACTTAATATCAGGAGTTTTAAATGGTCTTTTTCCAATTAACTTTTCAATATCAGATTGAAATAGAATCTCTTTTCTCAAAAGTTCTTTTGCAATTATTTCTAATTTATCTTTTTTTTCTTTTAATAAGTTAATCGTTCTTTGGTATGCTTTTTCTACTATTCTTTTAACTTCATAATCTATTTTTTCAGCTGTTGAATCTGAATAAGGTTTTGTAAAATTATATTCAGTCTTTTTAGAGTCAAAAAAAGATATATTACCTATTACATTATTCATTCCATACATTGTTACCATACTGTATGCCATTTTAGTTATTCTTTCTAAATCACTTAAGGCTCCAGTAGATATTTTTCCGAAGATTAGTTCTTCAGCAGCTCTTCCTCCAAGAGCCATACACATATCATCTAATAACTGTTCTGTTTGATATAGATACTGTTCTTTTGGTAAATATTGAGCATATCCTAATGCGGCTATTCCTCTTGGAACAATGCTAACTTTTACTAGTGGATCAGCATACTTTAAAAACCAACCAGTAATTGCATGTCCTGCTTCATGATAGGCAACAATTTTTTTCTCTTCTGGTGAAATTATTTTGCTCTTTTTTTCTAAACCTCCTATTACTCTATCAATAGCATCCTGAAAATCATCCATCTCAACAAAATTTTTATTTTTTCTTGCTGCGATTAATGCGGATTCATTACATACATTAGCTATTTCAGCTCCAGCAAATCCTGGTGTTTGAGCTGCTAAATGTTTAAGATTAACATTGGAGTCTAATTTAATATTCTTAGCATGTACTTTAAAAATTGCTTCTCTTCCAATTAAATCAGGTTTATCAATACTGATTTGTCTATCAAACCTTCCTGGCCTTAAAAGTGCCGAGTCTAATACATCTGGTCTATTTGTAGCTGCAAGAATTATCACTCCAGAATCAGTACTAAAGCCATCCATTTCAACTAATAGAGAATTTAGCGTATTTTCTCTTTCGTCATTTGATCCAGGCATTTGGCCTCTTCCCCTTGATCTTCCAATAGCATCAATCTCATCTATAAAAACTATACAAGGAGCTTTTTCATTAGCTCTTTTAAATAGATCTCTTACTCTTGCAGCTCCAACACCCACAAACATTTCTACAAAGTCAGATCCTGATAATGAATAAAATGGCACTGCAGCTTCACCAGCTACAGCTTTAGCAAGCAATGTTTTACCTGTTCCAGGGGGCCCAACAAGGAGCGCTCCTTTAGGTATTTTACCTCCTAGTTTAGTAAATTTTTTTGGATTTTTAAGAAACTCAACTATTTCTTTAACTTCTTCTTTAGCTTCATCTAAACCTGCTACATCTTCGAAAGTTAATTTTATTTTACTTTCAGAATCAAATAATGAGGCTTTAGATTTTCCAATATTAAATATTTGTCCACCTGCCCCTGATCCAACTGACATTCTTCTCAATAAGTACCAAAATCCTATTAATATTATAATAGTAAATCCCCAAGTTTGAAAAAATGAAAAGGCATCATATCTTTTTTCTGTTAAGTATTCAACTTCATCACTGTTATCTTTTTTCATGCCGTTAGTAAGATCGAAATATCTTTTTTCAAAACTTTCTAGAGAAGTTATTTCAAAAGTATAATGTGGGCCTGAAAAATCATTTTCAAGACCATTGATTTCTAATTCATCTTTATAATCAATGTTTTGTAAAGACTCTTCTTTTAGAGTAACCTCGACATATTCTTGGTTTTTAATAACAACTACTTTTCTAACATCGTGGCTTAAAATCATATTTTTAAAACGATTATAATCAATTGTAATTGGTTTGCTAATTAGTAAACCAATAGCTATATAAACAATAGATAAAACAGCAATTATTATCCAAATTTGGTTATTAAGAAGAGGTTTGTTATTAAGAATATTTTTTCCTTTTTCTTTTTTCATTTTTCAATTGTATTATTTCCATCACTCCAAAGCTTATCTAAATTATAATGATATCTTTTTTCCTTAAGAAAAATATGAGCCACAACATTTACAAAGTCTAATATTAACCATTCTTTGTTAAATTCTCCTTCTTTTTTCCATGGTTTTTCATTTAAACACTTATAAACTTTTTTTTCAATATTTTCAGCAATAGAATCTATTTGAATATCTGAGTTGCCTGAACATATTACAAAATAATCACAAATAGAGTTTTTTATCTTTCCAAGATTTATGACAGAAACTTCAATACCTTTTTTATCCTTCATACTTTTTGCAATAATATTACTTAGTTTTTTTGAATTTGTTATTTGGTTTTTTTCCTTCATGAAATAACTTAAATTTGACGTAAAATTACAAAATTTAGTTGCATAAAACATCAGTAAAATCTTTATTTGATATTAAAAAAAGTATCCATTTAAAAGAATGTTCTTCTACAAATGATTTTTTGATTAATTTAAACTCAAATTCAACTTGTAAAGAGGGAATGCTTGTTAGTGCTGATTTTCAAACAAATGGAAGAGGACAAAGAAATAATAAGTGGACCTCAGAGAAAAATGCTAACCTTACATTTTCATTATTGATTGAACCTAAATTACAAATATCTTATCAATTCTATTTAAATATCATATCTTCATTAACAATACATGAAGTTTTATTTTCCATTCTTGGAACAAACATTAAAATTAAATGGCCTAATGATATTTATTATAAAAATAAAAAAGTTGCTGGTATACTAGTTGAAAATATCATAAAAAATAAAAAAATTCAAAAATCAATTATTGGATTCGGTGTAAATGTAAATCAAGTAGAATTTCCTATTTCAAATGCTATATCAATTTTTAATGTAAAACTTACTAAATCAAGTAAAAATGAAATATTGAAATCTATTTTAATTGAATTTGAGAAAAATTATAATCTATTAAAAAATAAAAAACATGAAACTTTATTTTCAAATTATAGTAAAAGATTATTTATGTTAAATAAAACTGTGATTTCTAGAGAAAATAAAAATCATATTGGTATTTTAAAAGGAATAACTAAATTTGGAAAATTATTAATTAAAGTAAATGATGATTATAAAGAATTTTCAGTCGGTGATTTTCACATAAATAATAAATTATAATTATGGATAAAATATTAAGTAAAGTTGAGTATAAAGTTAAAGATCTTAGTCTTTCAGATTGGGGTAGAAAAGAAATTAAATTAGCCGAAGCTGAGATGCCTGGTTTGATGAGTTTAAGAAAGGATTATTCTAAAGAGAAACCTTTAAAAGGAGCAAGAATTGCGGGTTGTCTTCACATGACAATTCAAACCGCTGTTTTAATTGAAACACTTATTGATCTAGGAGCTGAAGTGTCATGGTCTTCATGTAATATTTTTTCAACTCAAGATCATGCGGCAGCTGCTATAGCTAAAGAAAATATTTCAGTTTTTGCTTGGAAAGGCATGAGTGAAGATGAATTTGATTGGTGTATTGAGAAAACATTATATTCATTCAAAGATAATAAGCCTTTAAATATGATATTAGATGATGGGGGAGATTTAACCAATATGGTCTTAGATAGATTTCCAAAGTTAGTTGATGATATCAAAGGAATATCTGAAGAAACAACCACAGGTGTTGCAAGATTATATGAAAGAGTTAATGATGGTAAATTACCTATGCCAGCCATTAATATTAATGATTCTGTTACAAAATCAAAGTTTGATAATAAGTATGGTTGCAAGGAGTCTCTTGTTGATGCAATTAGAAGAGCAACTGATGTTATGCTCGCTGGTAAGGTTGCAGTTGTTGCGGGTTACGGGGATGTTGGTAAAGGATCAGCAGCATCATTAAGAGGTGCAGGAGTAAGGGTAATTGTTTCTGAAATTGACCCAATTTGTGCATTACAAGCTGCAATGGATGGTTTTGAGGTAAAGAGAATTTCTAATGTTATTCATGAAGCTAACATCATTGTAACAGCTACAGGAAACAAGGATATTATAAATAAATCTCACTTTACAGCTATGCGTGATAAGGCAATAGTTTGTAATATTGGACATTTTGATAATGAAATTGACATGAATTGGTTGGATAAAAACTATGGTAATAAAAAAGTTGAAATAAAACCTCAAGTGGATTTATATAACCTTAATGGAAAAGAAATTATTGTTTTAGCAGAAGGTAGATTAGTCAACTTGGGCTGTGCGACTGGTCATCCTTCCTTTGTAATGTCAAATTCTTTTACCAACCAGGTACTAGCTCAGATTGAGTTATGGAAAAACTTCAAAAATTATGAAAATAAGGTTTATATGTTACCAAAGCATTTAGATGAAAAAGTTGCTAGACTTCATTTAGATAAAATTGATGTTGAACTAGAAACCTTAAGCGAAGATCAAGCTAAATATATTGGTATAAATAAAAATGGACCTTATAAGCCTGATTATTACAGATATTAAATTTTAAATCATTTAATTTTATTAATCTAATATTTTCTATTTTAGTAATATGTTAAATGGAAAAGTTATTATTATTTCTGCACCTTCTGGAGCAGGAAAATCAACGATTGTTAATTTTTTAATTAAAGAATTTAAAAACTTATCATTTTCAATTTCAGTTACTACTAGAAAAATTAGAAAAGATGAAAAAGATAGCAAAGATTATTACTTTGTTTCTAAAAATGAGTTTCAAGAATTAATTCTTGATAATAAATTAATAGAATGGGAGGAAGTGTATAGTGGTGATTTTAAAGGCACCCTAAAGTCTGAAATTGAATCAATTGTTTCAAAAAAAAGAAATATAATTTTTGATGTTGATGTAAAAGGTGGATTGAGTTTAAAAAAATATTTCGGAGAATCTGGATTATCTATTTTTATAAATGTTTCAAGCATTAATACTCTTAAGGAAAGGTTAATAAATAGAGGAACTGAATCAGATGAAGATATTAAGGAAAGATTAATTAAAGCTGAAAAAGAATTTTTATTAAAAAATAAATTTGATGTTATTGTAGAAAACGATGATCTATCTAATACTTTTCAAAATTTAAAAAATATTGTTCAAAAGTTTATAAATAATTAAATATGGAAATAGGACTTTTTTTTGGAACATTTAATCCTATTCATAATGGACATTTATTAATAGCTAAAAAAGCTATATATAAATTAAAATTAGATCAGGTTTGGTTTGTATTGTCTCCATTGAGTCCATTTAAAGAAAATAAAAAAATATTAGATAAAAGTGAAAGAGCAGAATTAATAGATATTGCATTATCTAAAGAAAAAAAAATGTACTTATGTAAAGAGGAATTTAAAATGAACCCCCCAAACTATACAATTGACACTCTTGATTTTTTAAAAAAAAAATATCCAGATTTTATATTTAAGTTACTTCTTGGTGAAGATAATTTTTTAAAAATTAAATTTTGGAAAAATTATTCTAGAATATTAAAAAATTATGAAATTATAATTTATCCTAGAAATAATTCAAAATCAAAATTCAGTATTAATAGGACTATAAAATTAGATGATGAATTAATAGATATTTCATCATCAAAAATTAGACAGAATATAAAATTAGGAATATCTATAAGAAAATATGTTCCTTCAAAAATTAATGAATTAATAAAGGATAAAAGCTATTATTTATAAAAATTATACAGTTATAATCTCTTTCTCTTTAGTATCAATTAAACTGTCAATTTTATTAATAAATGAATTAGTAATTTCTTGAATTTCATTTTCTCCAGATCTAATTGAATCTTCAGATAATCCTTCATCATTTAATTTTTTTATAGAATCATTAGATTCTTTTCTGATATTTCTAATGCTTATTTTACATTTTTCTCCCTCATTTTTTACTTGTTTTACCAATATGAGACGCCTTTCTTCAGTTAAAGGGGGTATATTAATAATTATATTTTCACTATCATTTTGAGCATTTAGACCCATGTCGCTGTTCATTATTGATTTTTCTATTTCTGGTATTATATTTTTGTCCCATGGTTTAATCATTATAGTTTTAGGGTCAGGTGTCGTTATAGATGCTATTTGATTAATTGGTGTCATGTTACCATAATAATCAACTGATATATTATTTAAAATATTTGGATTAGCTTTTCCGGCTCTGATGGTGGAAAGCTCTTTATTCATAAATTCTATAGATTTATCCATTGTTTTTTTTGTCTTTTCTAAAATATTATTTATTTCTTCCATAATTAATATACTAATGTTCCAATTTTTTCTCCTTCAATTATGGATTTTAGATTATTTGGTTTATTCATATCAAAAACAATTATTGGTAATTTGTTTTCTTTACACAAGGTAAAGGCTGTCATATCCATAATGCCAAGATTATTTTTATAGACATCATCAAAACTTATTTCTTTAAATTTTTTTGCATTTTTGTCTTTTTCAGGATCAGATGAATATATACCGTCAACTCTAGTTCCTTTTAAAACTACGTTAGCTTCTATTTCAATAGCTCTTAAACTGGCTGTTGAGTCTGTGGTGAAGTAAGGTTTTCCTAATCCTGCTCCAAAAATTACAATTCTGTTTTTTTCTAAGTGCCTTATAGCTCTTCTTCTAATAAAGGGCTCACATACTTGATCAATATTAAATCCAGACATTAGTCTTGTATCGCATCCAATTTTTTCTAATTGACTTTGTAATGCCATACAATTAATTAATGTAGCTAGCATTCCCATATAATCTCCTTGAACTCTTTCTATTCCACTTTTTTCTGCTTCAATCCCTCTAAAAATATTTCCTCCACCAATAACTATTGCAATTTCTACTCCTTTATTCTTTATTTCTTTTATTTCTTTAGAATAACTTTCTAATCTTACAGGATCAATTCCAAAATTCTTAGTTCCCATTAATGCTTCTCCGCTAACTTTTAATAGAACTCTTTTAAACTTCATAATTAAGGAATTTTGACACAAATATAATATTTCAATTTTGATGTATATCTAAATAAATAAAAAATGATTAAAATAATATATTTGTGAAAATTTGAATAAAATAAAAAAGGTTATATTTTTGCAGACCTTTGAGCTTCTATATATCAAAAAAAAAGGTATTCTTTTTTATTATTACATAGGGGGGGATACCAAAGCGGCCAACTGGGGCAGACTGTAAATCTGTTGACTTATGTCTTCGCAGGTTCGAATCCTGCTCCCCCCACTTAAGATGTATATAAGCGGGCGTAGCTCAGTTGGTAGAGCGACAGCCTTCCAAGCTGTAGGTCGCGGGTTCGAGTCTCGTCGCCCGCTCTTTATAGGCCGATGTAGCTCAGAGGTAGAGCACTTCCTTGGTAAGGAAGAGGTCACGGGTTCAATTCCCGTCATCGGCTCTGGAAAAGATAGTTTAAATAATTGAAAAATTATTTTATTGAATTAAATTTGTATTAAAAATTAAAAATTATGGCTAAAGAAACATTTGATAGATCAAAACCTCATGTTAATATTGGAACTGTAGGTCATGTTGATCACGGAAAAACAACTTTGACTGCTGCTATTACCAAAGTATTGGCTGATAAGGGATTAGCAGAGAAAAAGGATTTTGAACAAATTGATAATGCTCCAGAAGAAAAAGAAAGGGGTATTACAATTAATACTGCTCATGTTGAGTATGAAACTGAAAATCGCCATTATGCTCATGTTGATTGCCCTGGGCATGCTGATTATGTTAAAAATATGGTAACGGGTGCTGCTCAAATGGATGGTGCTATTTTGGTTGTTGCAGGAACTGACGGTCCTATGCCTCAAACAAGAGAACATATTCTGTTAGCACGACAGGTTGGAGTACCTGCATTAGTAGTATTTATTAATAAGGTTGACCTAGTTGATGATGCTGAGTTATTAGAACTTGTTGAAATGGAAGTAAGAGAATTACTTACTTTTTACGAATTTCCAGGTGATGATATTCCAATAGTACAAGGTTCAGCTCTTGGCGCTTTAAATGGAGAAGAAAAATGGGTTGAAAAAATTATGGAACTTATGAAGTCTGTAGACGAATATATTCCACAACCTGAAAGAGAAACAGATAAAGATTTTCTTATGCCTGTTGAAGATGTTTTTTCTATAACTGGTAGAGGAACTGTTGCTACAGGTAGAATTGAAAGAGGTACTATTAATACCGGAGATCCTGTTGATATTATTGGAATGGGGGCTAAAGACTTAAAGTCTACAATTACTGGTGTAGAAATGTTTAGAAAAATTCTTGCAAAAGGTGAGGCTGGTGATAATGCTGGCATGTTATTACGTGGAATTGAAAAAGAAGATATTAAAAGAGGTATGATAATTTGTAAGCCTGGATCTGTGACACCACACTCTCACTTTAAAGCTGAAGTATATGTATTGTCTAAAGAAGAAGGTGGAAGACATACACCATTTTTTAAGAAATATAGACCTCAATTCTATTTAAGAACTACCGATGTAACTGGAGAAATTTCTCTTCCTGCAAAAGTAGAAATGGTTATGCCAGGTGACAATGTTACTATTGAAGTAAAATTGATTAATAGAGTAGCTTTAGAAAAAGGTCTTAGATTTGCTATTCGAGAAGGAGGAAGAACTGTTGGGGCTGGACAAGTAACGGAAATATTAGATTAATATTTTTTGTATATTTTTTAGAGCAATTGTTTGTAATATACAAACAATTGCTCTAAATTTGCAGGTCATTTGACCTTCATTTGTTCTTTAAACGGGTGTAGCTCAATTGGTAGAGTAGCGGTCTCCAAAACCGTTGGCTGGGAGTTCGAGTCTCTCCACCCGTGCAAACGGGAGTTAAATTATTTTTTTGATTATGATAAATTTGATAAATTATCTTACCCAGTCTTACGAAGAAATGATTCATAAAGTATCTTGGCCAAGTTTAAATAGTTTACAGAATAGTTCAATATTGGTTTTAGTAGCCTCTTTAATTTTCGCAATTTTTATTGGATTAATTGATTTGGGTTTTGAAAATTTAATGTCAGTTTTTTATAAATCCTTTTAATTATTAATATGAGTGTAAAATGGTACGTTATAAGGGCTATAAGTGGCAAAGAAAATAAAATCAAAACGTATTTGGAAAAAGAAATTATCAGAAAAAAACTTGAAAAATTTATTCCTGACGTTTTAATTCCTAATGAAAAAATATATGTTATGAGAGATGGTAAAAAGAAAATTAAGGAGAGAAACTATTTCCCTGGATATGTTTTAGTTTCTGCAGATTTTTCTCATGGCGAAGTACAACATTTAATTAACAACATACCCGGAGTTATTGGATTTCTTGGTTCAGGTAAAGGAGCTTCTAAAATTCCTATTCCATTACGTGAAGATGAGATAAATAGAATTTTTGGAAAAGTAGATGAGTCTAAAATGGACGAAGCTTCATCTTTAACATCTTTTGTGATTGGTGAAGGTGTAAAAGTTATGGACGGTCCTTTTAATGGATTTACTGGGAATATTTCAGAAATATTTGAAGAAAGAAAAAAAATTAATGTTACTGTCAAAATTTTTGGAAGAAATACACCGGTTGAGTTAAATTATTATCAGGTTGAAAAAATAAATTAGATGGCTAAACAAATTGATACATATCTTAAGTTACAAATCAGAGGTGGGCAGGCGAATCCTTCTCCTCCTGTTGGACCTGCTTTAGGAAGTAAAGGTTTGAATATTATGGAATTTTGCAATCAATTTAATGCTAGAAGTGAAGATAAAAAAGGTCAAGTATTACCTGTTTTAATTACAATATATAAGGATAAATCTTTTGATTTTGTTATCAAAACACCGCCTGCATCTGTATTAATTCTTGAAGCTGCTAATAAAAAGAAAGGATCAGATCAATCTAATATTAATAAGATTGGATCAATAACTTGGGACCAAGTTAAATCTATCGCTGAGACCAAAATGAAAGATTTAAATTCATTTAAAATTGAATCAGCA
The DNA here is from genome assembly GCA_902529805.1 of uncultured Marinoscillum sp. Taxonomy (GTDB): domain Bacteria; phylum Bacteroidota; class Bacteroidia; order Cytophagales; family MED-G16. The sequence continues at coordinate 43,395 of CABZXU010000005.1, forward strand.
ATGAAGATGGTTGCTGGAACAGCAAGGAGTATGGGAGTTAAAGTTAAAGGCGACTTTCCAATTAATTAAATTAATTAAGAAAATGAGTAGGATATCAAAAAATATTAAAAAAGGATTAGATAGATATAAAATTGATGATTTTCATTCACTTAAAAATGCTTCTGAATTGATCAAGGAAATTTCATTTTCAAAATTTGATGCATCAGTTGATATGGATATTAGACTTGGTGTAGATCCAAAAAAAGCAGATCAGATGGTAAGAGGAGTTGTTGTATTACCACATGGTACTGGTAAAAAGAATAAAGTTTTGATTTTATGTAATCCAGATAAAGAGAAAGAAGCTAAAGATTCAGGCGCTGACTTAGTTGGGTTAGATGAATACATTAAAAAAATTGAAGGAGGTTGGACTGACTTTGATATAATTATAACTCAGCCATCTTTGATGCCAAGCTTAGGTAAGCTTGGAAAAATTCTAGGCCCAAGAGGTTTAATGCCTAATCCTAAATCTGGAACTGTAACTGATGACCTTGCTAAAGCAATTAAAGAAGTTAAAGGTGGAAAAATTGATTTTAAAGTTGATAAAAGTGGAATTATTCATTCTTCTATAGGTAAGGTATCGTTTTCTCCTATTAAAATTGAAGAAAATGCTTCTAAATTAATTGATTCTATCCTTAAGTTAAAACCTGCTTCAACAAAGGGTATTTACTTTAAAAGTATTTCGATTTCAAGTACTATGAGTAGTTCTATTAAAATTGATAAATCAATAGTAAATAATCTATAATATGAAAAAAGAAGATAAACTAGAGTTAGTTGAAAACTTATCAAAAAAATTTGATATTAATAATATATTCTATATTACAGATGCTTCAGGTCTTTCAGTTTCTCAAGTAAATCAATTTAGAGAAAAATGTTTTAAAAAAAATATTGAATACAAAGTTGTTAAAAACTCATTTATTAAAAAAGCTTTAGAAAATAATGAAAATGATTTTTCTCCATTGATTAATAAAGATGTGCTTTCTGGATTTTCTGGTATACTTTTTTCTAAGGTAAGCCCTAGTGAACCAGCTAAAATCTTGAAAGACTTTAGAAAAATTACTGGTGAAGATTATTTAAAGTTAAAAGCAGCTTCTATTGATTTGGAATTTTATATAGGAGATGAAAACTTAAATTCCTTAAGTAAGTTAAAGAGCAAAAATGAGTTGATTGGTAATATAATTATGTTATTAAAATCACCAATCAAAAACATTATAAGCTCTTTAAAAAGTGCAGAAAATAAACTTTATGGAGTTATTAAAAAATTAGAAGAAAAAAACAATTAAAAACTAAAATTATAATAAAATGGCAGATATAAAATCGTTAGCTGAAAAGCTTGTTAATTTATCAGTAAAAGATGTGAATGAATTAGCAAATATTTTGAAAGATGAACATGGTATTGAACCTGCAGCTGCAGCTGTAGTTTCAACAGCATCCTCATCTGGAGGTTCCGCCTCTTCTGAAGTAACTGAGGAAAAGTCAAATTTTGATATAATATTAAAATCGGCTGGAGCTTCTAAATTAGCAATTGTAAAACTTGTAAAAGAAATTTCTGGTTTAGGGTTGAAAGATGCTAAAGACTTAGTGGATGCTGCTCCAAAAGCAGTTAAAGAAGGTGTTGCTAAAGATGAAGCAGAAACAGCAAAGAAACAATTAGAGGACGCTGGTGCAGAAGTTGAGCTAAAATAATAGCTTAGTTGTTTTTTTTATGAACTAATATTTTTTGAATTAATTAGGTTTAAATATATATACTTTTGAAAAAGAATAATACTTCAAAAAGAATTGACTTTTCTAAAATTAAAAGAATACTAGATTATCCGGATTTTCTAGATGTTCAATTACAGTCATATAAAGATTTTTTCCAATTAGAAACAGCTCCGGAAAATAGAACTCATGAAGGTCTTTATAAGGTTTTTATGGAGAATTTTCCGATTTCTGATTCTAGAGATAATTTTATTTTAGAATTTGTAGATTATACAGTTGATCCTCCAAAATATAATGTTAATGAATGTGTTGATAGGGGATTAACTTATTCATTGCCTCTTAAAGCAAAATTAAGGTTGATATGTAATGATGAAGACAATGATGATTTTGAAACAATTGAACAAGAAGTTTTTTTGGGAAACATTCCTTACATGACATTAAAAGGGTCATTTGTAATAAATGGTGCTGAAAGAGTTGTTGTTTCTCAACTTCATAGATCTCCAGGAGTCTTTTTTGCTCAAAGTAAACATACAAATGGAACACCTTTGTATTCAGCTAGAATTATTCCATTTAGAGGTTCTTGGATTGAATTTGCGACTGACGTAAACAATATAATGTATGCTTACATAGATCGAAAAAAGAAATTTCCAATCACAACATTATTAAGAGCTATTGGTTATGGTACTGATAAAGATATCTTGGATATATTTAACTTATCAGAAGAGGTAACTGTTTCAAAGTCAAATTTAAAATCTACTATTGGTAGAAAACTTGCTGCGCGTGTTTTAAAGACTTGGATTGAGGATTTTGTAGATGAGGATACTGGTGAATTAATTTCCGTTGATAGAAATGAGGTAATACTAGAAAGAGACCATGAAATACAAAAGGAAGATATTCAAACTATTATTGATTCTGAATCAAATTCAATAATTCTTCATAGGGAAGATGTTAATACCGCTGAGTATATGACAATATTTAATACATTAAAAAAAGATAGCTCTAACTCAGAAAAAGAAGCTTTAGAAGAAATTTATAGACAATTAAGAAACTCTGAAGCACCTGATGAAGAAACTGCAAGAGATATTATTCAAAATTTATTTTTTAGTGATAAAAGATATGATTTGGGTGAAGTTGGCAGATATAGAATCAACAAAAAATTAGGCATAAATGATGATTTTGAAACTAGAGTTTTATCAAAAAATGATATAATTCTAATTGTTAAATATTTGATAACATTAATAAATGCAAAAGCTGTAGTAGATGATATCGATCATTTAAGTAATAGAAGAGTTAGAACTGTTGGCGAACAACTTTATTCCCAATTTGGTGTGGGATTAGCTAGAATGTCAAGGACAATCAAAGAGAGAATGAATGTTAGGGATAATGAAGATTTTAAACCTGTTGATTTAATTAACGCTAGAACTCTAACCTCTGTTATTAATTCATTTTTTGGAACAAATCAATTATCTCAATTTATGGATCAAACAAATCCATTAGCTGAAATAACTCATAAAAGAAGAATGTCTGCTTTAGGTCCTGGTGGATTGTCGAGAGAACGAGCTGGCTTTGAAGTTAGAGATGTTCATTATACACATTATGGAAGATTATGTACTATTGAAACTCCAGAAGGTCCAAATATAGGGCTCATTTCATCTTTATGTGTACATGCTAAAGTTAATAATATGGGTTTTATTGAAACTCCCTATAGAAAAGTTGATAAAGGTAAAGTTGATATGTCTGGTAAAGCTTTTTATTTGACAGCTGAAGATGAAGATAATTCATATATAGCTCAAGCTAATGCTAATTTAAAACAATCTGGGCATTTTAAAAATAATTTAGTTAAGACTAGATATGAGGGGGATTTTCCATTAGTAAAAGGTCAAGAAATTAAATATATGGATGTTGCACCTAATCAAATTGTTTCTGTTGCAGCTTCCTTGATTCCTTTTTTAGAACATGATGATGCAAATAGAGCCTTAATGGGCTCAAATATGATGAGACAAGCAGTTCCTTTAATGAGACCTGAGGCACCAATAGTTGGAACTGGAATTGAATCTAGAGTAGCTAGAGATTCAAGGTCAACAATTGTTGCTGAGGGGAAAGGTACAGTTACTTATGTAGATTCTCATAAAATAGAAATAGTTTATGATTTAAATAAGGATCAAAAACTTGTCTCTTTTGATGATGATGATAATAGAAAAACTTATGACTTGGTAAAATTTAGAAGATCAAACCAGGATACATGTGTAAATATTTCACCAATAGTTAAAATTGGCGATAAAGTATCTAATGGTCAAGTTTTATGTCAAGGGTTTGCTACTGATAGTGGCGAGCTAGCTTTAGGAAGAAATTTAAAAGTAGCATTTATGCCTTGGCAGGGATATAATTTTGAAGATGCAATTGTTATTTCTGAAAAAGTCGTTAAGGATGATATTTTTACTTCTCTTCATATCGAAGAATTTAAATTAGAAGTAAGAGATACTAAAAGAGGACAAGAAGAATTTACTTCAGAATTACCAAATGTAAGTGACGAAGCAGTAAAAAATTTAGATGAAAATGGTATAGTAGTTGAGGGATCTAATGTGATAGAAGGAGATATTCTTATTGGAAAAATAACTCCCAAAGGAGAAAGTGACCCTACTCCAGAAGAGAGGTTATTGAGAGCAATTTTTGGCGATAAAGCTGGAGATGTTAAAGATGCTTCATTAAAAGGACCTCCTTCATTAAATGGAGTTGTGGTAGGTAGCAAAATATTTTCTAGGCAAAAAAAGGATAAAGAATCAAAAAAATTAATTAAAAAAGAATTAGATGAATTAAAGCAGAATTATAGCAAGTCTTTAAATGATTTAAAAAATAAATTGATTGGTAAGTTTGAAATTTTGCTAAAATCTAAAAAATCTGAAGACATTTATCATAAATATGGTGATTTAGTAATTAAAAAAGGCACTAGTTTTACTAGAAAAAACATTTCAGAGAAACTTTTTCCAGCAGATAATATTTATTATGATAAAAGTAGTTTAAATGTTCCAGAAGAGTCTAGTTTGTTAAATGATATTGTTTTAGAAAATTGGACTGATGATGATAAAATTAATAATCTTGTTGCTAAAGCTGTAAAAAACTATATTATTAAAAGGAATGATTTGATTTCCATTTTTAAAAGAGAAATATATTCTTTAGAAGTTGGAGATGAATTAGCTCCTGGAATTGTTCAGATGGCAAAAGTTTTTGTTGCAAAAAAAAGAAAGTTAAAAGTTGGTGATAAAATGGCCGGTAGACATGGGAATAAAGGTGTTGTTGCAAAAATTGTTAGGGAAGAGGACATGCCTTTTCTTGAGGATGGCTCCTCTGTTGATATAGTATTAAATCCATTGGGTGTTCCTTCAAGAATGAATATAGGTCAATTATATGAGACAGCTTTAGGTTGGGCTGGCTTAGAATTAAATAAAAAATATATGACACCAATCTTTGATGGTGCAACAACTGAAGAGGTGAGAAAAGAACTTAAGGAAGCAGGTTTGCCTGAATTTGGAAGAACATTTTTGTATGATGGTATGTCAGGTAAAAAATTTGATCAACCTGTAACCGTTGGAGTTATTTATATGTTAAAACTAGGGCATTTAGTTGATGATAAAATGCATTCTAGGTCTATAGGACCTTACTCATTGATTACGCAACAACCTTTAGGAGGTAAAGCACAGTTTGGTGGCCAAAGATTCGGTGAAATGGAAGTTTGGGCTCTTGAAGCTTTTGGTGCTTCACATATTTTACAGGAAATTTTAACTATTAAATCTGATGATATTATTGGTAGAGCTCGTGCATATGAGTCTATTGTTAAAGGTGAAAATATGCATAAACCTAATGTGCCGGAATCATTTAATGTTTTGGTACATGAGCTAAGAGGATTATCATTAGAAATAACAATGAAATAAATTTATACTTGAATCTTATGAAAAATTATAAAAATAAAAAACAAATAGACTTCTCAAAGATTATAATTAGTCTTGCTTCCCCTGAATCAATATTAGAAAGCTCTTTTGGGGAGGTTACAGTTCCAGAAACAGTTAATTATAGAACATTCAAACCTGAAATGGGAGGATTGTTTTGTGAAAGAATTTTTGGCCCTGTAAAGGATTGGGAATGTCATTGCGGTAAATATAAAAGAATTAGATATAAGGGTATTATTTGTGATAGGTGTGGTGTTGAAGTAACCGAGAAAAAAGTTAGAAGAGAAAGAATGGGTCATATTGATTTGGTTGTTCCAGTTGCTCACATATGGTATTTTAGAACATTACCTAATAAGATTGGTTATATGCTGGGTATCCCCGCAAAAAAATTAAATCAAATTGTTTATTATGAAAGATATGTTGTTGTTCAACCTGGCGTTAAAGAGGAAGATGGAATTCAATCATGTGATCTTTTAACAGAGGAAGAATACCTTAATATTGAAGAAACTTTACCAAAAGATAATAATTTATTACCAAATGATGATCCTAAAAAGTTCATTGCAAAAATGGGAGCAGAAGCTATATCAGATCTTTTATCAAAATCTGATTTGGATCAGTTATCTGTTGAACTAAGAACTAAGGCGTCTACAGAAACTTCTCAACAAAGAAAAGCTGAAGCATTAAAAAGGTTAAGAGTAGTAGAAGCTTTTAGAGAATCAAAGTTAAATATTGAAAACAGACCTGAATGGATGATAATTAAATTGATTCCAGTAATTCCACCAGAATTAAGACCTTTAGTACCTCTTGATGGAGGTAGGTTTGCTACATCTGATTTAAACGATTTATATAGAAGGGTAATTATTAGAAATAATAGATTAAAAAGATTAATTCAAATTAAAGCTCCTGAAGTCATTTTAAGAAATGAGAAAAGAATGTTACAGGAAGCTGTTGATTCTTTGTTTGATAATTCAAGAAGAATTAATGCTGTAAGATCTGAAGGAAATAGATCTTTAAAATCCTTAACTGATATGCTTAAAGGAAAACAAGGTAGATTCAGACAAAATCTTTTGGGTAAAAGAGTTGATTATTCAGGTAGATCTGTAATTGTAGTTGGTCCTAAATTAAAAATGCATGAGTGTGGTTTACCAAAAGACATGGCCTCCGAACTTTTTAAACCTTTTATAATTAGAAAATTAATTGAAAGAGGTATTGTAAAAACAGTAAAGTCTGCAAAAAAATTGGTTGATTCTAAAGACTCAGTAATATGGGATATTCTTGAAAATGTTCTTAAAGGACATCCTATTTTATTGAACAGAGCACCTACATTACATAGGCTAGGTATTCAGGCTTTTCAACCTAAATTAATTGAAGGAAAAGCTATTGAGTTGCATCCTTTATCTTGTACTGCCTTCAACGCCGATTTTGATGGTGATCAAATGGCTGTTCATGTTCCATTGGGTCATGAAGCAATCGTGGAAGCATCAATTTTAATGTTGGGTTCAAATAATATTATAAACCCTGCTAATGGAGCACCTATAACTGTCCCTTCTCAAGATATGGTATTAGGTCTTTATTATGTTACTAAGGGTAGAAAAGATAGTAAAGAATACCCTTTAAAAGGAGAAGGATTAAGATTTTCTTCTATATCTGAAGTTAAAATTGCTCTTAATCAGGAAAAGTTATCAATTAATGCTATTATCAACTTAAGAGTTAAGTTGAGGTCTGACGATGGAGAATTTATTACTAAAAATATTGAAACTGTTGCTGGAAGAGTTTTATTTAATGAATTTATTCCTGAAGAAGTTGGTTATGTGGATGAACTTCTTACCAAGAAAAAATTACAACAAATTATTTCAAAAGTTTACAAAATTTGTGGAGTTTCTAAAACTTCAGAGTTTTTAGATAACATCAAGGAGTTAGGTTTTAGAATGGCATATGAGGGTGGATTATCTATGGGATTGGGTGATATACAAATTCCAAAAGAAAAGTCTAATTTAGTTGATGGAGCAAAAAAAGAAGTTGCTGAAGTTTGGAATAATTACTATATGGGATTAATTACTGATAATGAGAGGTATAATCAAGTAATTGATATTTGGACAAGAGCAAATACAAAACTAACATCTGGTCTTATGAATGAATTAGAAGATAATTCTCAAGGGTTTAATCCAATTTATATGATGATGCATTCAGGTGCTAGAGGATCCAGAGAACAAATTAGGCAATTGGGGGGTATGAGAGGTTTAATGGCTAAACCACAAAAAAACCTTGCTGGATCTGTTGGTGAAATCATTGAAAATCCAATTTTATCAAATTTTAAAGAAGGACTTGATGTGATTGAATATTTTATTTCAACTCATGGGGCTAGAAAAGGCTTGGCTGATACAGCATTAAAAACTGCTGACGCTGGATATTTAACAAGAAGACTAGTTGATGTTGCTCAAGATGTTATTATTAATGAAGAAGATTGTGGTACTTTAAGGGGTGTGTATATTTCTTCTCTTAAAGACAATGAAGATATTGTTGAGCCATTGTCTGAAAGGATATTGGGAAGAGTATCTGTACATGATGTTTATGATCCAATATCTAAAAAACTTTTAGTTGGATCTGGTGAAGAAATTACTGAATCAATCGCTAGAGAGATTGAAAATACAAACATTGAAGGTGTTGAAATCAGATCAGTATTAACTTGTGAAACTGGAAGAGGTGTTTGTGCTAAATGTTATGGTAGAAATCTAGCAACTGGTGGTTTAGTTAATAAAGGAGAAGCTGTTGGTGTAATAGCTGCCCAATCAATAGGTGAACCTGGCACACAATTAACTTTAAGAACTTTTCATGTTGGAGGTACTGCATCGAATATTGCTGTTAATGCAAATATTAAAGCTAAGTTTGATGGGGTTATTGAATTTGAGAATATAAGAACAGTTAAAACAAAAGATAATGATAATAATTTAGTAAATATTGTTATGGCAAGAACAGGTGAAATTAGAATTTTGGATTCAAAGAAAAATATTTTAATTTCAAATAACATTCCTTATGGTTCTCATCTAAGTGTTAAGGATGGTCAAAAAGTTAATAAAGATGATTTTTTATGTAACTGGGATCCTTATAATGCTCTTATTATATCTGAATTTGATGGTAAAATAGAATTTGAATCAATTGATGAGGGTATAACTTATAAACAAGAATTTGATGAACAAACCGGTCATAAGGAAAAAATTATTATTGAATGTAAGGATAAAACTAAAAATCCTACTGTAAAAGTTATAGGGAAGGAAGGGGAAAAATCTTATAATGTTCCCGTTGGAGCTCATTTATCTGTTAATAGTAAAGATAAAGTAAAGGCAGGTCAAATCTTAGTTAAAATCCCTAGAATGATTGGTCAATCCAGGGATATAACAGGTGGATTACCTAGAGTTACGGAATTATTTGAAGCTAGAAACCCATCTAATCCTGCAACAGTTAGTGAAATAGATGGAGTTGTTTCTTATGGAGGAATTAAAAGAGGTAATAGAGAGATTTTTATTGAAGCTAAAGATGGTACCAAAAAGAAGTATCTGGTTTCATTATCAAAACACATACTTGTTCAAGATAATGATTTTGTTAAAGCTGGCTCTCCTCTTTCTGATGGTGCAATAACTCCTGCGGATATATTATCGATTAAAGGTCCAACTAAAGTTCAAGACTATTTAGTTAATGAAATTCAAGAAGTTTATAGGTTACAAGGTGTAAAGATAAATGATAAACATATTGAGGTTATTGTTAGACAGATGATGCAAAAAGTTATTGTTATAGATCCCGGAGACACAACTTTACTTCAAGATGAAAAAATTGATAAAAGTTATTTTATGAAGATTAATGATGCAATTTTTGAACAAAAAGTAGTTACCGATATGGGTGATTCTAAAAAATTTATTGAGGGACAGTTAATTTCTCAACGAGAATTGAGGGATGAAAATTCTTTCTTAAGAAGAAATGATAAAAACCTAGTAAAAGTTAGGAATGCTGAAGCTGCTGTTTCTAAACCAACTTTACAAGGCATAACTCGTGCATCTTTAGGAACAGAAAGTTTTATTTCCGCTGCATCATTCCAAGAAACTACTAAGGTACTCAGCGAGGCTTCTATTAGAGGAAAAGTAGATAACCTTAAAGGTTTAAAAGAAAATGTTATCGTTGGCCATTTAATACCAGCTGGTACAGGTTCAAGAGATTATAAGGATTTGATTGTTTATCAGGAAAGAGAGTATAATTCCTTACTAGAAGATAATAAAGAAAAAAGAGATAGTGAATATGTTACTGAATTAGATAAAGATTTAGAGTCTGACGAGAACATAAAAAAATCTGATGTTACTAAGTAAAAAACTATAGATAATATTACAGACATGAACAATAAGACAAATAGAATAGATATAGAATTAAATGACAGTATTTCAGAAGGAACTTATGCTAACCTTGCTATGATTGCTCATTCAAGTAGTGAGTTTGTTTTGGATTTTATTCAGCTTATGCCAGGAGTACCAAAAGCAAAAGTTAAGTCTAGAATAATAATTACTCCTGAGCATGCAAAAAAATTTTCTTCTGCTCTATTAGATAATATTTCAAAATATGAAAAAAAATATAGTGAAATAAAAGATTTTGATGAAATACCAAAGTTTCCTATAGATTCAGATCCTTCTAATCCTCAATAAATTCATTTAATGAAAAAAATTTTGTTTAAGAGCTCTTAATTTATATTTTTGCGAACTATTTTAGATATAATTATAATATGCCAACAATACAACAACTTGTAAGAAAAGGAAGAAAAAAACTATCTTCTAAGTCAAAATCTCCTGCGTTGACTTCCTGTCCTCAAAAAAGAGGTGTTTGTACACGTGTTTATACTACAACTCCAAAAAAACCAAACTCTGCAATGAGGAAAGTTGCTAGAGTTAGGTTAACTAATGGCAAAGAGGTTAATGCTTATATTCCAGGAGAAGGGCATAATTTACAAGAACACTCTATAGTTCTTATTAGAGGTGGTAGGGTTAAGGATCTTCCTGGGGTAAGGTATCACGTTATCAGGGGAACTTTAGATTCTGCTGGTGTCAATGATAGATTACAAAGAAGATCAAAATATGGTTCTAAAAAGCCAAAGGATAAAAAATAGTTATAATGAGAAAATCAAAACCTAAGAAAAGATATTTTTTACCTGATCCTATTTATAAAGATTCTCTTGTAACTCAATTTGTTAATAATTTAATGTTAAAAGGTAAAAAGAGTATATCATATTCTATTTTTTATGATTCATTAGAAATTGTTAAAAATAAAACAAAAGAAAAAGGCATAGAAGTTTGGAAAAAAGCTATAAGCAATGTTATGCCGTCTGTTGAGGTAAAAAGTAGAAGAATTGGAGGAGCAAATTTTCAAGTTCCTATCGAAGTAAGACCATCAAGAAAGATCAGTTTGAGTCAAAAATGGTTAATCAAATATGCTAGGCTTAGAAAAGAGAATTCGATGAAGGAAAGATTAGCAAATGAAATAATCGCAGCATCAAAAGGAGAGGGTGCTGCAGTAAAGAAAAAAGATGATACTCATAGAATGGCTGAAGCAAATAAAGCATTTTCTCATTTCAAATTTTAAATTAAAAATATGACAAATAATTCGAATTTAAATTATTTAAGGAATATTGGGATAATGGCTCATATTGATGCTGGAAAAACAACTACAACTGAAAGAATTTTGTATTATACTGGACTAAGTCATAAAATTGGAGAAGTTCATGATGGGGCAGCTGTAATGGACTGGATGGAGCAGGAACAAGAAAGAGGAATTACCATAACTTCTGCTGCCACTACTACTTTTTGGAAATACCCAACTAAACAAGGCAATACTTTGCCTGAAACAAAAGATTATAGAGTCAATATTATTGATACCCCTGGCCACGTTGATTTTACAGTTGAGGTAGAAAGATCACTTAGAGTTTTAGATGGTGCTGTAGCTTTATTTTGTGCTGTTTCAGGAGTTGAACCTCAATCTGAGACAGTCTGGAGACAAGCTGATAAATATAAAGTTCCAAGAATTTGTTTTGTTAACAAAATGGATAGAGCCGGAGCTGATTTTTTGAATGTCGTAAAAGAAATTGAAGAAAAGTTAAATGCTAAACCCGTTCCATTACAAATTCCTATTGGTTCTGAAGAAAATTTTAAGGGCGTTGTTGATTTATTAACAAGAGAGGCGATAGTTTGGAATGAAGATGATATGGGAATGACCTATAAAGTCATTGATGTTCCTGAAGAATTAAATGATGTTGTTGATGAATGGAGACAAAAATTGGTGGAAAGTGTTGCTGAGTATGATGATAATTTATTAGAAAAGTTTTTTGATGACCCTGATTCAATTACAAAAGAAGAAATGATGAACGCAATTAGAAAAGCAGTAATTGATATGTCTTTTTCACCTGTCTTATGTGGTTCTGCATTTAAAAACAAAGGTGTTCAAGCATTACTTGATTCAGTTTGTTCTTATTTACCATCACCTTTAGATTTACCTCCAATAGAAGGTAAAAATCCTGATAACGATAATTTAGAAGTTAGAAAACCACAAAATGATGAGCCTTTTTCTGCATTAGCTTTTAAAATTGCGACAGATCCTTTTGTTGGTAGACTGTGTTTTTTTAGAGTATATTCAGGTAAATTAGATGCTGGATCATATGTTTTTAATAATAGAAATCAAAAAAGAGAAAGAATTTCTAGATTAATGCAAATGCATTCAAATAAGCAAAATCCTATTGAAAAAGTAGAAGCCGGAGATATTTGTGCCGGTGTTGGTTTTAAAGACATAAAAACTGGAGATACTTTAAGTAACGAAAAAAGTAAAATTATTTTAGAGTCCATGTCCTTTCCAGACCCTGTTATAGGATATGCTATTGAGCCAAAACAACAGGCTGATGTTGATAAGCTTGGCATGGCTGTTTCTAAATTAATTGAGGAAGACCCTACTTTAGTTGTAGAATCAGATCAAGAAACTGGTCAAACTGTACTAAAGGGGATGGGGGAATTACATCTTGAAATAATTATCGATAGATTAAAAAGAGAATTTAAAGTTGAAATAAATCAAGGAGCACCACAGGTAGCCTATAAAGAATCACTTAATAATACTATAAAACATCAAGAAGTTTATAAAAAACAATCTGGAGGTAGAGGTAAATTTGCTGATATAGTTTTTGAGATTGGCCCTAAAGATGAATCTTATAATGAAGAAGGACTTCAATTTGTAAATGAAATTGTAGGGGGTAAAATACCTAGAGAATTTATACCAGCTGTAGAAAAAGGTTTTAAAAATTCTATGGAAAATGGTCCTTTAGCTGGTTATCCAATTGAGAATATGAAAGTTAGATTATATGATGGATCTTTTCATGATGTTGATTCAGATTCATTATCATTTGAGTTAGCTGCTGGGATTGCTTTTAGGCAGTCTACAAAAAAAGCACAACCATCATTGTTGGAGCCTGTAATGTCTGTTGAAGTAGTTTCTCCTGATGAATTTACAGGTCCTGTTACAGGAGACCTTAATAAAAGAAGAGGTATTATGAAAGGTATGGACATGAAAGGTAATGCTCAAATAATCAAAGCAGATGTTCCCTTATCAGAATTATTTGGATATGTGACAGATTTAAGAACGATTAGTTCAGGGAGAGCTTCTGCGTCCTTGACCTTTTCTCATTATGAGAAAGTACCAAAAAATATTGCAGATGAAATTATTACTAAAGTAAACGCTTAATTTTAATGGGACAAAAAATTAGAATAAAATTAAAGTCTTTTGATCATAATCTGGTAGATAAAAGTTCAGATAAGATTGTAAAAGCTGTAAAAACTACGGGCGCCGTAATTAGTGGCCCAATTCCCCTTCCTACTAGAAGGGAAATTTTTACAGTTTTACGTTCACCTCACGTAAATAAAACGTCTAGAGAACAGTTTAAATTGTGTACATATAAGAGACTGCTTGATATATACTCTAATAATAGTAAGACTGTTGATGCTTTGATGAAGTTAGAATTGCCAAATGGGGTTGATATTGAAATCAGGGTATAATTCTACATTTATTTCGGATAAAATTTAGCTGATAAAAATATATTTTAATCTTTGAACAAAAAGATGAAATGGTTATCTTTGCACACATTTTACGTGATTTTATAAACTAATAAAATAAAAATGTCTGGATTAATTGGTAAAAAAATAGGAATGACTAGTCTTTTTGATGATATGGGTAGAATTAGGCCTTGTACAGTTATTGAGGCTGGTCCATGCACTATAACTCAAATTAAAGATCAGAGTAAAGATGGTTATGATGCTATCCAGTTATCCTATGATGATTTAAGTAAAAAAAAGATTAATATGTCAACATCTGGTCACTTTAAAAAGTCAAATTCAGAACCAAAGAAAAAAATAGTTGAATTTAAAAATTTTAGAAATAAAGAACTTAAACTATTAAAGCTTGGAATGGAGTTAAAATTAAATGATGTTTTTCGCGAAAATGACTTTTTAGATGTCAAATCAATCTCTAAAGGTAAAGGTTTTCAGGGTGTTGTCAAAAGACATAATTTTAGTGGTGTTGGTGAAAGTACTCATGGTCAACATAATCGTTTAAGAGCACCTGGATCAATTGGTGCAGGTTCAACGCCATCAAGGGTATTCAAGGGTATGAGAATGGGTGGAAGAATGGGTGGAAAAAGCATTAAACAACAAAACCTTAAAATATTAAAAATAAATGATGATGAAAATTTAGTTTATGTTTCAGGATCTGTTCCTGGTTATAGAAACTCTTATGTTATTTTAGAAAAATAAGTTATGAAAATCAAATTAAAGAAAATAAATGGTAAAAACTCTGGAAATGAAATAACTATTCCAGATACAATTTTTAGTATAAAACCAAACGATCATGCTATTTATTTAGACATAAAAAATCATCGAGCTAATCAAAGACAGGGAACCAGTAAAGTTAAAGAAAGAGGAGAAATTGTAGGTTCAACTAAGAAAATAAAAAAACAAAAAGGTACTGGAACAGCAAGAGCAGGGAGTATAAAATCTCCACTATTCAAGGGTGGAGGACAAATATTTGGTCCAAAGCCAAGAGATTATAAATCTAAAGTTAATAAAAAGTTGAAAACCCTTGCTAGAAAGTCTGCTCTCTCATATAAGGTTAATGAAAAATCGTTAACTATTTTGGAAAACTTCAAATTTGATGAAATAAAAACAAAGAAATTTATTTCTATTTTAAATGATCTTTCTATTATCAAAAAAAGAAGTTTGTTTTTTATTGGTGAAAATGATGAAAATTTATTGCTTTCATCTAGAAATGTTAATAATTCTTCTGTTAAAAACATTGCTGATATATCAACTTATGATATAATAAAATCAGATAATTTAATTTTAACTGAAAACTCTATTGATAAATTAAAATCTATTTTGAATTAGCAATATGAACACAACACTTATAAAACCTTTATTGACTGAAAAAGCTTCTTCATTTAATGAAAAAGGGGTATTTACTTTTATTGTTAAAAAGGATGCAAATAAAATAGATATTAAAAAGGCTGTTGAGAAAGCATATAAAGTATCAGTAAAGAGTGTAAATACTATTAATGTTTTAGGTAAATTAAAATCTAGATTTACTAAAAGAGGTATTATTAGTGGTAGAAAACCATCTTATAAAAAAGCTATTGTTAAATTATCTGATGGAGAGTTTATAGATTTTTATTCCCAAGTCTAATTTTTAAAAACTAATGAAACTAAAAAAAATAAAACCAGTAACACCAGGATTAAGATTTAGAGTTCCTCAGTCATTCGATGAGATTACAACTTCAAAGCCTGAAAAATCATTATTAGTAACTTCTAATAGGTCTGGTGGAAGAAATAATAAAGGTAAGATGACTGTTAGGAATATTGGAGGTGGACACAAAAGAAAATATAGAATAATTGACTTCAAAAGAAAAAAATTTGGTGTTACTGCAAAAGTAAAATCAATTGAATATGATCCATCTAGATCTTCTCATATAGCTTTAATCCATTATATTGATGGAGAGAAAAGTTATATTCTTGCCCCAAAAGGAATAAAAGTTGGTCAAGAAATAATAAGTGGACCAGATTCTTCTCCAGAAATTGGTAATAGTTTGCCGTTGTCAAAGATTCCTTTAGGTTCAATAATTCATAATATTGAACTTGTTCCAGGGAATGGAGGATCAATAGTCAGAAGTGCCGGCACTTATGCTCAACTTTTAGCTAAAGAAGATAAATATGCTACTTTAAAACTTCCATCTGGGGAAATGAGACTAGTTTTGCTCACTTGTATGGCCACTATGGGTTCAGTTTCTAATCAGAAGCATATGAATGTTGTTTTGGGTAAAGCTGGGAGAAACAGATGGTTAGGAAGAAGGCCTAGAGTTAGAGGCGTTGCAATGAATCCTGTTGATCACCCTATGGGCGGAGGAGAAGGAAAAGCTTCAGGTGGTCATCCTAGATCTAGAAAAGGATTATATAGCAAAGGCCTTAAAACTAGAAAGAAAAATAAATATTCGAATAAATTTATTGTTAAAAAAAGAAAGTAATAAAAAATGACTAGATCTTTAAAAAAAGGCCCATATATTGATTTTAGGTTAAGAAAAAAACTTGATATTATGAATGAATCCGGAAATAAAAAAGTCATAAAAACATGGTCTAGAAGATCAATGATATCTCCAGATTTTGTTGGCCATACATTTGCTGTTCATAATGGTAAAAAATTTATTCCTGTTTTTATAACTGAAAATATGGTTGGACATAAATTGGGTGAATTTTCTCCAACTAGAAATTTTAAAAGTCATTCAAGTAAAAAAATTAAATAAATATGGAGGCAATTGCTAAATTAAAAAATGTTCCAACCTCACCAAGAAAGATGAGATTAATTGCTGATTTAATTAGAGGTAAAAGGGTAAATAGCGCTTTGAATCAACTTAAATTTGATTCTAAATATTCTTCTAGAAAAATTGAAAAGTTATTATTATCAGCTGTTTCGAATTGGCAGGAGAAGAATAAAGATAGTAAAATAGAAGATTCAGATTTATATATAAAAAATATTTATGTTGATGGTGGAAGAATGATAAAAAGACTTAGAACAGCTCCGCAGGGTAGAGCTCATAGAATTAGAAAAAGATCTAATCATGTAACTCTTATTTTAGATAACTTGAAAAAAATAAATAAAAAAGAAGATGGGACAAAAAATTAATCCAATAAGTGTAAGATTAGGTTTTATAAAAGGTTGGGATTCTAACTGGTATGGCGGGAAAGATTTTTCTTTTAATTTAAGAGAAGATCATGAAATAAGAAAATATCTTTTTGCTAGACTTCCAAAGGCTGGAATTGCAAAAATATTTATTGAAAGAAGCCTTAAGACAATAGATATTACAATTCATACTGCAAGACCAGGTATTATTATTGGAAAAGGAGGTTCTGAAGTTGAAAAACTAAAAGAAGAAGTTAAAAAATTAACTAAAAAAGATATTCAAATTAATATTTTTGAAGTAAAAAGACCTGAAATTAATGCTAAATTAATTGCAGATTCAATTGCACAACAACTTAGAGCTAGAATATCTCATAAGAGAGCTATGAAGCAAGCACTTGCAGGAGCTATGAGAGTAGGAGCTGAAGGAATAAAAATCAAGGTTTCTGGTAGAATTGGTGGAGCAGAAATGGCTAGATCAGAACAATATAAGGAGGGAAGAATACCTCTGCATACCATTAGGGCTGATATTGATTATGCTTTTTCTGAATCAAATACAATATATGGAAAAATAGGCATAAAAGTTTGGATTTTTAAAGGAGAAATTATTGGTAAAAGAGATGTTACTTTGAATTTAGACAATAAAAAAAAAAATTTTAAATAAATAAATAATGTTACAACCTAAAAGAACAAAATTTAGAAAAAAACAAAAAGGAAGAGTTAAGGGTATAGCTCAAAGGGGATATACTATCAATTTTGGTTCTTTTGGTCTTAAATCATTAGAGCCTGCTTGGATTACTTCTAGACAAATTGAAGCAGCAAGAATAGCTATGACTAGAGAAATGAAAAGAGAAGGTCAAGTTTGGATTAGAATTTTTCCTGATAAACCAGTTACTAAAAAACCTGCTGAAGTAAGAATGGGAAAAGGAAAAGGTGCTCCAGAATATTGGGTAGCAGTTGTAAAACCAGGGACTATAATGTTTGAAGCTGGTGGGGTTAAAACAGAAATGGCAAAAGAAGCACTTAGATTAGCTGCTCAAAAATTGCCTATTAAAACAAAATTTGTTGTTAGAAAAGATTACGTTGAATAAAAATGAATAATTCAGAAATAAGAGCTTTAAATTTAAATGACTTAAAAAATAAGTTATTAGATGAAAAAGAAAATTTAAGTAAATTAAAGTTTTCACACTCAGTTACCCCTATTGAAAATCCATCTAAAATCTGCAAGTCTAGAAAATTGATTGCTAAAATTATGACAGAGATTAATTATAAAAAAAATATTAAAAAATAAAAATGAATAGAAATTTAAGAAAAGAAAGAGAAGGAATTGTTTTCAGTGATAGTATGCATAAAACTATCTCTGTAGTATTAGAGAGAAAGGTAAAGCATCCTATTTATGGTAAATACATGTCAAGATCAACAAAAATTCTAGCTCATGATGAAAAAAATGAATGTAAGGTTGGTGATAAAGTTAGGGTTATGGAAACAAGACCTTTGAGTAAGAGAAAGAGATGGATATTTGTAGATTTAATTGAAAAAGCTAAATAAATATGATTCAACAAGAAAGTAGATTGAAAATTGCTGATAATAGTGGTGCTAAAGAGGTCTTATGTATTAGAGTTTTGGGTGGAACCAAAAAAAGATATGCATCATTGGGAGATAAGATTGTGGTTACAATTAAAAATGCCTTACCTAATGGTAATGTAAAAAAAGGCAGTGTATCAAATGCTGTTGTTGTTAGAACTAAGAAAGAGATAAAGAGAAAAGATGGATCATATATAAGATTCGAAGATAATGCAGCAATATTATTAAATGAAAATGATGAGCCTAGAGGAACAAGAGTTTTTGGACCGGTTGCTAGAGAATTAAGACAAAAAAAATTTATGAAAATTGTTTCACTAGCCCCTGAAGTTTTATAAAGTATTAATTATTATGAAGTTACATATAAAAAAAGGAGATACAGTAAAAGTTATATCTGGAAACGATAAAGGAAAAACTGCTAAAGTTTTGTCCATATTTCCTTTTAAAAACAGAGCTCTAGTTGAGGGTATAAATTTAGTTTCAAAACATATTAAACCCTCCGCTGATAATCCTAAAGGTAAAATTGAAAAGAAAGAATCTTCTATTCATTTAAGTAATTTAATGCTAGTTGATCCTTCAAATGGTGAACCAACTAGAACTTATAGAAAAGTTAATAAAGATGGTAAACTTTTTAGATTTTCTAAAAAAACTAATAAAATTTTAAAATAATGCAGTTACCTCGACTAAAAGAAAAGTATTTAAAAGAAATTGTTCCTGAGCTGAAAAAACATTTTGACTTTAATTCAGTTATGCAGGTTCCAAAAATAAAAAAAATAAGTATTAATCAAGGATTAGGTGCTGCTGTGAATAATAAAAAATTAATACAATTGAGTGTTGATGAGCTTTCTCAAATAACTGGACAAAAAGCTGTTTCTACGTATGCAAAATCATCAATTTCAAATTTTAAATTAAGAGAGGGAATGCCTATTGGTTCAAAGGTTACATTAAGAAACAATATAATGTATGAGTTTTTAGATAGATTAATATCTGTTGCTCTTCCAAGAGTTAGAGATTTTAGAGGCTTAAATCAAAAAGGGTTTGATGGTAATGGAAATTATACACTTGGTATAAAAGAACAAATTATTTTTCCTGAAATCTCTATTGACAAGGTCAATAGAATATCAGGTATGAATATAACAATTGTAACTAATTCTTCTAATGATTTGGAGGGATTTGAATTATTAAAGGCTTTTGGTATGCCTTTTGTTTTAAATAATTAACTGTTATGGCAAAAAATGGAGTAAAAGTAAGAGAAATTAAAAGAAAAAAATTAGTAAAAAAGTATGCTGATAAAAGGGCAGCTTTAAAAGCTAAAGGTGACTGGGAAGGTCTTGATAAATTACCTAGGAATTCTTCTAGTGTTAGATTACATAATAGATGTAATTTATCAGGTAGACCTAGAGGTTACATGAGAAAATTTGGCATTTCTAGATTAGAATTCAGAAAGTTAGCTTCTGAAGGAAAAATACCTGGGATTACTAAAGCTAGTTGGTAAATTTTATTATGAGATTAAAATTAATTAAAATTGCAAGTTTTTTAAATTATTAATATAAGTTATGACCGATCCAATCGCTGATTATTTGACAAGAATAAGGAATGCTATAAAAGCAAATCAGAGAATTGTAGAAATTCCTTCTTCAAATATTAAAAAAGAAATGACAAAGGTGTTATTTGATAAGGGTTTTATATTGAATTATAAGTTTGAAGAAGATAAATATCAAGGCAAAATAAAAATTGCCTTAAAATATAATTCAAAAACTAAAGATTCAGCTATTGTCAGCCTAAAAAGAATAAGTAGACCTGGTTTAAGAAAATATGTTGATTCTAATACCCTTCCTAGAGTAATTAATGGATTAGGAATTGCAATAATGTCAACTTCTAAAGGAGTTATTACAGATAAAGAAGCTAAAAAATTAAATATTGGTGGTGAAGTTTTATGTTATGTTTATTAAAGTAAATTATTATGTCTAGAGTAGGATTAAATCCCATTTTATTACCTGATGGAGTTTCTGTTATAATTAATAAATCTTCTATCATTATAAAAGGACCAAAAGGTGAGATTGTTCAGGATTTTGATCCTGATTTTTCGATAAAAGAAAATGATAATATGTTATTAATTTCAAGACCTTCAGAGCAAAAAAGACATAAGTCTCTTCATGGACTTTACAGGTCATTGATTAACAATTGTGTTATAGGTGTTTCTGAGGGCTATGAATTGTCTCTAGAGCTGGTAGGAGTAGGATATAAAGTTTCATTACAAGGAAACATTCTTTATCTTAGCCTTGGATTCTCTCATTCAATATATTTTGAAATTCCAAATGAGATAAAAGTAAATGTTGAATCGGTTAAAGGTAGCCCACCACTAATTAAACTTGTTGGAATTGATAAACAACTTGTTGGTCAAATTGCTGCTAAAATTAAATCATTAAGACCGGTTGAACCATACAAAGGAAAAGGTATTAAATTAGTTGGAGAACATGTAATTAGAAAAGTTGGAAAAGCTGCTGCAGCTACTACAAGTTAATAATGTAAATATGGGTTTAAATAAAAATCAAAGAAGAAATAAAATTAAATTTAGTATCAGAAAAAAAATAAATGGATCTGATATTAGACCCAGAGTATCCTTGTATAAGAGTAATAAATCAATTTATTCTCAAATTATTGATGATAAAAAGGGTAATACTCTCATTTCTTGTTCTTCAAATGAAATAAAGAAAAAAGGTATAAATATCTCTATTTCAAAAGAAGTAGGACTTGCTTTGGCTAAAAAGGCTATATCAGCAGGTATAAAAAATGTAGTTTTTGATAGGAGTGGTTATAAATATCATGGTAAGGTAAAGTCTTTTGCTGAAGGGGCTAGAGAAGGAGGGTTAAAATTTTAAATTATGAAAAAAATAAAAGCTAGTGAATTAGAATTAAAGGAAACTGTTGTTTCAATTAGTAGAGTAACTAAAGTTGTAAAGGGTGGAAGAAGGTTTAGTTTCTCTGCTATTGTTGTAGTAGGTAATGAAAAAGGTGTTGTAGGACATGGTTTGGGAAAAGCAAATGAGGTTACGAATGCTATTATCAAAGGTACAGATGATGCTAAAAAAAATCTAGTTAATATTCCCATTTTAAAAAATACTGTACCTCATCAGGTAACAGGTAAGTATGGAGGAGGTTTTGTATTAATTAAACCGGCTGCTCCTGGTACAGGTGTGATTGCTGGAGGTGCTATGCGTTCAGTTTTTGAGAATGCCGGAATAAAAGATGTTCTTGCAAAATCTAAAGGTTCATCTAATCCTCATAATGTTATTAAAGCTACTTTTAGTGGGTTGCTAAAATTGAGAGATCCTTTAGCTGTTTCAAAGCAAAGAGGTGTTAGTTTAAATAAGATATTTAATGGATAATTATAAAGGAAAATTATTACTTACTCAAGTTAAAAGTTTGATTTCAAAAAATCAAAAACAAAAAAGAACTATCGTGGCACTGGGTCTAGGTAAAATTAATAAATCTGTTACAAAAAAGGCTTCTCCTGAAGTAATTGGAATGATAAAAACTGTAAATCATTTAATTCAAGTAAAAAAGATATAGTTATGAAATTACATACCTTAAAACCAGCCGATGGTTCAATAAAATCAAGAAAAAGAATTGCTAGAGGTCAAGGATCTGGTAGAGGAGGTACTTCAACAAAAGGCCACAAAGGAGCTCAATCTCGTTCTGGTTATTCCAGGAAGTTTGGTTTTGAAGGTGGTCAAATGCCTCTTTACAGAAGAATTCCTAAATTTGGTTTTAGGTCACCAAATAGAATAGAGACTAAGCCAATCAATCTTGATGTTTTGCAAAATTTAGTTGATAAACAAAAACTTAAAGAAATCACCCCAGATACCTTAATAAAAAATGGTTTAGCTAAAAAAAATAGTTTAATAAAAATTTTAGGAGGAGGTAAAATAAAGTCCAAGGTTAATATAAAATCTCATATGTTTTCAAAATCAGCTATTAAGGCAATTGAAAAATTAGGAGGCAAAGCTCAAATTATTTCGAATGATTAAGTTATTTACAGTTATAAAAGACATTTTTTCTATTCAAGAATTAAGAGAAAGGATTCTAAATACTATCTTCTTTTTAATAATTTTCAGACTTGGTTCTTTTGTTGTATTACCTGGTATTGATCCTTCTAAACTACAGACAGATGCTTCAGGAATTTTTGGATTGTTAGATACTTTTTTAGGTGGTGCTTTTAGTAATGCATCAATTTTTGCACTAGGTATTATGCCTTATATTTCTGCCTCGATTGTAGTTCAACTATTAGGTGTAACTATGCCATATTTTCAAAAGCTACAAAAAGATGGTGATAGTGGAAGAAAAAAGCTTAATCAAATTACAAGATATTTAACAATAGCATTGACTTCTTTCCAAAGTATTGCTTATTTAACTGCAACTATCCCTCCTGAGGCAATTTTAGTTTCTAATAAGTTATTTTTTACTGTTTCTAGTGTTATAATTTTAGTTTCAGGGACAATTTTTTGTATGTGGTTAGGAGAAAAAATTACTGATAAAGGCATTGGTAATGGAATTTCTATGCTTATAATGATTGGAATAATTTCTAGGTTTCCTGGAAGCTTAGTTGCCGAAGCTTTATCTAAAGGAATGAGCCAAGCTTTATTGTTTATTGTTGAAATTGCTGTCTTATTTGGTGTAGTAATGTTTACAGTAATGGTTGTAAAAGCAATTAGAAGAATACCTGTTCAATATGCAAAGCAAGTTATAGGAGGAAATCTTTATAGAGGTAAAAGACAATACATTCCTGTTAGAGTAAACTCATCTGGTGTTATGCCAATAATTTTTGCTCAAGCCTTAATGTTTTTACCCGCAATAATTGGTTTACAGTTTGCGGAAAATTCAGATTTTTTTCAATATATTGCAACTTCATTTTCTAATATGCAATCATGGCCGTACAATTTAACATTCGCTTCGTTAATTATTCTGTTTACTTTTTTTTATACTGCTATTACAATTAATCCAAATCAAATGGCTGATGATATGAAAAGAAATAATGGATTTATTCCTGGAATTAAACCAGGAAAAGAAACTTCTGACTTTATTTCTGGTGTACTGGATAGAGTAACGTTACCTGGATCTTTATTGCTCGCACTTATAGCAGTTTTACCTGCTTTTGCAATGATTTTTGGTGTAAGTCAAAGTTTTTCAACTTTTTATGGAGGAACCTCTTTATTGATTATGGTAGGAGTTATTCTTGATACCTTACAACAGATAGAAAGTTATTTATTAATGAGAAGTTATGATGGAATGATGAAATCAGGTAAAGTAAAAGGAAGAAGTAAGTAATTAAAATTTAATATGGCTAAACAGAAACCTATAGAGCAAGATGGAGTGGTAGTAGAATCGTTGTCTAATGCTATGTTCAAAGTTAAATTAGATAACGAACATGTTATTATTGCACATATTTCAGGCAAAATGAGGATGTTTTATATTAAACTATTACCAGGAGATAAAGTAAGGTTAGAAATGTCACCTTATGATCTATCTAAAGGAAGAATTGTATATAGATATAAATAAATATTATGAAAATTAGAGCATCAGTTAAAAAAAGAAGTAACGATTGTCAAGTTATTAAAAGAAAAGGAAAAATATACGTGATTAATAAAAAGAATCCACGGTTTAAACAAAGACAAGGTTAATATTATGAGAATTGCAGGTATAGATATTCCAGATAATAAAAGAGGAGAAGTTGCTCTAACATATATTTTTGGTATAGGAACTTCATCTTCAAAAAAAATATTGAAATCAGCCGGTATTGATTTTGATAAAAAAATAGGAAATTGGACAGATGATGAATCAAATTTAGTTAGAAAACTAATTAGTGATGAATATACCATCGAAGGAGATTTAAAATCCGAGGTTCAATTAAGTATAAAAAGACTAATGGATATAGGTTCTTATAGGGGTTTAAGACATAGAAAAGGCTTACCGGTTAGAGGACAAAAAACGAAAAATAACTCAAGAACAAGAAAAGGTAAAAGAAAAACTGTTGCTAATAAAAAAAAGTTAACTAAATAATATTTAAATGAGTGAAAAGAAACAAGATAAGTCGAAAAAGAAAAGAAAAGTTATTGTAGGTAACAATGGCCAAGCACATATTAAGTGTTCTTTTAATAATATTATCATTTCAATAACTAATGTTTCTGGACAAGTAATTTCATGGTCTTCTGCTGGAAAAATGGGATTTAGAGGCTCTAAGAAAAGTACACCTTATGCTGCACAGGTTGCTACTGAAGATGCTGTGAAAGTTGCTTATGATTTAGGATTAAGAAAAGTAGATATCTTTATTAAGGGACCTGGTTCCGGAAGAGATTCAGCTGTTAGAACTATTCAAAATACAGGATTAGATGTATTATCTATTAATGATGTAACCCCTCTTCCTCATAATGGATGTAGACCACCAAAAAGAAGAAGAGTATAATAAATAATTATGGCTAGATATACAGGACCAAAATCAAAAATTTCAAGAAGATACAGTGAACCAATTTTTGGTGATACCAAGGCATTAGAAAAAAAACCTTATCCACCTGGACAACATGGTAGAGGAAGAAGAAAAAAACCTTCCGAATATGCAATCCAACTTTCCGAAAAACAAAAAGCAAAATATATTTATGGAATTTTGGAAAAGCAGTTTAGGAATTTATTTAAAAAAGCATCGAGCAAGTCTGGAATAACAGGTGAAAATTTACTTATATTACTTGAATCTAGACTTGATAATGTAGTTTTTAGATTAGGTATTACTAAAACAAGACGATCAGCTAGACAATTAGTAACTCATAAACATATATTAGTTAATGGAAAAATGGTTAATATTCCTTCTTTCTCTCTTAAAGAAGGTGACATTATTAGTATTAGAGATAAGTCTAGATCTATTTCCTTTATAAATGAATGCATTAACGATCCAAATAATTCTAAATATAATTGGCTTGATTGGGATTCTAAATCCTTTTCCGGAAAACTGATAAATTATCCAGATAGAGAGTCTATTCCTGAAAATATTAATGAACAATTAATTGTAGAACTTTATTCAAAATAAAAAATGTTAAAATAAATTATAAAAATTATGTCACTACTTTCATTTCAATTACCTGATAAAATAGTAATGGAAAAGTCTGATGATTTTCATGGACTTTTTACTTTTAAACCTCTTCAACCAGGATATGGTGTAACAATTGGTAATGTTGTAAGAAGAGTTTTAATTTCTTCACTAGAAGGATATGCAATAACTGCTATTAAAATACCGAAGATTCTTCATGAATTTTCAACTATTGAAGGAATTGTAGAAGAAGTTTCCGAAATAATTTTAAATTTAAAATCAGTTAGATTTAAATCTATAGTTGAAAACCCAGATGATATTATTTCTGTTAAAATTTCAAAAAAAGGTGATTTTACAGCCAAGGATATAGCAGCATCAACAAGCTCATATGAAATTTTAAATCCTGAAAATTTGATTTGTACGATAAATAAAAGTATAAAACTTTCTATTGATTTGAAAATAGAAAAAGGTCGAGGTTATGTTACAGCTGAAGAAAATAGTGCAAATTTTATAGATAAAGGCTTTATAAGCATAGATTCGGTATTTTCTCCAATATTAAATGTTAAATATTTTGTTGAGAATACTAGGGTTAAGCAAAAAACTGATTTTGAAAAGCTAGTTATAGATATTAAAACTGATGGATCCATACATCCAGAAGATGCTTTGAAAGATTCTGCAAGGTTACTTATTAAACATTTTGTTTTATTTTCAGATAAGGATATGGAATTTGCTGAAGATACATCTGGCGAAATTGAAGCTGTTGATGAAGAACTTTTACATATGAGAAAGCTTCTTAAAACTTCTCTGACTGATTTGGATCTTTCAGTAAGAGCTTATAATTGTTTAAAAGCTGCCGAAATAAGAACTCTTGGTGATTTAGTTAGTATTGAAATTTCTGATATGATGAAGTTTAGAAATTTTGGAAAAAAATCTCTTACTGAATTAGAAGAATTGGTTGAGAGTAAAGGGCTAAATTTTGGAATGGATTTAAAGGTTTACAATTTAGATTAATTTAAATTAATGAAACACGGTAAAAGATTTAATCATTTAAGTAGAATTCCTTCTCATAGAAAGGCCATGTTATCTAATATGGCATCATCATTGATTTTGGAAAAGCAAATTTCTACAACTTTAGCTAAAGCTAAAGCCCTTAGAAAGTTTGTTGAACCTCTTATTACTAAATCTAAAAATGATACTACTCACTCTAGAAGAATAGTTTTTTCTTATTTACAGAATAAGCATTCAGTTAGGGAATTATTCGATGAGGTATCCCAAAGAATTTCAGATCGTACGGGTGGGTATACTAGGATTATAAAATTAGGGAATAGGTTAGGAGATAATGCAAATTTATGTTTAATTGAACTTATTGATTTTAATCAATTTACAAAAGAGAGTGATGCAGATACTGCTGGAAAGAAAAAAACTAGAAGAAGAAGAAAATCTAAAAATAAAGCTCCTGATTCATCAAAAAATACTGAATTAAAACCTAATAATAAGGGAGTTACTAAATCAAAGAAGAAAGTTGAATCAAAATCTTCAAAAAAAAATGATAATAAATAAGAGTAATTTATTTTGAACAATTTATTTAAAGGGATTAATTAAATTTTAATCCCTTTTTTATTATTTTTTTTTGAATTAAAGTATATTTATTATATGAATAAAACTTCTAATTCTAAAGCTAAATTGTTATTAGAAGACGGCAGTAAATTCGTTGGAAAACCTTTAGGAATCAAGGGCATAGCATCTGGGGAGATTTGTTTTAATACAGGTATGACTGGATATCAAGAAATTTACACTGACCCTTCATATTATGGTCAAATAATTATTAATACAGCTTCTCATATTGGTAATTATGGCACTAAAATTGATGAACAGGAAAGTTCTCATAGTCAAGTTAAAGGGATAATTATCAATGAATATTCTGAAATTTTTAGTAGAAATTCTACTAAGTTCAGTTTGTCTGATTTTTTACTACAAAATAATACACTGGGTATCTATGATATTGATACTAGAAAGTTAGTAAAACATATTAGGAGTAAAGGAGTGATGAATTGTATTATTTCCACACAAAATCTTGATGATGCTTATCTTGAATCTGAATTAAAAAAAGTTCCATCAATGGAAAATTTAGAACTAGCATCTTATGTTAGTACTAAAAAATCTTATTTTTATGGAAATAAATCATCAAAGAAGAAAGTTGCTGTATTAGATCTTGGTTGTAAAAAGTCAATTTTAAAGAACTTTGAAAGTAGAAATATTTTTTGTAAGATTTTTCCTGCTAAAACTAAATCAAAAGATATTTTAAACTGGAAACCAGATGGGTTTTTCATTTCAAATGGCCCTGGGGATCCTGCTTCTATGGACTATGCTGTTAATACCGTTGGAAATGTAATGAGTAAAAATATTCCTACATTTGGAATCTGTTTAGGACATCAAATATTAGCTAGAGCTTGTGGATTGGCAACTTATAAATTACATCATGGTCATAGAGGAATTAATCATCCTGTTAAAAATATTTTAACTGGTAAATCTGAAGTTACTTCGCAAAACCATGGTTTTTCTGTTAAAATGGAAGATATAAAAAAAATTAAAGATATAGAATTAACTCATGTTAATTTAAATGATAATACTGTAGAAGGAATAAGGTTGAAAAATAAAAATGCTTTTTCTGTTCAATATCATCCAGAATCATCTCCTGGACCTCATGATTCTAGATATCTTTTTGATGATTTTGTTAAAATGATGAATTGATTTATGACAAAAATAAAAAAAATTTTTGCAAGACAAATATTAGATTCGAGAGGCAATCCAACAATTGAGGTTGATGTAATTTCAACAGACAATTTATTAGGTAGAGCTTCTGTTCCTTCTGGTGCTTCGACAGGATCTAATGAAGCTGTTGAATTAAGAGA
The DNA here is from genome assembly GCA_902529805.1 of uncultured Marinoscillum sp. GTDB lineage: Bacteria > Bacteroidota > Bacteroidia > Cytophagales > MED-G16. Next base: position 71,876 of record CABZXU010000005.1, read on the forward strand.
TGGAGATAAAAAATACTTAGGTAAAGGTGTATTTAAGGCAATTGAAAATGTTAATAAAATAATTTCACCAAGATTAAAAGATTATTCTCCTTTTGATCAAGAAAAAATAGATAATTTATTGATTGAAATTGATGGAACTTCAAACAAATCTAATTTAGGAGCTAATGCAATTCTTGGTGTATCAATTGCAGTTTCTAAATTATCTTCTTTATCAAAAAACATTCCTCTATTTAAATATCTTGGTGGAGATGATTCTAATTTGCTACCAATACCAATGATAAATATAATCAATGGTGGATCACATTCTGATTCACCAATAGCTTTTCAAGAATTTATGATTAGGCCTATAGGATTAAAATCTTTTAAAGAAGCTTTAAGGTGTGGTGCCGAAATTTTTCATAATTTAAAGAATTTGTTGAAAAATGAAAAATATAGTACAGCAGTTGGAGATGAGGGAGGTTTTGCTCCGAATTTTGTTAATGGGACTGAAGAAGCGATTGAAAAAATTATTAAATCCATAAATTTGGCTGGTTATAAAATTAGAGATGATGTTTCTATAGGCTTAGATTGTGCTGCATCAGAATTTTTTAAAGATAATTTTTATGATTATTCAATTTTTGAAGGCAAGAATGGAAAAAAAAGAAGCTCTTTAGAACAGGTAGATTATTTAGAAGAATTAATTAATCATTATCCTATTGATAGTATTGAAGATGGATGTGCTGAGAACGACTGGTATGGTTGGGAAAAATTAACCAAAAGAATTGGAGAAAGGTGTCAATTGGTTGGAGATGATAATTTGGTAACTAACGTAAAGTTTTTAGAGAAAGCAATTAACAAAAAATGTGGTAATGCAATATTAATTAAGCCAAATCAAATAGGAACTTTGACAGAAACTATTTCAGCAATTAAGATGGCTAAAAATGCAGGTTGGAGTTCTGTTATTTCTCATAGATCTGGAGAAACTGAAGATACAACTATTGCTGATCTTGCCGTTGCTTTTAATACTGGTCAAATTAAAACTGGTTCAATATCTCGTTCTGAAAGAATTGCAAAATATAATAGGTTATTAAGAATAGAAGAATATTTAGGAAAAAACGCTAAGTATGATTCAAAATAATATTTAATATCTTTGAATGATGGTTAATTTTGATTTTAGAAAAATTTTTAAAAATTTTTATAATATGGATGTTATTTATTGATTCTAATGGAATTAATAATAGATATAATCTTAATAAAAAATCAAATGAATTAAGTGATGAAATTGATTACTATAAGAAAGAAATAAATCAACTTGAATTAGAGAGAAAAGCATTTGATCAGAATGATAAGTTACTAGAACAATATGCAAGAGAAAATTATATGATGAAAAAAAAATCTGAAGATATTTATTATGTTTCAGAAAATCAATAATATATTTTAAACATTAATAATGGTAGATTCTAAAAGTAAGAGTTTTTTATTTGAATATTTAAACAATCATTCACCCACTGGTTTTGAATCTTCTGGGCAAAAAATATGGTTAGATTATATTAGACCATATATTGATGATTACATATCTGATACTTACGGTACTATTGTAGGTGTAGTTAACCCAAATTCAGATTATAAAGTAGTTATTGAAGCCCATGCGGATGAAATATCATGGTTTGTTAATTATATTACTGATGATGGCTATATTTATGTAATAAGAAATGGCGGATCTGATCATCAAATTGCTCCATCAAAGAGAGTAAATATTCATACTGATAACGGGATTATAAAAGGAGTTTTTGGTTGGCCAGCTATTCATGTTAGAGATCCAAAAACTGAACAAAGTCCTTCTTTAAAAAATATATTTATTGATGTAGGGTGTTCATCAAAAAAAGAAGTTGAAAAGTTAGGAATTCATGTTGGTTCTGTAATTACATTTGAAGATGAAATGATGGAACTAAATAAAAAATATTATTCCGGAAGAGCTTTAGATAATAGAATGGGAGGTTATATGATTGCTGAAGTTATCAAAAGATTGAGTATTGATAAGATAAAATTAAATTTTGGATTATATATAGTAAATTCAGTACAAGAAGAGATAGGTTTAAGAGGAGCGCAAATGATTGCTGAAAGAATTAATCCAGATGTAGCTATAGTTACTGATGTTACACATGATACGAATTCACCTATGTATGATAAGAAAAAAAGTGGTGATATTAAATCAGGTCTTGGCCCTGCTCTTACATATGGTCCAGCAGTTCAAAATAATTTATTGAAATTAATTATTGATACTGCAAAGTCTAGCAATATACCTTATCAATTAATGGCTTCCTCTAGGTCAACTGGAACCGATACGGATGCTTTCGCTTATTCCAATAAAGGGGTTGCATCTGCTTTAATTTCTTTACCCTTAAAGTATATGCATACAACTGTAGAGACTGTTCATAAAGATGATGTTGAAAATTGTATCAAATTAATATATAAATCATTATTAAAATTGAAGAAAGGCCAAGATTTTAGATATATTAAGTAGGTTCGTAACCTACTTTAAATAAATCATTCCAAAAATTAGGGTATGATTTATTTACTACACTTGGTTCTCTAATATACATTTCAATCTCGGATGAGATACATGCAAATGCCATTGCCATTCTATGATCCCTATAGGTATCGATAACTACTGATTTTGGAAAAGGATTAACTCTTTTTTCTAAAATCCAAGATTCTTTTTTATTATAAAAATTACATCCTATTTTTTTTAATTCTTTTTTCATAGCAGAAAGTCTATCAGTTTCTTTAATTTTTAAACTTTCTACACCTGATATTTCTAGTTTAATTTTATGGTAAGCAGCAACAACTAAGATAGATTGTGTTAAATCTGGAAAATTTTTAAAATCAATTTTTATAAAGTTTTCTATATTATGATTTTTCTTAATAATAACTCCATCATCTAAAAACTCAGTATCAACTCCAAATGATAGCATTATTTTTGATAGTATACTATCACCTTGAAAAGAGTTTTTTCTTAGACCTTTAAGTTTAAGTTTATCAATTTCTTTATTGATCGATACAATTGCATACCAGTAACTAGCAGCTGACCAATCTGATTCGACTGAGTAGGTTCCATCTTTATATTCTTGATTATTTATTTTTATTATATTTCTATTTAATGTACTTGAAACTCCAAATTTTTTCATAAGATTTAATGTCATTAAAACATATGGTTTACTATAAAATGGTTCTTCAATAATTATATTCAATCCATTCTTAAGTATAGGTCCAATCATTAGCAATGAAGAAATATATTGACTGCTTATATCTCCCCTTATACTTATTGAATTGTTTTCTTGATTAATTTTTTTATCTATTTTTAATGGAGGATATCCTTTTTTGTCTGTAAAAGAAATTTTGGATCCAATTTTATTCAATGCTTCTACAAGTATTCTAATAGGTCTTTTTTTCATTCTGTTTGTACCAGTTATAATAACATCTTCCTTAAGTAATGCAAGGTATGATGTTAAAAATCTCATAGTAGTTCCTGCATCCTCAGCATCCCATTTTTTTTTAGAATTATTTTTAATTAGATTCTTTAAAATAGTTGTATCATTTGCATTTGAAATATTATTGATAATAATTTTTTTTTTAGATAAGGCTTTTATTATTAATAATCTATTACTTTCACTTTTTGATGAATTTAATTCTATAGTATTTTGAATTAATTTATTAAACTTAATTTTTAGTTTTTTCATTATAGAATTTTGTTATAGTATTCTAGACTTTTAACTATTAAATTTTCATTTATTTCATAATCATATTTACATTTTCCTATTTCATTAAGTACGCAAATTTTAATTTTATTATTTATATTTTTTTTGTCTTGATAAGATTTTTCAATTATTTCTTCAAAAAAATCAACTTTTTTTGGATTGAAAATTTTAATAATAATATTTGATATTTTTTTTAGTTCATCAAATTTTAATTTTTTTACTTTATATGAGATATATGATTCACAGATCATTCCAATTGCAATTGCCTCTCCATGAAGAAGTTTTTTTTCTTTATTCATATAAGTTGATTCTATAGCATGTCCAATGGTATGTCCAAAATTTAAAATTTTTCTTAATCCATTTTCTTTTAAATCTGATTTAACAATTATTGATTTTATATCTACAGAATGTTTGATTATGTTTTCCCAGTTGTTTTTATCTAATTTTTGATTATAAATTTCATTAAATTTAGATTTATCTTTAATAAGACAATGTTTTATTATTTCCGCATATCCAGAATTTAATTCTCTTTTAGATAATGTTAACAAAAATTTTGTATCGATAAATGTAAATTTAGATTCTTTAAAAACACCAATTTGATTTTTATAACTGTTAAAATCAATTCCTAATTTACCACCAACACTTGCATCAACCTGAGCAAGAAGAGTAGTGGGAATATTTATAAAATCAATTCCTCTCTTATATGTTGCTGCTATAAACCCCCCCATATCAGTGATTACACCCCCACCTAGATTAATTATTAAAGAGTTTCTATCAAATTTATTATAAGTTAATTTATCCCAAATTTTTATACATGAATTAATATTTTTATTTTTTTCTCCACTTTTTATCTTTAAAATTAAAAAATCACTATGTTCATTATTGTTCATTATTGAAGGTAAACAAAGTTTTTCAGTGTTTTCATCAACTAAAATGCCAATTTTTGTATAATTATTAGAAGAAAAAAAATCCGCTAAAGCGGATTTTATATTATTTACAAATAATATTTTGGAGGGTACCATATTATAATTTTATTATTTTTTATTTAATATTTCGGTTTGCGATTTTATTGATGCAATGTGAATCAATTTGTATAGTTCTTCAATAAAACTGGTATCAAGATTTTTTTTAGTGCTCCATTTTTTTCTAGATTCAAAAATTTCATTCCATCTTTTAACTTGGAATACAGTAAGGTCTTGATTTTCTTTAAATTCAGCAATTTTTTTTACAAGATTAAATCTTTTTTCTAAAACTCCAATTAAATCTTTATCTACACTATCTATTGATTCTCTTAAGTCTTCAAGAAGTATTTTATGATTTTGATTTTTTTCAATCTTCTTTTTTATTTTCAGATTACTTATAATTTCCTTTAAAGAAATAGGGGTGACTTGTTGTTTTGCATCACTCCAAGCATTTTCTGGATCAATATGTGACTCAATAATAAGTCCTTCATATCCTAAATCTAAAGCTTTCTGAGAAATATCATATATCATTTCTCTGTTACCACATATATGTGATGGATCACATACAATTGGTAAATTTGGAAAACTACTTTTTAAATCAATAGCAATTTTCCACATAGGTGCATATCTATATTTTGTTTTGTCAGGAGTAGAAAAACCTCTGTGAATAGCTCCTATTTTTTTTAATCCAACTTTATTAAGCCTTTCAAGAGCTCCAATCCAAAGAGAAAGATCAGGGTTAATTGGGTTTTTAACTAATATAGGTATATCACTACCTTGCAATGATTCAGCAATTTCTTGTATAGAGAAAGGGTTTACAGTTGTTCTTGCTCCAATCCAAAGAATATCAATTCCATAATGAAGACATAATTTAACATGATTAGGATTAGCTACTTCAACTGCAAATTTTACATCTAATTCATTTTTTATTTTTTTTATCCATTTTAATGCTTTTTCTCCGTTACCCTCAAACGTTCCAGGTCTAGTTCTAGGTTTCCATACTCCAGCTCGAATTATTTCAATTCCTATAGATTTCAATTCCTTTGATGTTACATATAGTTGATCGTAGCTTTCAGCACTACATGGACCTGAAATTATAAAAGGTTTTTTGTCTGTATTAATCCAAGTATTAATCGAAGCAATATTTAAATTTGTACTCATTTAATATTATGTTTAAATAATAATAATAATAATTGAAGAAACAAATTAACAAAAACTTGTTTAACAATACAAGGCTTGCTTACATTAGTAAGTCGAATAGTGATTTAATAAAATCTTATTTAATTTTTTGGTCATTGAATAATCAGTTTTTTTCAAAAATAGGAACTGCTTTACTCCAATTCTTTTTAAAATTAAATTTCCCTATAAAAAGTATTTTAAAAAAAACTATTTTTAGTCAATTCTGTGGTGGTGAAACTCTCGATGAATGTAATAAAATAGTTTTGACTTTATCTAAGCATAATATTTTTTCTATGCCAGATTATTCTGTAGAAGGAGAAGAGTCAGAAAAAGGATTTGAAGATAATATGAATAAGACAATTCAAATAATAGATTTTATTGGGAAATCTAAACTTCCTTTTTATGTTGTTAAATTAACAGGATTGATATCATATAATTCCCTTGAAAAAATAAGTAATGATAAAAATTCAGAATTTTCTAAAAATGAATATTTAAAATTAAAGAATAGGTTGGAAAAAATTATTTTATCTGCAATAGAAAATAATGTTAGTCTACTTATTGATGCTGAGGAATCCTGGATTCAAGATTCTATAGATTCTGTATCATTGGATCTGATGAATAAGTATAATAAAAAAAGTGTTTTTTTATACTTAACTTTTCAATGTTATAAAAAAGGCACTTTAGATAGAATAAAAAATAGTTTTCAAATATCAAAGAAAAATAATTTTAAATTAGGAGTGAAACTGGTTAGGGGCGCTTATATGGAAAAAGAAAGAGAAAGAGCATTAAAATATGGATATGATAGCCCGATACATGATTCTAAAAATAATACCGATATAGAGTTTAATAATTCAATAGAATTTTGTGTTAAAAATTTAGCTAATATATCAATGTGGATTGGTAGTCATAATGAAGATTCTTTTATCAGAATAGCTTCTTTAATGAATAAAAATAATATAAAGAAAGATGATCAAAGAGTTTGGTTTTCTCAACTTTACGGTATGAGTGAAAATATATCTTTTAATTTGGCAAAATTGGGTTATAATGTTGTAATTCTTGTACCTTTTGGACCAATAAAAAAAACAATTCCATATTTGATTCGAAGAGCTAAAGAAAATAGTTCTGTCAAGGGCCAGAGTAGTAGACAATTTCTTTTAGTAAAAAATGAAATCAAAAGAAGAAAAATTTTAACTTTAATATAATATATGGACTATAATGAACAGGAATTAGAAAGAAGGAAATCTCTAAATGAGATTATTGATATTGGTTTAAACCCATACCCTTCAGAATCATTTGAAATAAATATTTCTTCAAAAAATATTAAGGAGAATTATTTAACTAAAAAAAATGATAAAAAATTTAAGAATGTTGTTTTGGCAGGAAGATTAATGTCTAGAAGAATTATGGGTTCGGCTTCTTTTGCTGAAATTATGGATTCATCAGGTAAAATTCAACTTTATATTAGAAGAGATGATATATGTGAAGGTGATGATAAAAGTTTATACAATGATATTTTCAAAAAAAAATTAGATTTAGGTGATATTATTGGTATTTCTGGATTTGTATTTGAAACAAAATTAGGAGAAATAACAATACACGTTAAGAGTTTAAAACTTCTTTCTAAATCTCTTAAACCTATTCCTATTGTAAAAGAAGCTATTGATGATAAAGGTAACAAAGCTGTGTATGATGCATTTACTGATAAGGAAACAAAATATAGGAAAAGATATTTAGATTTAATAATTAATAAATCATCTCGAAAAACATTTATTAAAAGATCCAAAATAATTAATTCAATAAGAAGTTTTTTTAATGAAAATGATTACCTAGAAGTTGAAACACCAATTTTACAACCTATTTATGGAGGGGCCTCTGCTCGACCTTTTAAAACTTATCATAATACCTTAGATATGCCTTTGTATTTGAGAATAGCCAATGAGTTATATTTAAAAAGATTAATAATAGGTGGCTTTAAAGGTGTATATGAATTTGGTAAGGATTTTAGAAATGAAGGAATGTCAAGATTTCATAATCCTGAATTTACTCAATGTGAACTATATGTAGCATATAAAGATTATATATGGATGATGAAGTTTCTTGAGGATTTATTTGTTAAAGTTTGTTTAGATCTTAATGGTAATACAAAAATTAAATGTGGTGAAAATGAAATTAATTTTAAAAAACCTTGGAAAAAATATACGATGTATGAAGTCATAAAGAAATTTATAGGAGTTGATGTAACCAACATGGGTAAAAAAGAACTTTCAAAGTTGTGTAAAGATTTGAAAATAAAAACTGATAAATCAATGGGAAGAGGAAGATTAATAGATGAAATATTTGGAGAAAAGTGTGAGAAAAATTTAATCCAACCTACTTTTATTACTGATTATCCTATTGAAATGTCTCCTCTTGCAAAAAAGCATCGAACAAAAGAAGGTGTTGTAGAAAGATTTGAACTGATATGTAATGGAAAAGAGTTATGTAATGCCTTTTCAGAACTTAATGACCCAATCGATCAAAAAGAACGTTTCAATCAACAAATTGAACTAGGGAAACAAGGGGATAATGAGGCAATGATTCTTGATGATGATTATATCGAAGCATTAGAGTATGGTCTTCCACCTACTGCAGGAATTGGAATTGGAATTGACAGACTAACAATGATTTTAACAAATTCAGAATCAATTCAGGATGTTATATTTTTTCCTCAGATGAAACCAAAAAAAAAATAACATTATAAGTTATCAAAAAATCTACTTTTTTTCTCCAATTTTAAATCTTGTAAAAGAGAAGAAACTGCATTTAAGGTTAAGTTAAATGATTGAAATCTTCCAAAAGGAACCCAGCTAAATGATAACCTCCAACAGTGTAAGTCTCTAACAACATTAATACTTGTTTGAGTAAGCATTTTGTTTTTAAAATCATATCCAGTTCTGAATGTGGCTTTTGTTTTTTCTGTTAAACTTATATCACCAGATAAATTAAAAGTTTGTGTAATTATTGGATCTCTAAATCCAATTTTTGTTCTATTTAAGTTATAACTTCCATTTATGCTCCAAGGGATTTTAAAGTCAATATATTCTTCAGGGTTTAAATTTATATAATCAATCTCTTCTTCATTACCATATTCTGATTCATTTGTATTATTATTTTGATTTTGAAAATCATTTGGAGTAAATCTGAAACCAACAGACATATTGATAAAATCAAGAGAACCAATTCCTTGTTTATTACTGATTGAAAGTTGATTAACTCTTCTTTGATAAAATGATTTGGAGCCATCTGAATTTTCTTTTATGCTATCTAATTTAAATGAGTACGGATCTATGCTGCCATTCAAACTTAAAGTTATTAGATTTTTAAAAAATGAAGTTCTTGTAGAAAATCTTATTTTACTTAACTTGAAAGAATCAGCTAAAAAATTATAATTTGAACCAAAATCTAAATTATCAAAAATTTTTATTTTTCTAGTTCCACTAATAGAATCATTTTCATCTACAACTTTTAGTTCTAAATTATTTCCAATATTAAAATTTAATGAAGCTGAACTTCCCATAGACGGGCCTCCAAATAAAAAGCCTTCGTAGTTATTGTATATTTTCGTATCACCTTGCTCATTGATTTGAACTTCATTATAATACCCATACCTATCTTTTGTAAAATCTGGTCTAAATGACATTGAAATACTTGGTGTAATTACATGTCTAATTGCTTTTACTTTTCCTTTTTTAAAAAATAAGGTTCCATAAATACGGGTAGATGCAGATAATGATGTATTATATGACCAAACTCTAGAAAATCCTTTAATTGTATCTAATCTAACTCCTTTTTCAACATCATCATATGAATAAGAAAGTCTTTTAAGATACCATATTTCATCATAATTTACTGATGGACTAAATGTAAAAAATTTAAATAAATTAAATGAAGTAGAAATTGGTATAGAATGTCTTCCGCCAATTTTAGATCTATCTAGTATTTTATCAATATTTTCCAGATCGAAATCTAGTTGATCTGAATTAGATGAGTTATTTATTATATTATTATCGAATGAAGATCCAGATGATGAATTAGATAATTGTATTTGACTAGAAAACCTATGACTGAAGTTTAATTTACCTAAGAAAGTTTTGCCAAGTTTTCCTAAATTTTTGAATGGGTAAATCCTATTCATATTATAATTTAAACTCGGAAGAGTTAGATTAACAACCTTAGTTTGAACATTTTGACTATGTCTTAAATTAGTTGAAAAATTAAATGGGGTTCCTTTAAATGTTTTTGAATATGAAATGTTAGAATTAAATTGTGAAGATATACTCTCATCAAAATCACTATAAACAAGATTCTTATTTTGACTGTAAGAATTTGTTCTAATATTTACTGAAGACGAGAACCTACTTGATTTTCCTCTTGAATCTGGACTATGAGACCAAGAAAGAGAGAAGTCATTAGATTCAATGGGATTATTTATTTCCCCAGTCTTTGATTTATTATAGTCAAAGTTTAGCGATCCAGAAAAAGCATATCTTTTTTTATAATTGCTTCCTATTGAAGCTCCAAATCCACCTTTTGAATAAATATCACCTGTAACTCTTAAATCTAAATAATCATTTACGGCAAAATAATATCCGCCATCTCTTAAATAAAAACCTCTTCTCTTTTCTTCACCGTAACTTGGTACAATAATCCCAGAAACAGTTTTTTTTGGTTGAGGAAACATACCAAAAATAAATCCAATAGGAGTAGGAATATCCCCGAATTTTAAATGAAAAGGCCCTGAAACAACTTTATTTTTTGGTATAACTTTTATTTTTTTAGCTGAAATATGAAAATGGGGTTCAGCTAAATTACATGATGTATATTTTGCATCACTAATAAAAAGTTCATCAAATTCATTTTTTTTTACTTTTACACCTTGCATATATGCTTCATCTTGTTGAGTTACAATACCTGAAATTAGTGCCTTTTTGGATTTAAAATTATAAGTGATTTTATCAGTCTCATATGATTCATTCTTATCAGTAAATATGGGCTTCCCAATCTTTTTACCTGTAGAATCATAAACAAAATTGGCATCGATTGTTTGGTTTATCCAATCCATATCAATTTTATTAGCATCGAGTTTAATATCTCCATAATCGATTATAGCATTACCATAAAGTGTCATTTTTTGATTCTTGAGATCAAAAAAAATAGAATCTTTTGATTTATAATTTACAGTTGTTTCAATATCGCTTTTTTGTTTTATGGAATCAATTTTATTGGTTAATGAATCTATAATGATAACTGATGTATCATTTTTGATTAAATCAATACTATTTTGACAAAAAAGTTCAAAAAATGGGATAAAAATTAATAATATAATTAATCTTTGATTCAAAATATATTTAAAATTTCCAGTTTTTATAAAAAATTGAGACATTTATACAAATTTATCTTCATTTATTTTATTTGATGAGTTAGAAATGAAAAATAATATTATTTTGGTTAATGTAATTTTACTCGTTTTTTTAACGTTTAATTATCTAAATGGTTTTTCTAAATATAAATTTGATGTTATAGTGATTGATGCCGGCCATGGTGGAAAGGATCCGGGTGCGGTTGGAAAAATATCATATGAAAAAAATATTGCTTTAAAGATTTCATTACATTTAGGTAGAATACTTAATGAAAATCTCCCTGATGTCAAAGTTCTTTACACTAGAAAAGATGATTCATACCCTACTTTAAATAAAAGAGCTCAAATTGCTAATTCTAAAAATGCTGATTTATTTATTTCTATTCATTGCGATTCTTTCACTAAACCCTCAGTCAGAGGTACTTCAACTTTTATCATGGGTTTGAGTAAATCAAATGCAAATTTTAATGTTGCTAAAAGAGAAAATTCTGTAATTGAGCTTGAAGAAAATTATGAGGAAGTTTATAAAGACTATGATCCTAATTCTACAGAATCTATAATGTTGCTTAACTTAACACAAAAATCAAAAATTGAAAATAGCGCACTTTTAGCTGGCTTGATTCAAGAACAATTTTCAAAACGTGTTGGATTGCATAATAGGGGAGTAAAGCAAGCTCCTTTTCTCGTTTTATGGATGACTACAATGCCAAGTGTTCTCATAGAAACTGGTTTTATTTCTAATAGAGAAGAGGAAATAAAATTAAATAACAATACTCATCAAGTTCACATTGCTTCTGCTATTTTTAGAGCAATAAGAGATTATAAAAATTATGTTGAATCAATTAATTAAATTTGTAAATATGAGTAATGAATTTAAAGTAGGATTATTAGGGGTTTTAGGATTGATTACTTTATATCTTGGTTCAAACTTTTTAAAGGGGTATGATTTTTTTTCATCTACAAAAACATATTATGTTATTTATGAAAATGTTGATGGTCTTATTGTCTCTAACCCTGTGATTGTAAATGGGTATTCTATAGGAAGAGTAAGTAATATTGATATACTTCAAGAATATAACAATCAAATATTAGTTACTCTTGATATAAATAATGATTTAGTGGTTGGAGATACATCATTAGCAACACTTAGTAGTAATGATGTTTTAGGAAGTAAAGCAATTATATTATCAATAGGTAACATTGAAAAACCTTTAAAAGAAGGCGATACAATTAGAGCTGAGGTAGATAGAGGGTTAACAGAGCTTATTGAAAGTGCTGGCCCCATAACTGATAATTTAAGTGTAACAATTAGTAGATTAAATGATTTGTTATTGAGTTTACAAGGAAGCGGTGATTTAATTTCTAAAACTTTAAACAATTTTAATAATGTTTTAAATTCGACTAATTCTTTAATTAATGATAATGAATCTAATATAAATTCAACAATAAATAATCTTGAGGATCTTACTAATAATTTAAATACAAAAATTGAAAAAATTGATCCCTTACTTTCTAGTATTCAAAATACTTTTGATGATTTAAATAAAATTCAATTTGAAAAAACATTTAATCAAATTGATAAACTCTTGTCTTCAATGAATAATGTTTTCGATGATATTGAAAATGGAGAAGGTACATTATCCAAACTCTTGAAAGAAGATTCTTTATATGATAATTTAAATAAAACTGCATTTGACTTAGATAAATTATTAAATCATATAAATGAAAACCCTAAACATTTCTTTGCTCCGCTTGGAAAAAGTGCTAAAAAAATTAAGAAAAATTTACAAAAGAATAAAAATTAGTTTGTATATGCTATAATAAAATCTTCAATCTCCTTGATTGATAATTTAAATTTTTCTCCCTTAATTTTTCCAATTATTTTTTTCTTTTTTTCTTTTAAGTTTATATCATCTCTAAAATCAATATTTTGTTTATTTGATGTTTTAAATAGAGCTTCTTTACAGCACCAAAAAATTGTATTTTTCTTTCTTGAAGTTCCAACAAATTTTCTTTCATCTTCATCTAAAAATTTTGTGTTAATCTTTAATACTTTCTCTCTTATTTTTTCAATATCAATTCCACATAAATTTTTTGTATTTATTAAAGCAACAGCAAAGGGATATGAATGTGAAATTGAAATTTCTGCTTTATTTTTTATTAGAAATGGTTTTCCAGTTTTATTTTTTTTTATACCATAATAATTTAATTTTAGATTCTCACATATTTTTTTTATGACCATTCGAGCAGCAACTTTTTCTTTAAATTTTTTTTCAATAATTCTATTATCAATATTTAAATTTTCAACTTTGTTTAAATGATTTATCACATTTAAAGATTCATTTATTTTCCAAATCCCAAAAGCTTTATTAGTTGTAATTTTTGATAAATTTATTAATGGCATTATAATTATTTAATAATTTTAATATTTCTTACAAAAATTTGTTTAATTTAAAAAAATCAAAATAATTATATGAAAAATATCTCACCATTTGAAATAAAATCTAAAGAATTCAAAAAAAGTTTAATGGGTTTAGATGCTAATGATGTACGATCATACTTGAATATTTTATCTGTTGAATGGCAAAATTTAACCACTAAATTAAATGAATTAGAGGAAGAATTATTGAATTCAAAAAATGAAATTCACGAGTTAAGAAAAGCAGAAAAAACAGTTATCAAAACTCTTAAAAGAGCTGAAGAGACTGGGGATGAAATAATATCTAATGCTCACAAAAAATCTGAAAATATACTTTCTATAGGAAATGAAGAGCTTAATTCTTTGAAGGATAAATTTAATAAATTAAAGGATATTAAAAATAATTTAATTTCTGATTTTAAAAAAGTAATAGGTAACGTAGAGAGTCAGATAGATGATCTTTCTAATGATTCTAATTTTAATATGGATGAAACAACTTTTGATAATGATGCTAATGATTCTGAAATTGAAACATTAGAAATGAATCTTGAAGTAGATAATAAAGAGGTAATTAATGAAGAAGACAAAG
>CABZXU010000006.1 GCA_902529805.1 uncultured Marinoscillum sp.
TTTTATTATTAAAAAATAAAGACATAAATAGATATAAATTCCTATTTTTAGGCAAATATATGTCGATTTTATCTAAATTCTTAAGAAAAATATTTGTTATGCCTATATTGCTTTATCAATATTTAATATCTCCTCTCATTCCAATTTCATGTAGATTTAATCCAACTTGTTCTCAGTATTCAAAAGAAGCAATTATTAAACATGGGATATTTAAAGGTTGTATTCTATCAATAAAAAGAATAATTAAGTGTCATCCTTGGGGTGGGAGTGGCTATGATCCAGTTAGATAAATTATAATTTTTTCAATTCTTCTTTATAATTTCCTGATAGAATTGGAAATCTAAACCATGAGTTTGGATCTAAACTAAAATCGTCAAAGTGGAATGAAGGTGCATATCTTTCTCTTTTCCATTGATTTTTACTAAAAAGAATAAAAAATTTTTTTATAAATATTTTTAAATCATCATTACTTAATTCTTTTGATTTTGATAATTCTTTGAAAATATAAATAGGTGACTTAGATTTTTTTACAGCTAACCTTTCAATTTTTGTCATAATGGAATATGGCATTAAATCTTTTTCATCATTTTGATTCATTTCTTTGGGTAAAAGTTCAGCTGAAGGTTTGAGTTTCAATACATTTTTTAAGCAATCGTATTTAAGTTTTTTAAAAGCATATTTTATTGTATTTAGAATAAAAATTTTATTTACTCCAGCTATTGGTGCTATGCTTCCACTTGTATCTCCATCCATTGTTGCATAACCAACTGCACTTTCACTCCTGTTAGATGTAGATAACAAAAGCGAATTATTTACATTTGCCAGCATCCAGATCATTGGAGATCTCATTCTTGATTGAATATTTTGTTTTGTTAAATTATCCTTTTTCCAAGTTAATTTTTGATTTAAAACTTTTTCAATTTTATTTGTAACAGATGTTACTTCATTATCAATATTCCACAAATAAAACTTTGATCCTATAAAATGAGAAATTGATTTAGCAGCATCTAAGGTTTCTGAAGTTGAATTTTTACTTTTTTGATAAGCAGTTATTAGAATTTTTTGAGTTAATTCTTTGTGAATATCTCTATTTTTTAAATTAATTATTTTTTGATATTCTTTTTCATTTAGTTTAATCTTAAATCTATTTATAAATTTATCAAGACCAATATTTTTTATAGCTCTCTTTATCATTTCAGAAACCATAATTGCAACTGTAGCAGAATCTAATCCTCCGCTTAGAGATAAAACAAAACCATCGCAATTACTTTTTCTTTTATAATCAAATAATGCTAATGAAGAAGCATTGAAGAATTCTTCATATTGATTTCTATTATCCAATTTTTTATAATTTTTCCTATCAATTATGTACAAATTGTAATCATTAAAAGAAAACCTTTTATTTTCCCCAATTAATTTTCCATTTTGAGCAGCTATCACATGTCCATCATAAATAACTTTTCCTGATTCATTACCTAATAAATTAGTTGATAAATACGTGCAATTATATTTTCTAGAAGTTTTTATAATTAATTCTTTCCAGAATTCATATTTACCAAACGCAAAATGACTTCCTACTGGGTTAAGGATTAATAATTCTTTTTTTGTTTTTAAATAATTTATTGGTCTTTCTTTATCCCAAGCATCTCTGCAAATCTCAAAACCTATATCTAATTTTTTATTATATTCAATTTTGATTGTACCTATTGGATAGGTTTTATTATTAATATTTATTTTAGCTTTTTTACCAATTTTCCAAGATTTAAACCATCTCTTTTCATAATGTATGCCATCATTTGGAAGATTACTTTTTAATATGAATCCGACAATTTTAGAATTATTTATGATACAAATGGCATTATAAATATCATTTTTATATTTTAAAGGAAGACCAACTGCAACAAGTATTTTGGAACAAATTGGAATTATTTTTTTTAAAATTTTAAAAGATTTTTTAATGACCCAATCGTTGAAAAAAAGATCTTGACATCCATAACCTGATATGCATAATTCAGGTAAACAAAGTATGTTAACATTATTTGATTTTGCATCTTCAATTGATTTAATAATATTTTTATAATTTCTTTTCCAATGAATTGGAGTTTGATTTAATGAAGCAGCGGCAATTTTAATATTATTAATCAAAATATAGTTTTTTTTAAAATGTAAAAAAGAATATTAAACTAAATAAAAATTATTATAATTCTAATTTTTTACAAGCTAACCTTGAAGCATCTTTTTCTGCATCCTTTTTATTATTACCAAATCCTTTAGAAATTTCTTTATTTTCTATAATTAGGATTGATTCAAATTGTGAAGAATTATTTTTTAAAGTTATTTTTTTTGTAGAAAATTTAATTAACTTTTTTTCTTTTTGAGACCATTCTAAAATTTTACTTTTGAAATTATGAGTTTTATTAACTAATTCATCAAAATTATAATAAGGAATAATTATATTTTTCACAATGTATTCTTGACAGTATTCAAATCCTACATCAAGATAAACTGCTCCAATTATTGCTTCCAAAGCATCACCAAATATTGATTTATAATTTTTTGAAAACTCATCAATATTTTTAAAGTTAATTAATTCTTTTAAACCAACCTTTCTACCTAAATTATTTAATGAATCTCTACTGACAATTTTAGATCTAATTTTTGTTAAAAACCCTTCATCTTTAAATGGGTATTTCTTGAAAAGATATTCTGCAACTATTAAATTTAAAACAGCATCACCAAGATATTCTAATCTCTCATTTGATTCATTTTTGTTTTTAGATTTATGAAGAAGCGCAAGCTTATATAAATTGATGTTAACAGGTTCAAATCCAAATAAAAATAAAATGGCTTTTATTATTTTTTGATCTTCTTTTTTTATCGAATTAAACAATTTCACTAATATTTTTTAAATGCAATAGAAGTATTATGACCTCCAAAACCAAATGTATTGTTAATGGCAATTTTAACTTCTCTTTTTTGAGATTTATTAAATGTAAAATTTAATTTTTTATTTATTTTTTCATCATTATTAAAATAATTTATTGTTGGTGGAATTCTATCATTATCAATTGATAAGATTGACGCAATTGATTCAATTGCACCTGCTGCACCTAAAAGATGGCCTGTCATCGATTTAGTAGAACTTATATTTATATTTTTTATATTTTCATCAAATACATTTTCAATAGCTTTAACTTCAGCTATATCACCTAGAGGAGTTGATGTGCCATGAACATTAATATAATCAATATCTTTTGAAGATATATTAGCATCTTTTAAAACATTTTTCATTACTAATTCTGCACCTTTACCTTCAGGATGAGGAGCAGTTATATGATACGCATCAGATGACATTCCAATACCAATTATTTCTGCATAAATTTTAGCATCTCTATTTAGTGCATGTTCTAATTCTTCAATAATTAATGCTCCAGAACCTTCTCCAAGAACAAAACCATCTCTATCTCTATCAAAAGGTCTTGATGCAGTTTTTGGAGAATCATTTCTTACTGATAATGCTTTAAGAGCATTGAATCCAGCCAAAGCAGATTTATTAATTGGAGCCTCTGAGCCACCTGAAATGAATATATTACCATATCCAAGTTTAATATAATTGTAAGCATCTATTATAGCATTTGAACTTGAAGCACATGCTGAAACTGTGGCAAAATTAGGACCTTTAAGGTTATATTTTATTGATATAAGTCCAGGGCAAATGTCTGGAATTAATTTTGGTATAAAAAAAGGATTGAATCTAGGTATTTGATTTTCATTACTAAAATCTAGGATTTGATTTTGAAAAGTTTCCATGCCTCCAATTCCAGAACCCCAAATTACACCAAATCTATTTTTATCACATTTTGTTAAGTCAATTAAAGAATCATTAATTGCTTCTTCAGCAGCAATTAATCCATACTGAGAGAATAAGTCTAATTTTCTAGATTCTTTTTTTTCAAAAAAATCATCTGCCAGATAATTTTTTATTTGGCAGGCAAATTTGGTTTTAAAATTATCAATATTGAACCTATTAATTGATTTAGCTCCACTGACACCATTAACTAACCCTTCCCAATATTCTGAAATATTGTTTCCAATTGGAGTAATAGCTCCCATTCCAGTAACTACAACTCTTTTGTTTTTCATTTAAAAAAATTACTTGATATTATCTTGAATATATTTAATTGCTTCGCCTACTGAACTTATTTTTTCTGCATCTTGATCAGGAATTGAAATATTAAATTCTTTTTCGAATTCCATAATTAATTCAACAGTATCTAAAGAATCTGCTCCTAAATCGTTAGCAAAACTCGCTTCATTTGTAACTTCTGATTCTTCTAAACCTAATTTATCTATAATTATTTCTTTAACTTTGTTTTCTGGATTTTCCATATTATTAAATGTTTAATTATTTAGTTGCAAAATTAAGTTATTTTTTTTATTTCCAAACTAATTATTCGTTTAACTATATATATTTTTTTTAATTTAATAATTTATGATAAAAAATTATTTTGATGATATATATGATATAAATTATGATTTGTTTGGTATTGTTTCAAACATCAAAGAATACAAATTGGCATGGATTTTAAATAAAATTTTTTTTATCGATCTTGTCAAGATTGATGATCTAATAATTAAAAAGCATAATCGAAAAGTATTTCAAATCTCAAATTATCTTTATCAGTCTGATGAGTTTACTATAAGATTATTAAAAAATAAATTAATTTATAAAATGGATCTTAATAATGAAAAATTTTTAATTCAGAAACTATCAAAATTTGATTACTTATTTCAAATTTATAACAGTTCAACTTCATTTAATAGAAAGGAGATAATAAATAAATTAAACTCTGAAAGTTCTATTCAATTTGCTAATTTTGTCAATATAAATTTAATTAAAGAGAAAGATTTGCTCCTATTATGAAAAAAAAGATTTTGATAAATAAAACAAAAATTATTGCAACAATAGGTCCTTCATCTTATAATAAAAAGATTTTGGAAGAGATGATTATTTCAGGTATTGATGCTGTTCGATTAAATTTTTCCCACGGCGAATATAATGAACATAAAAAAGTAATAGAAAATACTAGAAAAATCAGTAATAATTTAAATATTCCAATAGCTATTATCCAAGACCTTCAAGGTCCTAAAATCAGAATTGGAAAAATAAAAAATAATAGAGTTAAATTAATTGATGGACAAAACCTTGATATTCAATTGAATGAGTTAATTGGTTCAAATACTTCTATTTCAATTTCTAATAAATTTTTTTTTCAAGATATTAAACCTGATGAAAATATTTTAATTGATGATGGAAAAATAAAACTTAAAGTTTTAAGTAAGAAAAAAAAAATTATTTCTACAATAGTTGAAAGGGGAGGCTTATTGAAATCAAATAAGGGAGTCAATCTTCCTGATACTGATATATTATTATCCTCATTAACTGAGAAAGACAAAAAAGATTTAAAATTCGGATTAGAAAATGGTGTTGATTGGGTTGCATTGTCTTTTGTTAGATCTTCAAAGGATGTTAATGACCTTAGAAAAATAATTACTTCTAAAAAATTAAAAACTAAGATAATTGCTAAAATTGAGAAACCTCAAGCAATTAAGAATATTGATAAAATAATCCAATCTTCAGATGCATTAATGGTTGCTAGGGGAGATCTAGGAGTTGAAATACCAATGGAGTCGGTTCCAATATATCAGAAAAGAATAGTAAATAAATGTAATAAACAATTTAAGCCAGTAATCATTGCTACTCAAATGTTAGAGAGTATGATAGATAGTAAAACCCCAACAAGGGCAGAGGCTAATGATGTTGCAAATGCAGTATTAGATGGAGCAGATGCAGTAATGCTATCTGCTGAATCTGCAACAGGAAAATATCCAATTTTGACAGTTAAAAGTATGGATAAAATAATTCATTCTGTTGAAAAAAACTCAAATATTATTTATAATAAATTTTTTGAAAAAAATAAATCATTATCAGATAGAGAGAATGATAGTTTAATTCGGTCAGCTTGTAGATTAAGTAGATTAATTAATTCTAAGGCTATAGTAACAATGACTAAGAGTGGGTATACCGGCTTAAGAGTCTCTGGGCATAGACCAAAAGCTAATATACTAATAGTTACAAATAATAAAAATTTATTAAATGTTATGAGTTTTACTTGGGGAATTAGAGGAATTATTTATGATAAAAATGATTATATAGACAATACTATTGAAAACATTGAAAGTTTACTTATTGAAAAAAATTTTTTAAAGAAAAAAGATAAATATATAATTACAGCCTCTATGCCATCTCATTGGAAAGGGCATACAAATATGATGAAAGTAAGTAGAGTGGAATAGCTTTAACTAGATAGAAATTTTTAAACAATCGTATGCCATTTTTACATTTTTAGGTAAAATTTTTGATGTTTCTCTATGTAATCCTAAATTATGACTTATATGTGTTAAATATGTTTTTTTTACTTTTAACTCTTTTATAATTGATAAAGCTTCATCTAAATTAAAATGTGAAACATGCTTATCTTTTTGTAAGCAGTTTATAACTAAGACTTCTGATCCAACTATCTTTTTTTTTTCATTATTAGATATGAAATTTGCATCTGTTATATATGTGAAATTATTAATTCTATAACCTAAAACATCTAATTTATTATGTTTTACTTTTATTGGTTTTATTAATATTCCATTCGTTTTAAATTCATTATTTATATAATTAATTGATAATTTAGGTAATGCTTTATAATTATTTTTTTTAAATATATAAGAGTAATCATTTATTATTTGGTTCATAGTTTTTTTATTACCATAAATAGGAATTTTTTTTTTTAAAAAAAAATTAAATGATCTAATATCATCAATTCCTCCAGTATGATCTTTATGAGCATGTGTATATAAAATAAAATCTAAATTTTTAATTTTTTCTTTTAATGCTTGTTGTCTAAAATCAGGACCAGTATCAATTATAATATTTGTGTTATTATACTTTATATAAATTGATGATCTTAATCTTTTATCTTTGATATTCTTAGATTGACATATTTTACAGTCACATCCAATAACAGGAATACCTTGAGAAGTTCCGGTTCCTAAAAAAGTAACCTCCATCTAAATTAACTTTATCTTACTTAAAATTTTTAAATTCTCTTCTTGAATTTTATCTGAACTATAATTAAGAGAGTTTAATATTTTTATAATGGTATTTATTTTACCTTCTGTGGTATAATATTTATTTATAATTACTACTTTTTCATTTTTTAAAATACAAAACCCCGATTTAAAATTTCCTTTTTCGAATCTTAATTTATATCCTATATCAGGAAAAATATTTTCTAATTTTTTTTGAAATTGTTTTGAGTATTTTAATTCCATTAAATTTTATTTAATTATAATTAAATATTGAAAATTATGACTAAAATATTAAAAAAATATTTAATTGTTATATTAGGACCTACAGCCTCAGGAAAAACAAGTTTAGCAATCAAAGTTGCTAAAAAACTAAAATGTGAAATTATTTCAGCAGACTCAAGACAGTTTTTTAAGGAAATGAATATTGGAACAGCTAAACCTAATGAAAAAGAATTATCAAAAATTAAGCATCATTTTATAAATAATTTGTCAGTTAACGATGAATATAATGCTGGCAGTTTTGAAAATGATGCATTAAAAACCTTAGATAATCTTTATAAAAAATCTAATTACGTAATCATGACTGGTGGTTCTGGTCTTTATATTGATGCTGTTTGTTATGGTTTAGATCCTTTTCCTAAAATTCCTATAGAATTTCGTGAAAAATTAATATATGAATTCAAAAGAAAAGGATTGAAAAATTTACTAAATGAGCTAAAAATTAAAGATATAAAATATTATGAAAAAGTAGATAAAAATAATTTTCATAGGATAATTAGGGCTTTAGAAGTAATAAGGTTTTCAGGTAAAAGATTCTCTGATTTTAGAAAGAATTCTAAAAAGAAAAGAAATTTTCAAATAATTAAAATTGGAATTGAACATAAAAAAGAAAAACTTCATAAACTTATTGATAGGAGAGTAGATTTAATGGTCCATGATGGTTTATTTAATGAAGTTAAAGATTTGATAAAACATAAAAATAAAAATGCTTTAAATGCTGTAGGTTATAAAGAAGTTTTTAAATATTTCAAAAACAAAAAAACAAAAAAAGAAATTATAAATGAGATAAAAATTAACACAAAAAAATACGCAAAAAGACAAAATACATGGTTTTATAAAGATAATGATGTGAAGTGGTTTGAAATTGATTTTGAAAAAATAATGAATTATATAAATAAACAAATTAATAATTATTAATTATTTCAGTGATTTTAAAAAGATTTTTATTTATTTCTTTTTTTGTTTTAATAGATTTCTCAAGATCTAAAAAAGTAACCTTACCATTAATGATTCCAATCATTTTACTTTTACCTTTTTTAATTATTTCATTTACTGAATAATAACCCAACAGAGAGCTGTTAATTCTATCTTTTTCACATGGACTTCCACCTCTTTGAATATGACCCAAAATAGAAAATCTAACGTTTGAATTTTTCATCCTTTTTTGAACATATTCTGTTATTTTGTCTATTGGACCTAAGTTACATCCTTCAGCATAAATAATAATAATAGATTTTTTTTTAATATTTATTTTTCTGATTTTATTTACTAAAAAATCAAGATTTTTAATTTTTATTTCGGGAATCATAATTAATTCTGCTCCAGTAACATTTCCTGCATGAATAGCTAAATGTCCTGAATTTCTTCCCATAACTTCAATAAAAAAAATTGTTTCATGAGATGATGCAGTATCTCTTATTTTATCTACAGAATCCATAATTGTTTGAACTGCAGTATTAAAACCTATAGAATAATCAGATCCATATATATCATTATCAATAGTAGAAGGAATCCCAATCACTGGAATTTTAAATTCTTTTGAAAGGATCGAGGCTCCTTTAAATGACCCATCTCCTCCCAAAACTATAAGCCCATCTATATTTTCTTTTATTAAGTTATTGTATGCAATTTTTCTATACTTTTTTTGTTTAAATTCTTCACATCTATTTGTTTTAAGGATAGTTCCACCTTTATGAAGCATATTTCCAACACTTTCTGGAGATAAATTGATAAAGTTAGAATTTAGAAGTCCTTTAAATCCATATTCTATACCTGTTACATATATATTTTTTTTATATGCAGCTCTAACAACAGACCTTATACAAGCATTCATTCCAGGCGCATCTCCTCCAGAAGTTAAAATTCCAATTCTTTTAATCATAATGTTATTTTAATGTAAAAGATTAAATTTAATAACAGTATTTTTGACGAATATAATTTTTTTTTAATAAAAATGAATAAAGTTTTAATTATTAGTTATTACTGGCCTCCTAAAATCTCACCTGGGGTATTTAGGTGGTATTATTTTTCTAAGTATTTACCAAATTATGGATATAAGCCTATTGTTTTTACACCTTTAACATCAAAAAGTAATAATTCAAAAAAAAAATTTGATAATAATATTGATTTAATAAAAAGAAAAATTTTTGATCCTTCTGATATAATATCAAAATACTTCAATAATAATATAAATAAAGGAATACTATCATCTTCTAATTCAATTTTAAATAATTTTTTAAATTGGATAAGGATTAATTTTTTTATTCCTGATTCTAGAATTTTCTGGATAAATCCTTCAGTTAATTTTCTTAAAAAATATGTAAAAGATAATAATATAAAAACTATTATTACCTCTGGACCACCTCATAGTATTCATTTAATTGGATTAAAAATAAAAGATATTTTAAATATTAATTGGATAGCTGATTTTAGAGATCCATGGTCTTCATGGGATATTTTAGATGCAATGAAGCCAAGAGATAAAATCATTAATAAACATAAAGAATTAGAAAAAAAAATTTTAAAAAATGCTGATAAGGTAATTGTAACAAACCCTAATCTTTATTCTGAATTTTTAAATATAATTGATGATAATAAATTAGAACTTTTAACCAATGGCACTTTATTGTTTAAAAATAAAAAAAAACACCTTTCAAAGAAATTTAAAATTTCTTATTTAGGTTTATTAAATAAATTTAGGTTTCCCAGCGTTTTTTTTAATGTTTTAAAGGAAATAATAATAAAAAATGATGACATAGAAAAAGATATTGAAATTTTCATATCAGGTACAATTGATAATTCAATTTATAATTATTTAATTAATGATAGTATTTTGAAATCAAAAATAAATTATGTTAAAAACATTGAATATGAAAATACATTTCATCATTTTAATTCTTCAAGTCTTTTGTTATTATTACTCAATAAAAAATCAATAAACACTACACCAACTAAAATTTTTGATTATGCTTCATCTGGAACACCTGTTTTAACTTTAGGGGAGAAAAAAGATAAATATATGGATTTACTTCTTGAGGAATTATCTTTAGAAAAGATTGTATCTTATTCTGATAAAACTTCTATTGAAAATTCAATTTTAAAATCTTATAAAAATTTTAAATTAAAAATTAAAAATAAACCACCTGAAAACATTAAAAAATATGATAGAAAGTATTTAACTGAAAAACTTTCTAAGATTTTAGATTATTATTATTAAGAAATTTATCTATTAATTTATTTAAATCAATTGATATTTTCAAAAAATAAATAATTGGAACAAAAAGAATAATAATGATAAAAGATTTAAATATTATATCTATAATAAAATTTTCATAGGATGGAAAATAGTTAGTTATTAAGTATATGAAAATAGTAGTGAAAATAACATAAAATGATTTTATTGAAAAAGGTAGAAAATAATATTTAGAGTAAATAAAAATAATCTTTGTAAGATTAAAAATTACCGAAGATAATAGTGCTGCATAAGCTGCTCCGTCTATTCCATACTTTGGAATTAAAATATAATTTGAAAATATAGTAATTATAGCTAGGATGATTATTGATGTGACACTAAATTTATAATGTTTAGACATTAGAATTAGTTCACTTCCAAAACTTGATGACATAGTTATTAGTTTAGCTATACATATTATTGGCACAATGCTTATTCCATCTATAAAATTATTTTTATTAGGAATTATATTAAATATGTTTTCAAGATTACTAATTAATAATAGGAACAATAAAGAACCGATTATTAGTTGATTAATTGATACTATTTTATAATAATTTTCAACCATATTTAAGTTTTTTTCTTTAAATAGTTTAGAAAGTATAGGTGTAGAAATTTGAGATATTGCTCTTCTTGGCATTTCAATAATAATTGCAATATAAAATGCTGTTGTATACACACCTGTATCAGATAATCCCAATAAAGCTGAAATCATTAAAATATCTATATTTAAAATTATAATATTACCAAATCCACTTATGAGAGAGTAGATATTGAAGTTTAATATGTTATTTATCTTAGTTTTTATTTTTTTAAAGCTAAAATCAAACAGAAACTTTTCTTTGTTGTAGGAATAAACAATTAGAATTATAACACCGACTGAATATATTGGTATTTGTAAGATTATCATTTCATGAAAGTTTATTATTGATGTAGATAATAATAAAACCGAAAAGCCTGTAAATATCCTATTTAGTACCCCATTAGTGAAATTTGGAAGTATAATATGCATTCTTGATTTTAAATATGATTCAAAAATTGTACTTATTGTTAATAGAAGTAAAATTGAAACTATAATATGAAAGTAATTAATTATTAATTCTGATTTTTTTGAAAAAAAATTAATTATTTGTTGATTGAAAATAAAAATAAGTAACAAGACAAATGAAAACCCGAGTAATGATAAAAAAAATTGAAGTGAAAAAAATTCATTTTTTGATTTAACATCATTACTAAATTCAGGATAAAATTTTATTGAAGTACCACTTATTCCAAATGCTGCTATTGGTAATAATAATGTAGCCGCACTAATAATTTGTCTTAATAATCCTATTTCTTCAGTTTTGAGATATTTTGGAAATAAAATTAAAGAATTTACAAAGCCAATGAATACACCTAAATAAATTATTAAAGAACTCCAAAAACTTTGTTTTAATAGTACTCCCATTTTATTTTTTTATGGCTTCTATTGCATAATATCTCTTAGAAATATTTCTGAAAATCGATCTAATTCCAGGAATAAATGATGGATTTGTCCATTTTTCTTTTCTTATTACTTTCCAACCTGACTTTTGAAGTAACCAATCAAATTGCCAATCTTCAAATTCGTGAAAATGTGAATCTCTTATATCATCATAATTACGGTATGCTTTACTATACCATAGATTCAATGGTACTGTTGCATATAATCTTTTACATTTAATGTTTTTTAATAATTGAAAAGGGGAAACAAGATGTTCTAAAATTTCAAATGCAGTTATAGCATCAAAATTCTCTGTTTTATGATTTATTGGAAATAAATCCAAATCATCACCATTTGTATTTTCAACATCATACCCTTCATTTTTCATTCTATTAGATAACTTATTTTCAACTCCAATATCTAATATTTTACTTTTAACAGGTAAGGTATTTTTTAAGAATTTGATTGTATTATTAAATCTAACTTTTTCAGAATACTTATAGTTTAAATTTTTAATTTTATTAAGCATTTTTATAGTTGAACTTTTAACTAAGTTATATTTTATTAATAAATTAACTAATTAAAAAAATTTTTTTAATAATATTTTTAATTCTAAAACTTCTTATAAAAGAACCTTGTTCTTTCGAAACAAAATATGATTTTTTCTTTTTATAGGCATTGAAATATCCTAAAGCACATGCTGTTATAGTATTAATTTTTTTATTTTTCCAAAACAATTTCATTGTTGCAATTAAAGAGATGAATATCCCGTATCTTAATTTATACATGAGTTCCCCTTGCTTGTATATTATTTTTTGATTATATCTTTTACTTGTTCTTCTAAGGTGTTTTACTATAATATTTTCATCAACTTTAGTTTTGTATTTAAAATACTTTGCTAAAAGTTCGTCGACAGTGTCCCAACCAAGATTTTCAATTAATCCACCTATATCTTGAAAACAATTTTTTGAATAAAGCTTTAATGCGCCTCTTATATGCTTTTTATCATGCAAGTCTTCATATAGCCACTGATCATTTTTTTTTACAAATAAAACACCTGAACATATACCTATTTTTTCATCCTTCTTAAAATGTTGAATCATTTTTTCAAAGTAATTTTTTGGTAAAATGATATCTCCATCAAATTTTCCTATTAAATCATATTTTAGTTTTGATTTTGATTTACCAAAATTGAAAGCTTTAATTATTTTCTTTCCAGCTTCTGCTATTCCATTTGAACTTTTGTTGTAATCAGTTATCCATGAAAATTTTCTAGAATATTTGTTTATTATTTTTTTTGAATTATCTGTAGAACCATCATTAACTAATATTAAACTTGAGGGTTTAGTAGTTTGATTAACAAATGATTGTAAGCATTTATCTAATTGATTTTCTTCATTAAATATTGGAATTATAATTAATATTTTCATAGTCTTCTTAAAAGTACCATAATTTTATTGCCATAATTGAGGATGATATTACAATAAATATTTTAATAATTTCATCAGATTTATTGTATGACCATCTACTAGCAATCCAACCACCTATTGAATTTCCAACACCCAAATTTATTCCTAATATCCAATTAATTTTATTTTCCATAATAAAAATTATTAAAGCAAAAGTTGTATATACGAATACTACAAATACCTTAATGCTATTAGCTTTTGATAATTTAATTCCATTAAAATTAGATAGAACAGTAAGAATTATGAACCCAACTCCTGCATGAATAAATCCTCCATATATTCCAATAAAAAAAAACA
Source organism: uncultured Marinoscillum sp. (assembly GCA_902529805.1). Classification (GTDB taxonomy): domain Bacteria; phylum Bacteroidota; class Bacteroidia; order Cytophagales; family MED-G16. The sequence goes on from CABZXU010000006.1 coordinate 13,883, forward strand.
AAATTGCTGAAATTATTTTATTGCTAATATTTAATTTTTTTGAATTTTTATTTAATGACTTTTTATTAAAAACTATTGTTATTACGACTAAAACAATAACTAATGCTAGTATCTTATTAAATAATTCTTCATCAATATCTACAGCAATTTTGGCACCTATTATAGCACCAATTAATGCTGAGATAGATAGCCAAGATGAATATTTAAAATCTGAAATTCCTCTACTTTTATATCCTGAAATTGAAAAAATATTTTGCATAAAAATTGCAACTCTATTTGTGCCATTTGCAATATTTGATGGTAAACCCATAAAAATAAGAATAGGAAGAGTTAATAGAGATCCTCCTCCAGCTATTGTATTGATAAAACCAGCTATTATTCCACATAAGAATAGTATAATTATATCATTAAACGCTAATTCCATACTCAAACACATTCAATTTATCTTTTGATAATTTTAATAATTGACTAATAGTTTTATTTACTCCAGGATGAATATAATTTTTAGCTATTTCATTTAATGGCACCAAAATGAAATTCCTATTCTGAATTAATGGATGAGGAATAATTAAATTTTTTGAATTAATTATATCATTATTAAAAAATAATATATCAATGTCTATAATTCTCGGTGCCCATTTTTCTTTTCTGATCCTGCCTAGTTTTTTTTCAATACTTAGAATATGTTTTAAGACTTCTTTACATTCCAAATAAGTTTCGATTATTATAATTTGATTTAAAAAATTAGCTTGAAATTTAAATCCCCATGGTTCAGATTCATATATTTTTGAATTATTAATAATTTTTCCAACCTCATTAAATAATTTACTTCTACTTATAGATAGATTATGAATTCTATCACCAACATTTGATCCTAATGATAAAAATACTTTATTTATTTCCAATTGATTGTTTATCCCAGATTCTTTCGTGAATATAATATAAAATAGGTTTTGTTATTATTTCAGCAATAGCAACACCACCACCTAATTTAGCACTTTTAATTATGAACGTACTTATTATAAATGTATCTAATGATCCAATTATCCTATACGTAATTGCTTTGTATAAGCTTCTTTTCTTTGAATGGTGAAATGAATCAGATTGCTTATTCCATCCAATTCTCCATGCTCTTTCATGAAAGTAATATATAATCAATTTTGTAATAATTTCAATTGTACCTATTAAAAGACCATCTGTTACACTTTCTTTAACTGTTGTTTCAGTAACTTCAAAGTCTATAGAAATTAATCCAATATCGGATAAAAAAAATAAAATTTCATTTCCATAATAAGAAAATAAAAATGCTAGAATTGCAGTATCGAGCGAGGCAATTACTCTCCATGTAAAAGTTTTATAAATACTTCTCTTATAAGTTGCTTTTATATTTTTTTTCATAATCTAATTAGTTTTTTTAAACTCAATTTTTTAATTGTTCTTGAAACTCTCTCAGCAAATTTTCCACCTAAAGCTCCATCAATAACTCTATGATCATAAGAATGAGATAGAATTAATTTATGTCTAATTTGAATTTCATCTTTATTTTTTCTTTCAACTACACAAGGTGTTTTTTTAATTTCACCAAAAGCCATTATTGCTACTTGCGGTTGTAAAATTATTGGGGTACCCATTAGATTATGGAAAGACCCAATATTTGACATAGTATAAGTTCCTTCTGTTAATTCATCAGGAATCAATTTATTTTCTCTAGCCCGAACAATTAGATCATTAACTTTTTTATTAATTTCAATAAAAGTTAAACTTTCAACATTTTTAATAATTGGAACAATCAAATTGCCATCATCTAGTGCTACAGCTAAACCTATATTAATGTTCTTTTTCATTATAATTTTTTGATTTACATATGAAATGTTAATCATAGGAAACTTTTTAATTGCTCTACATAATGCATAAATAAATATTGAATTAATTGATAAAGGGATTCTGTGTTTTTTTAGAAATGAGTTTTTAATTGAAGATCTATCTTTCATTTGTTTAGATATATCGCAATCAACAAAAGAAGTTACATGAGGAGATATTTTTTTTGATTCAACCATTTTTTCAGCTATTAGCTTTCTTACTCTATCTGGTTCAATTATTTTTTCATTATCTCTAGATTTTAATTTTTTATTTTTTGATTTTGATTTTTTTAAATCTAAATATTTAATTAAATCTAATTTTGTAATTCTATTTTCCTTTCCCGAGCCATTTATTTTTTCTAATTCATTAATTGAAATATTTTCTTCTTTTGCAATATTTAATACCAAAGGAGAAAAGAAATTATTTGTTTCAGACTCATTTTCCTTATTTATAATTTTTTTATCTTCAGAGGAAAAACTTTCAACAGCATCATTGAATAATTCATCGGCAAGTTTAATTGGATCATTATCATTATCATTATCGTTAGCTTCAATTTGAGCAATTGGATTTCCAATTTGAACAATGTCACCTTCTTTTGAAATGATTTTTTTAATTTTTCCTTGAAATAATGAGGGTATTTCTGTATCTACCTTATCGGTTGAGACCTCTAAAATTGATTCTTCTTCTTTTATAAGGTCTCCTTCTTTCTTAAGCCATTTTAATATTTTAACTTCATTAATACTTTCACCCATTTTTGGGATTGTTAACTCAACTAATTTCATAATTTACTAACGATAGAATTAATAATTTATAATGTTAAATATACTTATTTTTTTAAATATAATTTAAGAGCTTTAATCTTATCATATTTAAAATATTTAAACAAGACAACTCATTGTTTAGTTGTCTTTCTCTAGTTAATAATAGTTTTTTTGAGATTGTTTTTTTAGAATCAGAATATGCAATAAATACTGTTCCTACGGGTTTATTTTTAGTGCCTCCGGATGGACCAGCTATGCCACTAGTAGCAACACCTATTGATGAATTGAACTTTTTCCTAATATTTTTTGCCATATCTTTTACTACTTCAGCACTTACGGCCCCATACTTATCTAAATTATTTTGAGAAATATTTAATTCTCTTTTTTTTATATTATTATCATAGCATATTATGCTTCCTATAAAATACTTTGAGCTGCCACCTATGCTAGTTAATTTATGAGACAATAAACCTCCAGTACAACTTTCTGCCACAGCTATAGTTTTCTTTTTACTAATTAATAGTTTTGAAATAGAATATTCAATGTTTTCATCATCATAACCATAAATATATTTTTCAATCGTTGGTCTAATTTTTTTTATTTCTTTATTAATATTTTTTTTTAATGAAATTATATTTTTTCCACTTGTAGTAAGTCTTAGTTTTACTTGTCCAATACTTGGTAAATAAGCAAGTTTGATATTTTTATCTAAATTATTTTCCCAAACTTGAATTTTGTCAGCCAACCATGATTCACCTATACCAATTGTTTTAATTATTTTATGATATATAATTGGTAGCTTGAATTTATTTTTTAGTGAAATTAAACATTTATTTTTCATTATTTCTTTCATTTCAAAAGGCACTCCTGGTAATGAAATTATTATTTTCTGATGTTTTTCTATCCATATTCCTGGTGCAGTTCCATTTAAATTGGTTATTTTTTTTGCACATTTTGGCAGATAAGCTTGCAAAATATTTTTTTTTGTAAGTTCTAAGTTTCTTTTTTCAAATAGATTTTTAATATCATTTAATGCTTCTTCATTTAAAGTAAGTGTAGAATTAAAAAACTCGCTTAAACAATTTTTTGTAATATCATCATTTGTAGGGCCCAGTCCCCCAGTCATTATTATTATATCATTTGAGTTTATTGAATTTTTTAATGTTTTTAAAATATCCTTTTTATTATCACCGATAGTTACTCTTTTTTTTGTTATAACTCCTATCTTATCTAATTCAAAACTTAACCACTGGGCATTTGAGTCAAGAATATGACCAAATAATATTTCGTCTCCAATTGTAATTATTTGACAAAAAACCTTCTTCATATTATTTTCTAACATATACTACAAAATCAAAGTCATATTTATGAAATTTATCTTTCTTGTTTGAAATCCTTGAAACTTCTTTCCATTTTTTTTTGTTCCATTTAGGAAAATAAGTGTTTCCTTCAATATTAGATTTGATTTCAGTGATGTATAATCTATTTACATAATTAAAGCTCGCTTTATAAATTTCTCCTCCTCCAATTATAAAAATTTCATCATCATTATTATTCATTGCACTTTCAATTGCCTTTTCAATTGAATTAACTACTATTGAACTTTTAGTTTTGTATTTATTGTTTCTTGAAACAATTATATTATTTCTTTTTGGTAATGGTCTATATTTTTTTGGGATTGACTCCCAATTTTTTCTTCCCATAATAACGGTATGATTTCGAGTAACATTGCTAAAATATTTCATGTCATATGGTAAACTCCAGGCAAGCTTGTTGTCTTTACCAATTACTTGATTACTAGATACAGCTACAATTATTGAGATATTCTTCATAATTTGTTTCCTTTTAAATATTCTTTAACATTTAAGATTTTTTTCCCTTCTTCTTGAATTTTTGTAATTTGAATACTTTCCCTATCATTATTATTTAGAATAATTTTATCTTCAATTTGATTTAATCCTATTTCAGCTACGTAATTATTTGTATTTTTTGCATCAATGATTTTAAATACTTTTTTATTATGAATAATTCTAGCTCCAGGGTAGGGGCTTAATCCTTTAATAAGTTGGATTATATTTTTATCATCTAAATCAAAATCAATAAAACAATCCTTTTTTTGAATTTTGGGAGCTTTTATATCTTTTATAGTTATTTTTTGAATTTCTCTTTTAATATTTTTAGTAAAAATATTTTTAATTGAATCTTTTAAAAGTTCAGCTCCTTCTTTCATTAGTTTATCATGAAGACTACCTGCTGTTTCATCTTCACTAATACTAATTTTTTTTTTATTTATAATATCTCCCTCGTCAATTTTTTTATTTATAAAAAAAACAGTAACTCCAGTTTCTCTTTCTCCATTTATTATAACCCAATTAATAGGTGCAGCACCTCGATAATTTGGTAATAAAGAAGCATGTAAATTAATTGAGCCATATTTAGGAATATTTATAAGTATTTCAGGTAACATTCTAAATGCAACAACTACAAGAAGGTCAGGTTTAATCTTTTTCATAAGATTAATAAATTCTTTGCTTTTTAAGTTTTTAGGTTGATAAATAGGTATATTATTTTTAATAGCAAAATTTTTTATAGGTGAAAATGATATTTTTTTTCCTCTACCTCTTTTTTTGTCAGTAGCAGTTACAACTCCTAATATGTTATAGTTAGATTTTATTAGAACTTTTAAACTTTCAACAGCAAAATCTGGGGTGCCCATGAAAATAATATTGTTTTTTTTCATTATTCAAAGTCTTTATATAACAAATACTTTTTTCTAATTACTTTGTAAGAATCAATTTTTTCTTTCCATGAAGCTCTTATTTCATTTTCTGACAGACCAGATATAATTTGATTTTCCAAAGTTTTATTTCCTGCAATTCTAAAAAAATATTTACCAAAAAAACTATTATCTATTTTTTTTAAATCATTATAAAAATCAATTAAATATTTTAAATTAATTTTTTTGTCAACTTTTACTTTTCTAAGATCAATTCCATATGAAGTTTTGTTTTCAAATTTTGGTTTTGATTCTTCTTTAACACTCTTAGGAGTAAAGTTATAATCTTTAATAGACGATTGTGGATGTCCTATTATTTGAAAAGGAAATTTGGTTCCTCTTCCAATGCTAACTATCGTTTGCTCGAATAAACATAAAGAGGGGTAAAGAAGAATAGATTGATGATTTGGAAGATTAGGGGAAGGTTTAACTGGTAAAATATAATTCTTAGTATGATCCCAATTTTTTACTTTTATAATATTAAGTTTTAAATCTTGGCTATTTTCAATCCATTTTTCACCTTTAATCATTTTTGCTAATTCACCTACGGTACATCCATGTACAATAGGAATTTCATGCATTCCAACATATGATTTAAATTCTTTTTCAAGAACTGGTCCATCAATATAATTTCCATTAGGGTTTGGCCTATCTAATATCAAAAATTCAATTTTAAGCTTAGCACATTTTACCATCATATTGTGCATTGCGCTTATATAGGTATAAAATCTAGCACCAACATCTTGAATATCAAATATTACTATATCAATCCCTAACATACTTTCATCAGATGGAATTCTATTTAAACCATACATTGATATTATTGGAATTTTTTTATTTTTTATTTTTAGTGTATCATTTTCTATTTTTTTCCCTCTTTCTATAGCGCCTTTAAATCCATGTTCTGGAGTAAATATTTTTTTTATATCAAACCCAAGGTTAACCAATGTGTCTATTAGATGTTTATTTTTTACCATTGATGTTTGATTTACTAATAAACCAATTGATTTATTTGAAATAACTTTCTCATATTCTAATATTCTTTCAGCTCCTACAACAACATGTTTGTTGTTTTGAAAACCAAATAATTGAATTGACAAAAAATAAAATAATAGACAGGTTTTATAAAATTTATTCATTTGTTATTGTACTTTTCTATAAAAGTAAAATATTTAAAACAAATAAGTTGATGAATTAGTTTAAAGAAAAATATTTGTTATTCTAACGATATATATGAATGAATTAAATCATTTTTCCTTGAAGAGCTGCCAACTAAAATTTTGTATTTAATTTCCTCAATTTCCCATTTTTTTTTCTCAGGGTTATACCATGACAAATCATTAATATTTAATTTGAAAGAAACATTTTTTGTTTCTTTAGAAGGAATCAATATCTTTTTAAATCCTCTTAACAATTTGATAGGTCTATCAACTTTTGATTCGTTAAAGCCAACATATAATTGAGCAACTTCTTTACCATTATAGTTACTAATATTTTCTATATCAAATGATATTTGATATGTTGAATCTTTTGTATTTAACTCTGATATAATAAGGTTTTTATAATTAAACTTACTGTAACTTAATCCAAATCCAAATGGATATGATATTGCTTTTCCAAGTTTTTCAAATAAGGTATAACCATGATAATATCCGTAAGTAATTGTATCAGTGAATGGATTAAAATATGGATAATCAGAAATGTTTTTTGGAATTGAAAATGGTAATTTGCCACTTGGATTAACATCTCCATAAAGTATTTTTGCTAGTGCTTTGCCTCCTTCCATTCCTGAATACCATGAAAATAAAATTGAAGGAACTTTACTTTCCCAATTATTCATATCTATAGCACTTCCCCCTACATAAACTACAACGAGGTTTTTATTATAATTAGATAATTCTTGAATTAATTTTTCATCATTTTCTGGAAGTTTCAGATTTATTCTGTCGCCACCTATTTTATATCCAGGTGAATCGATAAATTCGCCTTCATCTTTATAAGTATATCCTACAACAATAATTAGTTGATCCACATTTTTTGCAATCTCAATTGCATCCTTAATATTTGAGGCATCACTATATATAACTTTATTTTTACTATTTCTGTGATAATCTTTTACACCTTCTAAAGGAGTTATTACATAAGGAGCACGAGAATCACTACTTCCCCTGTCTCCAGTATTCTTTACATTTGCAAGTCTACCAACAACTCCAATCTTTAGATTAGAATCTTTTTTAAATGGTAAAATTTTATCATTTTTAATTAAAACCATACTTTCTTCAGCAGCTTTTCTTGCTAAATTTATATGAGATGAATCTAAAATTAAATTATCATTATATTCAATACTATCGTAAGAAAAAGCATATTTTAATCTAGTTTTTAATGTATTTAAAACTAATTTATCAATATCAGAAATTGATATTTCTCCAGATTTAATTAATGATTTTATGTTATTATAACTATACTCGTCTTGCCAAGGCATTTCTACATTTAATCCAGCCTTTATTGCTTTTTTAGCATCATAAATACCCCATATCCAATCTGTACTTACAAATCCTTCAAACCCCCAATCTTCTCGTAAAATTTTAGTTAGTAATTCATAATTACTACCACAATATTCTCCTCTAACTTGGTTGTATGCAGACATTAATGAAGCAGGTTTCCCTTTTTGAATTACTTTTTTAAAATGAGGAAGATAAACTTCTCTTAATGTTCTTTCATCGACAGATACATCAATTTCCCATCTAGAGTTTTCAATACTGTTAAGTGCAAAATGTTTTGGACAAGCCATCACATTATGTTTTTGAATTCCTTTTACTGCTGCAAATCCAAACTCTCCAAGTAACCATGGATCTTCTCCATATGTTTCTTGAGCTCTTCCCCAACCTGGATGTCTTAAGAGGTTTATGCATGGTGTAGCTGCATAATTAGTTTTATTAGCTCTCATTTCTTTTGCTATAACTTCATGCACTTTATATTCTAAATCAACATTCCATGATGATGCTCTTGCCATACCAACAGGAAAAGTTGTGACAGCATTTTTTTTATCAAGGACTCTTGCTCCTCTTGGCCCATCAGATAAAACCCATGGAGGAATGTTTAATCTATCATTTTTTCCAGCATAAATATGAGCAAATCTGTTTTTGAATAAATAATTTCCTAAAAATTTTGGTATAGACTCTATCATTTTTTCTCCATACATTTGATCAATTTTTTCTTCAAGTGACATTTGAGATAAAATTTTTTCAGATAAACTATCAGTATTAATTTCCCAAATTTTTTTTGAATATAAATTTTGATTTGCTTTTAGTGAAATTGTTTTATAATTTTTATTTATATATAAAACAAAAAAGATTAGAGTTGTAAAAAGAATTAAAAAGGATATGATTACTTTTAAAAGTTTATAAAACATTTTTATAATTCATTGATTGACTTATCTAGCCAATTGTTTCTTTTAGTTATCCATTTAATCAAATAATCTATTTCAGATTCATAACTATTTCCTACATAATTATTTGGCCATAAATATTTGCCAAGTACATTCCATTTCGAATAATTTCTATATACAGCACCAGATTCATTTTTTAAAATAGAAATATAATTTTGAATCATTTGAAATATATTTTCATCAGAAAGTTCCTTTTTTCTAAGTTCGTTCCATCTTTCTTTTAATTTATTTACAAAATACTCATCTTTTAAAAGTTTTTCCCACCAAAAAGGTATTAACCAAAAATCATCCGAGCATTTTTCATTGAATTTGTATGTCCATGTATCATATTTTTCTCCACTGCAGTAATTTCCATTTCCAAAAGAAAGGTTAAAATCCCATATTGGTCCAATTTTTAATTTTTCATTTCTATTTTTATGTAAGAAAGTGCTTAATCTATACCCATCTAAATTATTAGACAATTCATTTAAGATAAAAAAATCTATAAAACTTTCTATATCAATATATTTTCTATAACCGATTAATGAATCTTTAAAATTTATTCCAGAAAGTGCTTCTTCAAAGCTGTGAAAATAATTCTGAATATATTTTTTTTGTTCGTTGTGAATGTCTTTAGCTTTTGGATACTCATAATTAAACCAAATAGACTGATATGTCCCGGAATTGGGTTGATAATTTGATTTAAAAGCATTAAAATCATTATAAACTTGTTCTCCATTATCATCATCACTTTTATCTATTTTAATGATGTAACCACCAGAAATATTAATTGAATCCAGATCACTATTTTCAAGTTTTTTAATAGCTATTCTATTTTTATCTCTCTTTAATTTTTCCATAAAAACATATACACCCATATATTCATTGTTTATTGTTAATTCACAAAACTTTGTTCTACTTGCATATCTTCCTATCTGATTTGATAAATCATAAATTAATTTATTTCTAACAAGTGTTTTATCACTGTAAGGACCATAAAAAATCCAATCTTCTTCCTCTGGGAATCCTAACAATGTATAATCCATATCCTCATTATTATTATCCCAAGTTTCAAACCCATAAGATTTTTTATCAAATAGCTGGGAGCTTGATCCTCTATATTCAATGCCGATATTACCATCATACAAAATGGTGCTATCTTTTAGAATTATCATTTTTGAGGGTATTTTTGGTTCATCAACAATTTGTTTGTTTAAGGTATTTATTTTAACATGAGGAATAATTTTACCTATTTCCGGATATTCTACTAAAGAATTAGGTAAATCTTCAATTTTATTACAAGCAAATAATATAAAAAATAATAAGTATATTTTTTTCATAAAAAATATTAGAATTCAAATATTTGATAGCCGGTAAAATTATTTATTTTTTAATTACTATATCCAAATTAATGTTTTAAAATGAATTAATTTTAAATATGAACTTTTCTAGATTTATCTCAAAAAGAATATGGAATAATAATTTTTCAAGTTTTTCATCGCTAATAAGTAAAATAGCAATTGGGGGAATTGTTTTAGGAGTGACCATAATTTTATTATCTTTTTTTATTTTAAATGGTTTTAAAAATGAAATAAAAAATAATGTATATTCTTTTTCTGGTCATTTTAATATTTCTAAATACACAGGTAAATTTAGTTATAAAGATAATCCTCTTAATTTAAATGTTGGTTTAAGTTCTCATTTAGAAAAATTGAATTACGTAAAATATTTTCAGCCATATATTTTGTCACCAATTTTGATCAAATCAAACTCTGATGATATAGAAGGGGTATTATTTAAAGGAGTTGATAAAAACTTCAATTCTGATCTATTTAATAGTAAAATAATAAATGGTAATTGGTTAGATTTTAAAAAAAACAATGAATATTCTAATGAAATTATAATTAGTAAAAATTTACAAAAAGTTTTAAATGCCAAAATTGGTGATGACGTATATTTATATTTTGCAAATAATCCTCCAGTTTATAGAAAATTAAAATTAAAGGGAGTATTTGAAACGGGTATGCAAGAATTTGATAATAATTTCATATTTGGAGATATTCTTCTTTTAAGAAAAATTTATAATTGGAATGACAGTTTAGTCTCTGGAGTTGAAGTTTTTGTTGAGAATCAAAATAATTTAGAATCAATTTATAATGATTTAAAAACCAAAACTGCTTTTGATGAATTTATTGAAAAAACTGATACTAAGTATATTCAAGTTTTTGATTGGTTAAAACTTTTAGATAGAAATATATTAATATTTTTTACTTTAATTTTATTTGTAGCATCATTTAATATGATTTCAATTTTATTAATTCTAATTATGGAGAGAATTAGAATGATTGGTATTCTTAAGGCATTAGGTTCAAATAACAATCAAATAAAAAATATTTTCTTATATAATGGTCTAAGGTTGATCTTTTTAGGTTTATTTTTAGGAAATTTAATCAGTATTATATTTGCTGTTTTTCAAGATAAATTTAAAATATTAAAACTTGATAAAACTAGTTACTATATGGATTATGTTCCTATAGGATGGGATTTATATGCTCTTTCTAAATTAAATTTATTGATATTAATTGTAATTTTTTTAGTGATTTTTTTACCTATACTTGTTATAAATAGAATAAAGATTTTAGACTCAATTAAATTTAGTTGATTTTATAATTTGTAAAAAAACTTAAAATTTTCATTTTTATTATTCCAAATATTGCTTCACCAAATATTGAAAATGACATTTTTGACTTTCCTCTTACTCTGTCCTTAAAAATTATAGGAATTTCTTTTATTATAAAATTTAATTTTGTTGCAATAAATTTTAATTGAATTTGAAATGCATAACCTTCAAACATTATATTATATTTTAAAATATTTTTTAATGCAAACAAAGAATATCCATTAAACCCTCCAGTTGTATCTTTAACTCTAATTCCTGTAACTATATTTACATATCTATTCGCAAAATAGGACAACAATACTCTTTCAATTGGCCAGTTTACAACAGTAATTCCTTTTATATATCTTGAACCAATAACTACATCTAATTTATTTTTTGAAATTTGATTTTGTAAGACTTCAAGATCTTTTGGATTGTGTGATCCATCAGCATCTAGCTGGAAAATATAAGAATATTTTTTTGATATAGCATAATTAAAACCTTCTATATAAGCTGATCCTAAACCTTTTTTATTACTTCTTTCTAAAAGATGAATATTAAAATTATACTTTTTACTTTCAATAATTTTTTTTACAATTTCTCCAGTTTTGTCAGGGGAGTTATCATCTACAACTATAATATCAAATTTTGTTTTAAGACTAGATATTTCATCTATTGTAATGGTTATATTCTCTTTTTCATTGAATGTAGGAATAATTACAACATTTTCATTCATATTAAAATGTATTTTAAATCAATTTATTAATAAATTTGTTAAACCAAAATATAACTTTTTTAAAAAGAGTTAAATTCCTTTAATTTGTTCATTATTTTTTATGAATATAGAAAAAAAGCTTAAAACATCAGTATCATCAGCAATACACTCTATTTATAGTCATAAAATAAAAAGTGATGATATTCAAATTCAATCTACATCAAATGAATATGAAGGTTATTATACTATCCTTTTATTTTTTCTTTCAAAAATTTTTAGTGAAAACCCAGCTAAAATTGGAGAAAAAATCGGAAATCATTTAATTGAAAATGAAGATTTTATAGAATCATTTAATGTTGAAAAAGGATTTCTAAATATTGATATTAATAAAATTTCTTGGTTAAAATTATTTTTTAATATTTATTCTGAAAAGGATTGGGGATTTAAAATGAATATTGGAAAAGAATTAATGGTTGAATTTTCTTCCCCAAATACAAATAAACCACTTCATTTAGGTCATTTAAGAAATATTTTTCTTGGAGATTCAATTTCTAGAATATTAAAAGCTGTTGGCTATAAAGTTCATAGAGTTCAAATTATCAACGATAGAGGAATACATATATGTAAATCTATGGTAGCATGGATAAAATTTGGCAAGGGAGATTCACCTGAGAAATCTGGAATTAAAGGTGATCACTTTGTTGGTAAATATTACGTTTTATATCAAGAAGAACTTAATAAAGAAATTAATCAAAAAATTAAAAAAGGAGTAACTAAAGAAGAAGCAGAAAAGAATGCTCAAATATTTAATGAGGCGAAGAATCTTTTAATTAAATGGGAGAATAGAGATCCTGAAACTATTAAGCTATGGAAAAAAATGAATAAATGGGTATATGAAGGTTTTGATAAAACTTATGAGACATTGGGTGTTGATTTTGATAAAATATATTATGAGTCAGAAACCTATTTGTATGGAAAAAAAGAAGTTGAAAAGGGACTTAAAAAGAAAATATTTTTCCAAAAAAATGATAATTCTATTTGGGTAGATTTAAATAAATATGGACTAGATAATAAATTATTGGTTAGAAGTGATGGAACTTCTGTCTATATAACTCAAGATATTGGTACAGCAATATTAAGGTTTAGAGATTTCCCAAAAATTGAAAAACAGATTTATACAGTTGGAAATGAACAAGAATATCATTTTAAGGTATTATTTAAAATATTAGAAATTCAAGGTTTTGATTGGGCAAAAGAATGTTACCATCTTTCTTATGGTATGATTGATTTACCTTCCGGTAAAATGAAGTCAAGAGAAGGTACAGTTGTCGATGCTGACAAATTACTTGAAGAAATGGTTCATATCTCTGAGAAAAGAACTAAGGAATTAGGTAAGATTAAAGATTTTAATAAAAATGAACAAAAATTATTATTTGATAAAATTGCACTGTCTGCTATTAAATATTTTTTATTAAAAATCGATCCAAAAAAACCCATGTTATTTGATCCTAATGAATCTATAGATTTTCAAGGAAATACTGGTCCTTTTATCCAATATACTTATGCTAGAATTATATCTATTTTAGAAAGAGCAAAAAATAAAGGAATTAAAGAAGACTTTAATACAAATTTAAATGTTAAAAGTATTAATGAATTTGAAAAAAAAATAGTCTATTTATTAAGTATTTTTCCTGATAAAATATTAGTTGCTGCATCTGATTTTTCTCCTTCAACAATAGCAAACTATATTTACGACCTATCAAAAGCCTACAATAGGTTTTATCAAGAAATTTCAATTTTTAAGGAAGAAGATAATGAAACAATTCTTTTTAGAATATCGTTATCTAAATCTGTCAGTAAAATTATATCTAGTGCTATGAAACTTTTAGGTATTAATATGACTAGCAAAATGTAATATATGAAGTGGTTTATTATAATTTCTGCATTTTTTTCTATTATTATGGTTTTTAATTCATTTTATAGTTTCGTCTTTAATAGTGTTTCGGAAATAAAACCGAATTATAAAAGTGATTTTAATTCTGATTCATTTTATAATTTACATGCTATATCAATTGATGGCGATAAAATTGATTTTAAAACGTTTAAAGGTAAGAAAGTTCTAATTGTAAATGTTGCTTCAGAATGTGGGTATACAAATCAATATGATGATCTACAATACCTTCACAGAAAATATTCTAATCGTCTTGTAATTTTAGGTTTTCCTTCTAACAATTTTGGCAAACAAGAACCTGGTTCTAATGTTAATATTCTTGAATTTTGTCAATCAAACTTTGGTGTTGAGTTTCAAATGTTTCAAAAAACTGATGTAATAGGTGAAAACTCTCACCCTGTATATAAGTGGCTTTCGTCATCAACTTTAAATGGTTGGAATGATAAGTCACCAAAATGGAATTTTTATAAATATTTAATTGATGAAAAAGGAAAATTATCTAAAGTTCTTGCCTCATCAATAAATCCAAGAGATTCAATAATAACTGACTTCATTGAATCTGACTAATCTAAGTACGGATCTTGATTTAAATTCTTTATAAATATTTTTCTTATTGATTGTCCAAAGGATGAACCTATTCCACCTAAAAAACCTCCTATTGAGCTGGAAATACTTAAAAGAACAATACTATTATTTAAAAATAAAATATTAGCTACTTTTTGAGAGATAATGGAATTAGTTTGAACATCTAATTGAAACAATAATATAAGCCATGCTAAAAATATCCCCAGAAACCCACTTATAAAATGGCTAAGTAAATTATCTATAAAAATTAACCCTACAATTATTGGATAAATAACGATTAACCACCAATGATTATCAAATCCAAAAAAATATGTAAAAAGAAAAATTATAAATACTCTAAAAAGAAAATTCATTTTTTAAATTTTTTGTTAAATAACATTTGATTCTCAATTTTTTCTGAAAATTTATCAAATAATAGTTTGTTGTATTTTCCTAATGACCAATCTTTAATCATGGAGCTATAGTTAATATTTCCTGGGTTTCCACTTTGACCACCTGGATATACCCCCCATGCTTTAGTTCCACCTGGATCCAATTCAACTATCATTCTCCATGATGGACCGTGATATTTGCTTGCTGCATTAAGAATATTTCTATTTCCTCCAATACTTATATTCGAAACACTAAAATCCTCTATTCCTAAAATATGTCTTAAGGTGGTATTTTTATAATTTTTCCATGAAATATCATTAGAATTTACTTCTTTCCAAGCTTCAATAGAGTCCTTTGTAAGTTCAAATGATAAATTAATTATATCGTTTAGGTCTTCAGTTTTTTCTGTTGAAATAATATCATAATACTTTAATTCTGGATAATTTTTAATCAGATAGAAAGTGTTATATTTTGTTGGTTTTCTATACTCAAATTTCATAGTATCAAATTCATCCCATATTGTTTTTCTTAAAAAATGATGCCAAGTTTCAAAAATAGATTCTTCAGTACTTTTTGGATTTGAAAAATAATCCCATTTTTTTAGATTTTCAAAGTATAATTTTTTATTATCATCAAAATTTATTGTATCAATTTTTTCAAGCAAAATAGGTAGAATTTCATATGCTATGTAATTAAAGTTATCATTTTGAATATTTTTAACATCCTCGATTGTTGCATTTAAAATAGTTTCTAATCTATCATTAAGTCTTCTACCTCTGTAGTATTCATAATTATGGCTATATGTATAATACGGATAAGATTTATCTGATGGGTGTTGATTTGCCGAACTCACATAATTTCTTTCTGGATTTAACATTGATAATGCATGATCAAAAGGTATATATCCTGACCATTCATGATCTCTTTTACTTCCATCCAATAGAAATTTACCTTGTTCTTCCCATTTTATTGGAAATTTACCAGCAATTGTTATTCCTATGTCACCTGAAGTTGTAGCATAAGCAAAATTTTGAGCAGGTCCATCAAAATAAGATAAAGCTTCTTTAATCTCATTTATATTTTTTGCTCTATTAAGCTTAAAGAAGGTTTTATATTCAATAGATGCATCATGTGCAATCCATCTCATAGCCAAATCAACTTTATCATTATTACCTAAAAAATTTCTATCATATGATACAGGTCCATGATGGGTAAAAATGATAGTATCATAAAAAGGATTTGAGTTTTTAACAATGAATTTTTCTATAATTTTTTCTGTTTTTAACCATTTTCCATCAAAAAAATATTCTTTTCTATTATTATCCTTAAATTTAATTTTGTAAAAATCAACCACATCTCTTGTTGCATTTGTTTCTCCCCACGCAATGGAATCATTAAAGCCAATAATTATTCCGGGGGCACCTGGAAGACTAACGCCCATAGTATTTACAGTTGGGGAATTTAAGTGAATTGCATACCATATAGATGGAAGATTTAAGGATAAATCTGGCTGACTACCTAGTATAGGGTATCCATTTTTTGTTCTTTTCCCAGATATTGCAAAATTATTACTGCCATTATCTGGATCAGGCTTTTTAAAAGTTTTATCAATTAAAATTTTAGGATAAATAGTATCTCTTTTTCTAGTTAACTTTTGAGGAGAAAATTTAAAACTTGTATTTCTAGGAATAATCGGATCAACTGCTTGATGAATTTCGGGAAAAAGAAAATCATATTCTTCCTTTCCTAATAATTCTAATAAATAAGTGTCTTCAATATCTTGATTTCTTCTAGAAAGCATATCTGACATTTGTTCCATCAAAAGAAATGATTTCAAAATAGTCCACTTCTCAGGTTTATAATTTAATAATTTATATTCTATAGGTAAATTTTTAATATCATTTGATGATATAAAATCATTAATTCCTTTTGTATATGCTTGAATAAACTTCAAGGTTTCTTTATCTTTTTTTGAAACTTCTAGAGTGTTTTTTGCTGCATACAAAAGACCTTTTCTTCTTGATTCTCTATCCCTTGAAAGTGCTCTTTCACCAAAAATTTCTGATAATCTTCCGGACGTTGACATAATTTGAAATTCCATTTGCCAAAGCCTATGAAATGCATGCATATATCCTTGAACATAATAAAGGTCTTCATCATTTTTTGCATAAATATGAGGTATTAAAAGGCTATCAATTTGAAGAGTGACTTCATCTTTAATTCCTGGTAGATCAATATCATAAAATTTATTAACCATTCCATTTTGTATAAAACCAGAATATGGATTTAAAAATTTTCCAAGAGGTGGGAGGTTAAAAACAGATGAGTTTAATAAGTAGATAAATATTATTAAAATAAAAAATAGAACTATAGATTTTATTGTTTTCAAAGGAATTATTTTTTGCAAATTTATTTATTGAAATAGAAAAACAAATTATTTTAATGATTTTTGTGCGTTCGGAAGGATTCGAACCCTCAACCCCCAGAGCCGAAATCTGGTATTCTATCCAGTTGAACTACGAACGCTAAAATTAATTTATTATAATCTTAGAGAATTTCGTTTACTTTTTCAGCGGCTTCTTTTAATGTTATTGCAGAAAAAACTTTAAGACCAGAATTATCAATAATTTTTGCTCCCTCTTTGGAATTTGTGCCTTGAAGTCTTACAATTATTGGAATATTAATATCACCAATATTTTTATAAGCTTCAACAACTCCATTAGCTACTCTATCACACCGAACTATACCACCAAAGATATTTAATAAAATAGCTTTTACATTTTTATCTTTAAGTATGATTCTAAAGCCAGTTTCTACGGTTTCAGCACTAGCATTACCACCTACATCAAGAAAATTTGCTGGATCCCCTCCTGAAAGTTTTATAATATCCATAGTAGCCATAGCTAATCCTGCTCCATTTACCATACAACCTACATTTCCATCAAGTTTTACATAACTTAATCCAACTTTATTAGCTTCAACTTCTGCTGGATCTTCTTCTGATAAATCTCTTAATTCTTCAATATTTTTATGCCTAAATAGAGCGTTATCATCGATATTTACTTTTGCATCAACAGCAAGAATTTTATTATCTGATGTTTTAAGTACTGGGTTTATTTCAAACATAGATGAATCGATGCTTTCATATGCTTTGTATAAAGAAAAAATAAAATTAATCATTTCTTTAAGACCTTGACCTTTTAAACCAAGAGCAAAAGCAATTTTTCTAGCTTGAAAACCTTGAAGTCCAACATTTGGATCTATCCATTCTTTAATTATTTTTTCTGGGGTTTCTTCCGCAACTGTTTCAATATCCATTCCACCTTCAGATGAAGCCATAATTACGTTGCAGCCTTTTACTCTATCAAGTAGTATACCTAAATAAAATTCTTTTGGATCCTCTTCTCCAGGATAATATACATCTTCAGCTATAAGAACCTTATTTACAGTTTTACCAGATGGACCTGTTTGATGAGTTATAAGTGTTCCATTTAATATATTTTTAGCTTTTTCTTCTACCTCATCAATATTTTTTGTAATCACAACCCCTTTTGATCCTGTTTCTTTTATGGTTCCCTTTCCTCTTCCACCAGCATGAATTTGAGCTTTTATAACAAAAATATTAGAATTACCATTTTTAGAAAGTTTTAAAGCAGCATCTTTTGCTTCTTTTGGTGAGTTGGCTACATGACCTTCCTGAATCCTAACACCAAAAGATTTAAGGACTTCTTTAGCTTGATATTCGTGAATATTCATATATAATTTTTTGTATAAAATAAATGATTAATAATTAATAATACTAGTATAATTAGCTTATTTATTAGTTAATTTAGATTTATGTTATTACAGGGAAACAAAATCTCTAAATCTTATAATAAAATCAATGTTTTAAACAATATTGACATTTCTGTTTCTTCTGGTGAAATAGTTTCTATTGTCGGGAAGTCAGGTGCTGGAAAGTCTACATTATTATATATACTAAGTTCCTTAGAGAACCCAGACAAAGGTGATGTATTGGTAGATGGAATTAATTTAAAATCTTTATCAAAAAATCAATTAGCACATTTTAGAAATCAAAATATTGGATTTATTTTCCAATTTCATAATTTATTACCAGAATTTGATGCTTTAGAAAATGTTTGTATACCAGGATATATTTCAGAAAATAATAGAAAAGATGTTGAACGTCAAGGTAGATATCTTTTAGACTTTTTAGATCTTTCAGAAAGGATTCACCATAGGCCAGATGAATTATCTGGTGGAGAACAACAAAGGGTTGCTGTAGCCAGATCATTAATTAATAATCCTTCAATTATTTTTGCTGATGAACCTTCAGGTAATCTTGATTCTAAAAACTCTAAACAACTATTTAATTTAATAAAAAAATTAAATCGAGAACTCAACAATACATTTGTATTGGTTACCCATAATTTAGAATTTGCATCAATAGCGAAAAGAATTCTTAAAATAGAAGATGGAAAAATTAAGTAATTTCTAATAATTCAAAATTGAAAAAAGGAATTTATTTTATGTTTATCTCTACAATATTTTTTCTTATTGTAAAGATAGGAGTTAAACTTTTACCTCATATTCCAGCTATAGAGGTAGTTTTTTTTAGATGTATTATTTCTTTTTTTATTAGTTACATTATACTTAAAACCCAAAGGATATACGTTTTTGGCAAAAATAAACCCTTACTATTTATAAGAGGTGTATTTGGCACAATTGGTTTGTATTGTTACTTTGAAATAATACAAAACATTCCTCTTGCTACAGCATCAACAATAATTTACTTAACTCCAATTTTTACTTCTCTTATTGGGGTATTTATATTAAGAGAAAAAATTACTTTTTTACAATCATTGTGTATATTATTTGCATTTCTTGGTATTATTTTAATTCAAGGATATGATTATAGAGTTACATCAAATTATCTGATATTAGGTTTATTAGGAAGTTTTTGTGCTGGATGTGCTTATAACATCATTAGATATTTACGAAAAAAAGAACATCCTTTAGTTCTTATTTTATATTTTCCTATGATTGCCTTTCCAGTAGCTGGTGTTATAAGTTATTTTAGTTGGGTAGCACCAAGTATCCATGATTTAATTATACTGTTTGGTATAGGGGTTGTAACACAATTTGGTCAGTATTTTATGACCAAAGCCTTTCAAAATGAAAAAGTTTCAACCGTTTCGATTATTAGTTATTCCGAAATATTATTAGTAATAGCAATTGGGTACGAATTTTTTGATGAGTCATTCAATTTTATAACTTACTTAGGTATGCTTATTGTTGTAATTAGTGTTATGACAAGCATTATTTTTTCTTCCAACAAAACAGATCAAATTGATAAGTGAATTTTTTTTTTATTATATTTGTTGAAAAAATAATCATATCATGAATAAATTATTCTCTTACTTCCAACACTCAATTCTAATAATGTTTGTAGTACTTGCTGGTATACTTTCTTGTGAAGAATTAGAAGATGGTATAGCTAATAGTCTTAGCGATACAGTTTCTGTTTTTGATACAGTTAGTGTTTCTGATACCGTTAGCATTCTTGATACACTTTTTTATGTGGATAGTATGGGTTATGATGCGGTTGGAGATTGGGAGGGAATTTATTTTATTGAGGAAAATGATACTTTTAATCATATTGATGATGATTCATCATGGGTTGGACTTACTTTAACGACACCTACTATTCTAAAACCTTTACATGAGTTTTATTTTAGAGATTGGGAATATGGAGAGGATACTTTTAAATCTAGAGGAGTTTGGGCTATCTTGGGAGATACTATGTATGTATATCAACTTTGGAATAATGAAGATGGAGGTCCAGGTCCAGATGAAGACGATTGGGATTTAATGAGATTGGGATATGATTTAAATGCATCAAAAGATACCGTTACTCTGTACCAACAATGGATGGAAGATTCTGGACCAGATTCTGGTACAGTATATAATGATAAATATGTATTCAAAAGGTTATAATTTAAAAATCTATATAACAAGAGATTAATTTCTTTTTCATTACTATATAATTTATTGTAACTCAACTAAATCTTTTTTAAAATTTCTTTTATTTTAGATTTCTTATTTAGAATTGCTTTCTATAATTTCATTTAATGATAAAAAAAATTTATTCTGATTCTCTAGGACTACTTACTGACCTTTATCAATTAACGATGTGTTATGGGTACTGGAAAAAAGGAATTCATCAAAAGCAATCTTCTTTTAATCTTTTTTTTAGAAATAACCCATTTAAAGGAGCTTATTCTGTTACATGTGGACTTGATTATGTGATAGATTATTTAAATAATTTTAAATTCTCAAATGAAGATATTAGCTACCTATCTAGTTTAAAAACAGAAAATGGAAAGAAATTATTTGAAAAAAAATTTTTAGAATTTTTAAAAAAATTTAAATTTGAATGTGATTTAGATGCAATAGAGGAGGGGAGAGTCGTTTTTCCTAACGAACCTCTTCTAAGAATAACGGGCCCTCTCTATCAGTGTCAGCTTCTTGAAACATCACTTGTAAATATTATTAACTTTCAGTCTCTTATTGCTACAAAATCATCTAGGATGTATTTGGCAGCCAATGGTGATCCCATCTTAGAATTTGGTTTAAGAAGGGCTCAAGGTATTGATGGTGCCCTTTCTGCTAGTAGAGCTTCTTATGTTGGAGGATGTTCTAAAACCTCTAATGTTTTAGCTGGAAAACTTTTTGATATTCCTGTAAGTGGAACTCATTCACATAGCTGGGTTTTATCTTTTGATTCAGAAGAAGAAGCTTTCAGATCCTATGCAGAAGTAATGCCAAATAATTGTGTTCTTTTAGTTGATACCTATGATACTTTACAAGGAGTGATAAATGCTACAAAAATAGGTAAAGAACTTAAAGAAAAAGGGAAAAGCTTAGCTGGAATACGAATTGATTCTGGAGATCTTGCATATCTAAGTAAAAAAGCAAGAAAACTACTTGATAAAGAGGGTCTTGAAGATGTTAAAATCGTTGCTAGTAATGATTTAGATGAGTTTCTTTTGACTAGTTTGAAGTATCAAAAATCTAAGATATCTGTTTGGGGGATAGGGACAAAACTAATTACCGCTTACGATAACCCATCATTAGGTGCCGTTTATAAACTTTCTGCTTTACAAGATGAAAATGGACAATGGATAAATAAACTTAAACTTTCTGAACAAAAAATAAAGATAAATAATCCAGGAATGCATCAAGTAAGACGTTTTTTTAGAAATGATAAATTTTTAGGTGACATGATTTATGATATTAACTACAAAACCAATTCTAGTATTATGATTGATCCAAATGATTCTACCAAATCAAAGAGATTTTTAAATAATAATATAAAACATGAAGATTTACTCAAATCTATTTTTAAAAAAGGAAAACTTGTTTATAAATCCGATTCAATTCATAATATCAGAGCTAAATTGATTAGTGATTTAATTTATCTTGACAATACTCATAAAAGACTAGAAAACCCTCATAATTATCCTGTTGGACTTGAAAAATCACTTTTTGAAGAAAAAAATAAGATGATTTTAGAGTTAAGAAAAAAATGAAAACATTAGTAATTGTAGATCTTCAGAATGATTTCATCAATGGTGGTTCTCTGGAAGTCCCTGGTGGAGAAAGCATTATTGAACCTATAAATGTTGTAATCAAAAATTATGATCTTGTTCTTGCAACTAAAGATTGGCACCCTAAAGATCATGTGAGTTTTGCTTCGAATCATAAAAATAAAAATATTGGAGACATTATAAATATAAATGGGTTGGATCAAGTTTTATGGCCAGATCATTGTGTACAAAACACTTTCGGTTCAGATTTTCCTAAATCCTTAAATATTTCTAATGTGAAAAAAGTTATACATAAAGGATCAGAGAAGCATATTGATAGTTATAGTGGGTTTTTTGATAATGGAAAAATAAAATCTACCGGCCTTTCAGATTATTTGAGGAAAAAAAAGATAAAAAAGATAGATTATGTTGGTTTGGCAACTGATTATTGCTTGAAATATACTGCTATAGATTCTATTTCTGAAGGGTTTAAAACTAGAGTTTTAGTTCATTGTATCAGAGGAATCGATAAAAAAAGTTCTGAATTAGCTTTAAATGAAATGAAATCTAAAGGAGTAGAGTTAATTTAATTGTTATCTACAGAACTCATATGATTAATTAATTCTATCACTTTTGAGGAGTACCCCCATTCATTATCATACCATCCAACTATTTTAACAAAGGTATCATTTAACATAATTCCAGCTCCAGCATCAAATATAGAAGTTCTAGAATCTCCTATAAAATCTGTTGATACAACATCTTCATTGGTATATCCCATAATTCCTTTTAACTCATTTTCAGAAGCATTTTTCATTCTAGAGCATATTTCTTTGTAAGAAGTTTTAGTTTTTAGATTAGCAGTTAAATCCACCACTGAAACGTTGACTGTTGGAACCCTGAATGCCATACCGGTAAGTTTACGATCTAAACTAGGAATAACTTTTCCTACTGCTTTTGCAGCTCCAGTTGATGATGGTATTATATTTGAAAATGCAGACCTTCCACCTCTCCAATCTTTTAAAGATGGACCATCAACTACCTTTTGAGATGCAGTTGCAGCATGTACTGTTGTCATTAGTCCACTAATTATTCCAAAATTATCATTTAGAACTTTTGCCATAGGAGCAAGACAGTTGGTTGTACAGGAAGCATTAGATACAAAATGCATATCAGAGTTATAAGATAAATGATTTACACCCATTACAAACATAGGGGTATCGTCTTTTGAAGGGGCTGACATAATAACTTTTTTGGCTCCTGATGATAGATGTCCTTTTGCTGATTCTTTATTCAAAAACAAACCTGTTGATTCTACAATGTATTCAGCATTTATTTCAGACCATTTTAGATTTGAAGGGTCTTTTTCATTTGTTACTCTAATTTTATTACCATTTACTACAAGATTATTTCCTTCTACAGTTACTTTACCATCAAATTTTCCATGAGTAGAATCATGCCTTAACATATAGCTCATATATTCGGTTTCAATTAAATCATTAATACCAACTACTTCTATATTATTATCTTTAATTGCAGTCCTAAACACTAACCTTCCAATTCTACCAAATCCGTTAATACCAATTTTAATTTTACACATATATAGGTTTTAAATCTTCGGCAAATCTAGTAAATGAATTTTTTTAATTCAAATTATATTAATATATCAATTTTTTATCTTATAATATTTTTGTAATTATTTGTGTCCTAATATATTTGCACTTTAAAATGGTCCCTTCGTCTAGGGGTTAGGACGCCAGGTTTTCATCCTGGAAACAGGGGTTCGATTCCCCTAGGGACTGCAACCTTTAAAACCCATCATATGATGGGTTTTTTAGTATCTAGTATAACCTCCAATACTTGAACGGAAGTCTACATCTAAGCCATGATCCTTTATGTAAGATCTCAGTTCATCTGAAACATCTCCTAAGTATATTATACTTTCAAATGTGTAGATGTTTGAAAACTTCCCAAACTCCTCTTGAAGATCTCCCCCCTCTGCTAATATTCTGTTGAGATGGTTTTTAAAAGCGTTCTCATCACTATACCTCTCATAAAGTGTTACTTTTTTCTCATTCTCAGAGATCAAAAATCTCCAAGATATTGTATTCTCCTCTGTTTCTGATATAAGTTTGGCATAACTATCACTCCATTCTCTTGTATCAATTGTTCTGTCATCGTTCACAGATAGTTCGCAAACAATTATTACTTCTTTATTTTGTTTATCGTTTATTGTCTTCATAATTCAATCTTTTCATATAAATTTATTCGTATTTTGCTAACCATTCAAGATGTAATTTTATTAATTCATCTCTTGGAACATAATGTCCAGTTTCATAAACATAATGTTTTTTGTCTTTTTCAGGAGTTCCTAATAGTTTAAACATAGGAATTTGAGATGTTTCTAGTGGAAAAAAATGATCAAATTTACCATTTAACATTAAAACTGGTATTTTAATTCTTGAAGTATAATAGAATTTATCCACCTCCTTTTTACAAGTCTGAAATTCAATACCAGCTACATATAATACTGAATTTTTAACTCTATCATCAATAGCTAACAATATGTTTGCAATTGATCCTCCCCAACTTATTCCATAATAAGATAAGCTATTAATATCCATATCATCTCTTGATTGTATATAATCAATAGCTCTTTTATAATCTTTTCCCCATCTAATAACTGCATTTTTGTATTCATCAGTTTCATCTGGATAATCGCTTTTAATATTATCTCTTCTTTCAAATGTACTTTTATATATTGGGTGTATTAAAGCATACCCCTCTGATAATAGATAAGAAAATTGTTTCATTCTATTTTCTATACCATTTTCAAAAGAATCAGTATTGATAGACCCTGAACCAGGAAAGAAAATAATAGGTTTATATGGTTTTTTAATGTTTTTGTCATAAAAAACATATCCTGGCAATCTTTCATTATTGTATGCAGCATCAATATAAAATTGATCAACTGCAAATGAAGAAAAACTATAATCAAGAGTTTTTTCTTCTTTATTTAATTCTGAAATATCATAATCATATTGTGATTTAAATATTTCAAATACATCATCAGAAACATTTTTCTCATTGAGAAAATCTCTTACTTTTACATAGTATTGATCATTTGCAGTAATATCAGTTTTAAATTCACTTTCTAGGTTTTTAACTAATCTTAATCCATTTCCTAAACTTCTATCCATTGAATTTTGACCAAAGTAATCATTAAAGTAATAAGGTTCATCATTGAAGCTTCCTCCTAAAATACCTTTTATTGAACTATCATCACTTAAAGAATTTACAATCCATTCTCTAACATTCCCTGCAATATCATATAAACCGTTAAAGTTTGAATTATCTTGAGAACCAACATTAATTAATTGATTTTGTGAAAAGTTGCTATTATACATAAATGAACTTGAACTGCTTAATGTTGCAGCAGTAGCCCACTGATAAACATTGGGTAAAGATAAATTCCTATAATTAGCATAAGCCATTGCTTCAAACCACGAAATGCCTGTAACAGGAAAATTTTCTTGTCCCTCTGGGTACATCCCGTAAGACCAATTTGAAGGACCTGGTTTTCCAAATTTTCCAACAAACTTTTTTATTTCATTTTCCATAAATTTAGGATTATCATTATTTCCAGCTTCCCAATAAATAGGATTTTCATATCCTCCATCTTGAACAAATTCTAAAAACTCAACATTTGTTACCTCTAGTTTTGAAATTAAATAAGGACCTATTTGTATTGAAGAATAATGATCTAAACCAGGGAATGAAAGGCTTCTTTTAGCACCTAAAATAATTTTAAATTCATCTTTATTGTAATCAATTGATGATGGTAAAGCATAAAGTCTACCTCGATTTAATATCCTATAATTTGATCTCTCAGTAAACTCATTGTCATTTGATTTAAATTTTAAATTAAAACGAACATTAGGAACTCTTACTTTTGACACTGGTGATTTTCCTAGGTATATCCAGTTTTCAATAGAATCATTTAATAAATCCAAATAAACCTCATAGTTTAGAGGACTAGTATTTATATTAACTTCTGTTGTTACTTTCTCGAAATAATTATCTAAAATAGGATTTGAAACTTTATTGTTTTTTAATAAACTAATTTCATTGTAAACTTTTGAGTATTGATTATTTTCAAATGCATCAATAATTTCTGGAAGCTTTATTTCAAAGAGTTCGTCTTTCGATGTACTTTTATTATAGTAATAAACAAAAAACCCCCCAATTAGAATGGTAACACCAATATTTAGATATGATAAATATCCTTTATAATTAATTTTTTTTGTATTCTTCTGAGTATTTGTTTTTGTTATTGATATAACAAATTGATATGCTAATATACCAAAAAACCCTATTACTAATACTAATAAAGTATAATCAAGGATCTTAGAGTTGAATTGATAATTATCAATTAAAAAACTTAAACCCTCTAGAATAGAAAATGAAAATGCAATGTACCCAATGACAAACTGTAAGTACTTATTTGAAAAATTCATTATCAAACCTACATATAACTAATTATAATTAAAAGAATAAAATTAATTGAAATGATAAATTAGATTTATTTATCTATAATTTATCTAAATTTAAAATGATCTAATACTCATAAAATATGATAAGGGTTTTAAAGCAAAGAATCACGAATCTTGCTAAAATATTATTACCATTTGAAATAAGGATTTTTTTAAGAAAACTTAACTGGAAAAGATTGTATTTTCAACAATATATTTTAAATAGAAAAAGATTCAATTATTACTGTCCAATAGCTAAAAGAGAATTTAAATTATTTATAAAAGTACGTAATAATCTTCTTTCCCCATCAAATGGGGCTAATGCAAGACAAAGGTTGGTATGGCACTATTTAGAAAATAAATTAAATATTTTAGAGAAAAAGTTTACTTTGCTCCATATAGCACCGGAATTATCCTATTATGAAAAATTATCTAAGTGTAAAAACTTAACTTATGTAGCAGGAGATAAAATGGTATCTGGATATTCAAATCAAAAGGGAATTATAAATATAGATTTAACTGATCTTAATTTTGAAACTAATTTTTTTGATCTTATAATTTGTAATCATGTTTTAGAACATATTCAAGATGATAAAAAAGCTATTTTTGAAATGTTCAGAGTATTGAAAAAAGGAGGGAAGGCAGTCATAACAGTTCCAATCAATGAAAAACTAAATAGTACATATGAGGATTCTTCTATAACAAAAGCTAGTGATAGAATCAAACATTTTGGCCAATGGGATCATGTAAGGTGGTATGGGTTAGACATAAAAGAAAGAATATCTAAAGTTGGATTTGATGTAGAAA
Source organism: uncultured Marinoscillum sp. (assembly GCA_902529805.1). Classification (GTDB taxonomy): domain Bacteria; phylum Bacteroidota; class Bacteroidia; order Cytophagales; family MED-G16. The sequence continues at coordinate 41,917 of CABZXU010000006.1, forward strand.
TGAATAGATATTCAAATAATTTTTCTAAAAAAGATTATATCAGATATGGTTTTTCAGATAGTTTAATAATTATAGCCAATAAATCATAATTCTACCAAATAGATTTTAGAATTTTATAATTTATAATGGAATTATTTAATCCACTAAATTCAACCACATCAAATTTAGAGTCATAAAAAAATACATCGGACATCACAAGTTCACCATCGTTTACAAATAGTTCAATTGAACTATTATCTAATAATAACTCTAATGATGATACTTTAGAATTAAACTTGGCTTTTTGTTTATTTATAAACCTTTTTCTAAAGGTTTCAACCTCTAAAGTTCTTTTTTTATCATTGAAATTTTTATCAGTTAGATAGTTTCCTCTATTTATTTCAAAAGTTTCAGATGAAAATTTTATTATTAAATTTTCTGAGTTATTTTTTAGATTAATCTCGAATGAATCTGTTGAAATTTCAGTAAGAAGAATTCTATTTAAGTTTTCATCAAGTTTTAATTCATCAACAATTTTACCTTTATATGATTCTGATTCTATCTTTTGAAGATCTATCGAACTAAATTTTAACCTATACTTATCAGAATTTTTAATTAAAGTAATATCCCTAGGTATTGTCATTGCGCTTCTCCATTTTGATGTTGGTACCATTTGACCATACTTCCAATTACTCATCCAACCAATAAATTTTCTAGATTTTAAATTATCTGATGTATTATTCCAAGTTACCCCAGCATAATTATCACTTCCATAGTCAATCCATATAGACTTTTCATCTCCTAAAAAATTATCATCTACAATAAAATCTTTACCATTAAAATCCCCTATAAAATATTGAGTTCCACTGCCTCCATTTGGTGAACTTTTATTTATACTAACAAAAAGAACCCATTTTTTATTTCCTTCTTCATCTACCAATGGAAACAAGTCAGGACATTCCCAAACGCCATTCATTTCACCTATCCCAGTAAACTCTGATATAAATTCCCAATCTATCAGGTTTTCAGATGAATAAAATATTATTCTATCTCTAGCTGCTAGAGTTATAAACCACTTTTTATATTCTTCTGACCAAGTTACTTTAGGATCTCTGTAATCTCTAAACCCAGGATTGTCAATTATAGGATTTTTATCATATTTTATCCATGTTTTTCCTAAATCTTGACTATATGCAATATGTTGAGTCTCAACGTGTATGTATCTATCTTCTTTTGTTTCATTCCACATCCTTTCTAAAAACATATCATGATTTGTATAAAAAGCTAATATAGGAGGATTATTTCCATCTCCTAATCCAGATTTATTATTTTTATCAACTATAGCTGATCCAGAGAAAATATAGTTATTTCCATCAGGATAAATCGCAATTGGTTTATTTTCCCAATGTATTAAATCTTTTGAAATTGCATGAGCCCAGTGCATTGGCCCCCAAACATTATCATCAGGGTAATGTTGATAAAATAAATGATAATTTCCATTAAGGTAAAACATTCCATTTGGATCATTCATCCAACCAGAGGGAGGAGAAAAATGAAATTGAGGTCTGTACTTTTCTTTGTAGGAATTTTGAATATCATTTTCAACTGCATTACAAGAAGAAAATAATACAATTAAAATAATTATAAAATTTTTCATTTTTTTTAGGGTTATGTTTATTCAAATATACTAAGCAACTAAAAAAAAAACCTATCTAATTAGATAGGTTTTTTTAATTTATTCTATTTCAATGATTATGGTAAACAAGTTACACTAGGAAGTGCATCAGTTGTTTTTGTATAAGTTATTGATTCTGTAAAAGTTGGATGTGTTATTTTCACAATCATTGTATTTCCATTAACTACCATCAAAACATTTTCATCTGCCATAGTAGTACTACCATAAATAATATCCATGTGAAGGCTATCTCCTTTATTGACCAACATTCTGTTAGTATAACTATACCCATCACAATCTGTATGGGTTCCAGTGGCTGTACTCCATGTACAACAATTAGAATCTGAATCATCAACTATATAGTCATGAATTTTATCCATATCAATATGTAACCACTCTGTTGTATCTGCTTCTGTAAATTTCCATTTTGTATCTGCATGAGTCAACATAAAGCTATCTTTTGCTGCATCATCATCATCTTCACAACTTATTAAAAATAATAAGCCAAGAATTGGGAATAAATAGTAAATTATATTTTTCATAATATTTTAATTTATAATTAAATTATATACAAAATTACTAAAATTTAATAAATTATGATTTTTAGCACTCATTTTGAGGTTAATTTATCATTTTTGTTGCATGTTTAATTTAAAAGTTTATTTATGAAAAAAAAATATTTTATTATCATCCAATTACTTGTAAGCTTTAGTTTATTTGCTCAAACAAAATCAATAAATACCGAAACCAGTAAAATAAAATGGACTGGTAGAGAAATAACTACTAAAATACATTATGGTTCTTTAAAATTTTTAGATGGAAATATTTCAATATCAGAAAATGAGGTCAAAGGAAAAGTTATAGTTGATATGGAATCTTTAAATGTAGAAGATTTAAGTGGTGGATCTAAACAAAGACTAGAAGGTCATTTAAAGTCAGATGACTTTTTTTCTGTAGATAAACATAAAACTGCTAAACTTGAAATAGTTTCTTCTGAAAAGAAAGGTGAAGTTTTTATGGTAGATGGAACACTCACAATTAAAGATATTACTCATCCTATTAAATTTAATCTTGATATTGAGAGCAATAAAGTAACTACCAAATTAGCATTTGATAGATCAAAATATAATGTAAAATTTAGATCAGGTAATTTTTTTGAAAATTTAGGAGATAAGTTGATTTTAGATGATATAGATTTAGAAGTAGAATTATACTTTTAAATAAATTTATCCTCTAAAAACAATGCTTTTTGTTTAGATAGTTTTTTAAAAAACTTATGATCAGATTCATTTTTTACTTTCAGTTTTAAAAAAAAATGATCATATGAAATTGTATAATTTATTTCATTAATTTTAAATAAGACTAATTTATAGTAAGGTATTGATAAACAATAGGTTTCTAATTTTGAATTAATAAATAAAATAACACCTTTTGGCCTTAATTCAATATTACATCTATTTAATGTAAAATCATTTTTAAGAATATCATATATTGTATTATCACTTTTTTTAATTAATAAATTTTGAGATCCAACTCCATTTAATTTTATTTTATCGATTATACTATATTCTTTTCCTACTAGATTTATGATTTGCTTTTCAATTTCAGGATTTTTATGTGTGATATTATTTAACATTTCTTGTAATATAATTATATGAAACGATTCAATTCAGAAAAAGATTTAAAAGAATTTTTAGAAGAAAAATATTTAAAGTACAACAATAAAAATTTTATTGAATTTGACCCAATAAAAATACCGCACTCTTTCACAAAAAAAGAAGATATAGAAATTTCTGCATTTTTAACTTCAATAATTTCTTGGGGAAACAGAAAAATGATAATTAAAAATGCTGAAGAACTTATGATAAAAATGCATTCATCTCCATATGATTTTATAATTAACTCAAATCAAAAAGATATAGAATCAATTGATTTTTGTCATAGAACATTTAATTCTATTGACTTACATTTTTTTATAAAATCATTAAAAAATATATACAAAAACCATGGTGGTCTTGAAAAAATATTTTCTGTTAATTATGATGATAAATGGTTATTTAAAAATATAAAAAATTTAAAAGAAATTTTTTTTTCAATTGATCACCCAATTAGAACCAAAAAACATATATCAGATCCATCTAAAGGCTCTGCATGTAAAAGAATAAATATGTTTTTAAGATGGATGGTAAGAAAAGATACCCATGGTATTGATTTTGGTATTTGGAACAAAATAAGTCCATCGAAGTTATCTTGTCCATTAGATACACATACCAATAGAATAGGAAGGAAATTAGGTTTAATAAAAAGAAAACAAAACGATATAAAAACATTAAAAGAGCTGGATGTTAAATTAAGAAAATTTGATGAAAAGGATCCAGTAAAATACGATTATGCCTTATTTAGTATTGGAATAAATGATGATATTTAACCACCACCGTCACCGCCACCGGCGTCACCACCACCACCACCAACATCACCACCTCCCATTGCACCATACATAACAGCATCACCACCTGTATTATGGTTAACATATGAATTAACAGCAATATTATATACATCACTCATTGAATCAACATCTTTTAAGTCATGATTTCTAAAAATAAAGTCTTCTAAATCATTGTTTGAGTTGTTAATTTTTACAGCATTTTTTTTATTGTAGGCAATAACTTTCCCATCATAAATAACAAGTTTTGGATAAACGCTTGTGTACCATTTTTTATATGGGAACTTTTTCTTAAAAACTTCTTCGCATGATTCTAATTCTAAAGAAATTATTTCAAATGATTTATTAATAAAATAAATATGATTCTTAAATATCAATACATTTGATGAACTATATAATTTTTTATTAATCCAAAAATAATCTCCACTTTCAAGGTGTAATAATGAACTATATATGTATCCCATTCCCCATTTTGACATAGTATAAAGAAACAAATATTTACCAACTCTATATGTTCCTAAAATATTTTTATCTAGTTCTTTTTTCCAAATTGTTTTCTTTTCTTTAGAATCAAATAACGATAGTATTTTTTTCTCTGAAATAATCACTACTTTATTCATAATTTTTTGGTTTATTTCCTGTCATTTCCCAACGTACTAATTCTACAGGAATATTTCCTGTATCGTTGAACGCATCAAAAAAGTTTTTTAATGAAAAAATTTTTCCTTCTTTTTCTAATTTTTCAGCGTATTCAGTCATGATTCTCTCAATAAGATACTTGCCTGTAATATAAGAGGTTCCATATCCGGGTTGTCTTAAATAAAGATGTTGTTCAAACTGTAAAAGATGAGGTTCTCTATTCATCCAACCTCTAGGTGTCCATTTTACATGTACGTTACCAGCTTCAGCCATTGTCATTTCATTAGCATGGGCATATAAAGATCCTAATCCCCTCGCAGCTCTTTGGGCAATCATTATCCATACAATCTCTTTTGATCTAGGAGAATCCTCATATAACCCCGCATGCATAAACATTTCTTCAGCTCCTGTAGCATAACCTTCGTTTTTTGAGTCAAAAATATTATATAAAAGAGCTTCTCGTCTAATTGGACTCTTATGAGGTTCGTCTCTCATCGTTGCAAGATCAAACCAATGAACAAAATGAGAATACAATGGAAGCGGATCAAGATGAAGACCTATATTAAAAAAGTTTCTAGTTTCTTTTGGTACAAATTTACCCATATGTTCCCTTAATGCTGGCTCCATATTATCTTTTACAGTCATAATATCTTTTTCCTTTAAAAACTTCATAAATCTTTTCACTCCGTTTTCTGTTAGTTTTTTAAATTCTTCGGGGTTATCTGCAGCAATCAATTCTGGTAAATTTCTATTATTATGTTCTTCTAATTTTAAAGAAGCCCATGCTCTATCTAATTCTCTCTGTAATAGTCTAACCTCATCTTCCCAAGTTAAAGGTACTAAATGAACATTTTGTTGGTACCAAGTATAATTATCTTTACCAATACCAGAAGGACCTGTTTTATTTTTTGATTCGTTTTCTAACCATTCTATAAAATTTTGAGTGGCAATTTTAGATTCTTCAATTGCTACACTTATATTATCATCTCTTTTTAAATTCAATTTAGACTTGATAGTATTCAGATTATTATATTGTTTTCTAAAATTTTCAATTCCCGCAACCCATAAATCTTTAGCATTTCCTTTTAAATTATCTCTTGCTTGTATTAAAAAAGATGGAATACTCATCATTTCATGTAGAAATTTTTTCTTAGAATCTCCATTTAATGGAAGATCATACATCCAAAATTCTAAAACTCCATGATTAGTTGGTCCTTCATGTGCAGGAACATCGCTTTGATTCATCCAAATAGTTTGATAAAATGCAGGATCTCTTTCCCATGGTTTTAAAATAGAATAGTTAAATTCATAACCACTCATTTCAGCTTTAATTATATACCAATCAATTTGATCACTTATGCTCCAACTGCTAATGTCAAAATTGTAAAGTTTATTTTTTAGATTTAAAAAATTATCTTGATCTTCTTTAAATCTTTTTTTTGTATAATCAGGAGCACCATTTAAAAGAGGAGGTTTTTCAAATTCTCTCCAATCATAAAATAAATTAACTAATTCTTCGTATTTGGAAAATTTTTCATCTACTGAATCAGCATTTTTTTCAGTTTTAGGGTTATTACTAGCATTACAGCTAATAAGAAATAGAAATATTAATAATTTTTTCATTATATTTTTTCGTATTTATCAACGGTTAAATTACTAATAACATCGCCAGTATGTTTTATGTTATTTGGTTCAAAAAGTAATAGCCAAACTTCTTCTTTTGCAATAGGTTTATGGTCAACTCCTTTTGGTACAATCAACATTTCACCTTCATTTAATTCAACTTTTTTATCGTGGAATTCTATAATCAATTTTCCTTTTATGATAAAAAATAACTCGTCTTCATTTTTATGATTATGCCATACAAACTCTCCCTTTACTTTTGCAAGCTTTACATCATGGTTATTAATGCTTCCAATTATTTTAGGATTCCAATAATCATTAAATAAATCAAATTTATTTTTAATAATAATTTTCTTCACTAATTAAAATATTGAAAATTGATTAATTAATAGGTCTTTGAAACTGATTCATTCCTATTATTTTCCCATCTTTAATTTGAAAACTTTCTTGAGCAAATAGACTTGTGGTGTCACTAGAAGATATTAAATCTTCTTTAGTCCATAAAATTACCCAATCATGATCCAAATCATTTACGTGAATTGAAAACCATGCATTAGGAACTATATTAAACTTTGTGGTTTCAAAAATAGGTTTGTAAAGTGCTATTACATCCTCTTTTTTTGCTACAGAGCCATCTGCTAAAGTGCCTTCGAAGTCATCATGAAGAAATGACATTGTTTTTTCAAAATCTCCCTCATTAGCTGCTTTTTGTAAATCTAGTACAATATTAGATAGACTTGGATCTCCCATACTAATATCACTTGAATAAGATGCTTTAAATGGATATTCAATTGTTTTATTTTCTTCTTGTTTAGTTTCACATGAGATGAAAAGTAATATAAATGTTGTATATAGTAAGTTTTTCATTATTTTGTATTTTTATTTAATCAAATTATATATTATCTAAATTATTAATTTAATACTAAAGTGAGAAAATTAATTTGCATTTTATTTTTAATTCAATTAATTCAATTTTCAGGAGTTTCTCAAAATAATGAAATCTTATTTAATGGAAAAAACCTAAACGGTTGGAATATTCATGGTTCTGAATTATGGTATGTTGAAAATGGAGAATTAGTTTCTGAGAGTGGTCCAAATAAAGAATATGGTTATATTTTAACAGAAAAAAATTATGATAATTTTTTGCTCCATTTAGAGTTTAAACAAGAATCTAATGGTAATAGCGGAGTATTTTTTAGATCTACAATTGATGGGGTTAAAATTTCTGGATGGCAAGTTGAAGTTGCACCAACAAATCTTTTTACTGGAGGAATTTATGAATCATATGGAAGAGGATGGTTGATTAAACCAGATGCTTCTGTCCCTGATAATTTAATTGAAGGAGATTGGAATATCTTGGAAATTAAAGTTTTAAATTCTGAAGTTACAACTTGGTTGAATGGAAAACAGTCAGTTTATTTAAATGATAATAAAATTAAAAATGGGGTAGGAGGTATTGCTTTACAAATTCATGATGGAGGAGGTATAAAGGTAAGATGGAAAAATATTTATTTACAAAATTTATAAACTACTTTAAAATTATTTTTTAATAGTATTAATTCCATTTTCAATTGATATTCCAATGGGTGTAAGTTTTTTTTGAAATTTATTTAAATATTTTTCTGAAACCAACTTAATATAGGGTTTAATATTATCTTCTTTAATTAAGTTAATAGTACATCCGCCAAATCCACCTCCCATCATTCTAGAACCTAAAACATAATTGTATTTTTTTGAATGATCAACTAAAAAATCTAACTCTTTACAACTTACTTCATATAAGTTTTTTAAACCTTCATGTGACTTATACATCAGTTTACCAAATTCTACAAAATTTAATGCTTTTATAAGTTTAGTTGATTTTAAAACCCTTGTATTTTCTTGAGAAACATATAAAGCTCTTTTAAATTCATTTTTTGTAAACAAAGATTCATTATTAATAATAAAACCTTCAGAAGCATTAGCTAAGCATGTTAATCTTTTATCTATATTTTTTGCTTTTTTTAAAGCACTTTTACACTCATTAACCCTTTTATTATAATCGCTAGAAGATAATGTGTGATTAACATTTGTATTTAACAATAAAAACTTATAGGGTGATAGTTTACTATTAATCATTTCTAATTTCAAAGAATTACAATTCAGAAGAATAATTTTATCTTTTTCTCCAAAAAAAATTGCAAATTGATCCATAAAACCTCCTTTTACTCCAATAAAATTATGCTCCACTTTTTGTGAAATATTTATCATTTCATGATTTGAAATTTTAAGTTCGAATAGATCATTTAATCCTTTAATTAACCCACAAACTAGTGCAGAGGAAGAACTTATTCCGGATCCTACTGGAAGGTTAGAATCAATTACACATTCAAAACCATCTAATTGACTTCCTCTTGATCTTTTTAAGTAATAGACTACACCATTAATATAGTTTTTCCAATCTGAATTTATTTTTTTATTTTCTTTATTTAATTCAAATGTTATTGATTCATTATAATGTATTGAAGTTACTTTACAAGTAGAATTTTCTAAACTTTTCTTGAAATACAGAAAGATTTTTTTATCTATGGCTGCTGGTAATACATTTCCTCCATTATAATCGATGTGTTCTCCAATTAAATTTATTCTACCTGGAGATTCAACTAGAATTTTATAATTAAATTCTTTAATGTTTTTCATTTTTTAATTTATATCTAAATTTAGACAATATTATTTTTTTTAAAATTTATCATATTTAATAAATGAATTTTTTTCTTAAAATTTTATTGATTTTAATTTCATTTTTTTTTTCGTGTTCATTCACAAAAAAAAATAAAGAATTAAAACCTAATATATTACTAATAGTTGCAGATGATCTTGGTTATACTGACCTTGGTTGTTTTGGTAGTGAAATTTCTACACCTAATATCAATAATTTATCCAAAAATGGAATAACATTTACTAATTTTCATACTTCACCACTATGTGCACCAACTAGAGCTATGCTTCTATCTGGAATGGATAATCATATTGCTGGGATTGGAATTCAAGGTTATAATTCAGACTTATTTGGGTATGAAGGAAAATTGTCAAATAGAATTAAAACTATTCCTTCAATTTTAAATACATCAGATTACTATACATTTATTTCTGGAAAATGGCATTTAGGTGGTGATTTAGAATCTGATCCAATCAAGAAAGGCTTTGATGAATCATATGTATTACTTCCTGGTGCTGGAAATCATTATTCTAATAGAAAAGTAATAGAAGCTTATCCAGATTCTTCATATTCTGAAAATGGAAAAAAAACAGTATGGAAACTGGGGAATTATTCAACAGATTATTTTACAGATAAGATTATTGAATATATATCTAATAGTAAAACTAATAATAAGCCCTTTTTTGCTTTTGCTACATACACTTCTCCTCACTGGCCACTACAAGTTGATGAAAAATTTACTGATAAATATGAGGGAATTTATAATTCTGGTTATGATAAGTTAAAAGAAGAAAGATTTAAAAATCTTAAAAAATTAAATATTATATCAAGTTCGGCAAGTTTGCCAAAAAGTCATCAAAGGTTAAAACCTTGGAATGACTTATCTAATTCGGATAAAAAAATAGAATCAAAGAAAATGGAATTGTATGCTGGTATGATAGAAAACCTTGATTTCAATATTGGAAGAATAATAAATTATTTAAAAAAAATAGATGAATATGAAAATACATTAATAGTATTTATGTCTGATAATGGTGCAGCTGCGGAAGATTTTTATAATAATCCAATTTATGGACCATATTTAAAAAATAATTTTAGTGTAGAGTATGATGATATGGGAAAAGAAAATTCATTTATTTCGTTAGGTACTGGTTGGGCAGAAGCAAGTAGTGCTCCTTTTAAATTTTTTAAAGGACTACCAACACAAGGAGGTATTGTTTCACCATTAATCATTAGTGGATATGGAGTTGGTAGAAAAGATTATTTTTCTAAAAAGTTTATTACATTATTAGATATTGCACCTACTTTATATGATTTTGGTAAAATTGATTTTAAGAATAATAATTTTGATCTTTCATTACAAGGCTCTTCTTTAAAGAAATATTTGAGCGGTAAAAATAATTATATTCATAAAAAAGGATATGTTTTTGGGTTTGAACATAGTGGTTATTCTTTTATAATGAAGGATAATTGGAAACTTGTTAACTATGAATCACCTTTTGATATTAATAATTTTGAATTATATAATTTAAAAAATGATCCAATTGAGGAAATTAATTTGAAAGAAAAAGAAGTTGAAATTTTCAATGATCTTCTTTATGAATGGAATGTTTTTTCAAAGAAAAATAAATTGATATTACCAACACCATATATTGATAATATCAATTAAAAGTTGAAATCAAAACTGTTATTTTTAAAATAATTTTTAAAAATTCTTTCAACCTCATGCACATCATCAGTTAATTGAATAAGATCAATATCTTCTTTAGATATCAAATTATTTTTCAGTAATGTTTCTTTTATCCAATTGAATAATGGTTCATAATGCTCCTTACCAAACATTATGATAGGGAATGGTTTTGATTTATTACATTGAATTAATGTAAGTGCATTGAAAAGTTCATCAAGTGTACCAAAACCTCCTGGCATAATTACAAACCCCTTTGAATATTTTTGAAACATTAATTTTCTTATAAAGAAATAATCAAATCGTAACAGATAATCTTCATCAACATATTTATTAGTGTACTGTTCAAAAGGCAGGTTAATTCTTAATCCAACTGAAGTTCCATTACTTTCTTTTGCTCCTTTATTACCTGCTTCCATTATTCCTGGTCCTGCTCCTGTAATTACCCCAAAACCTAATTTTGTTAACATTTTCGCTATATCAACTGTCAATTTATAATATTTATTATTTTCTTTTATTCTAGCTGAACCAAATATTGAAACGGACGGACCTAATTTCAATAACTTTTCAAAACCACCGACCGTTTCAGAATTATACTTTAAAATTCTCCACGAATCTTCTGTTATTTTTTTATTCCATTTTAATTTCATAATCAAATAGTTTAAAACATTTTTTTATAAAAATCGTTATATTTATAGTTCAATTAAATAATTTTTTATGAAAAAGTTTAAATTTTATCAATATTTTTCTATTCTAAGTATGTTCTTTTTGGCTATTTCTTGTAATGAGACTAACGACATGTTTGTCTTAGATGGAGAAGATCCAAAAGATTTAATTGTTTTTGAGTTAGATAATGAATATTTAGCTGAAGAAGCACATGACTATATTGATTTTAATTACCCTTCAATTGGATTAGATAAATCCTATATATTGATTGGTAAAAAATCTTTTGGTTTTGAAGCTGTATTATCAAATACAGAAAGCCTTTCTTTTGATGAAGGAGGTGAATATAAATACAATAGAAAAGAAAAATCATCCAAAGAAAACTTAAAAAACGGCAAAAACGGGAAATGTGACTCTAAATGTAAACCACCACGAGATAAAGTTGATTGGATTAAAATGTCTGATCTACCTAATGGTGTTATTGATTTCCTTCATAAAGAGTATTTAGATAGTATGTTTATCGGAAGCTATGTTTTAGATTCTGTTGCTAAAGCTGGAGAAATTACTGGATTAAAAGATAAAGACGCTGATAATAAGTCAACATATTATATAGTTCACATCAGAGGTTTGAAAGGTGTATTATATTTTAATGATAAAGGTGTGTTTGTCAAAATTCATAAACCTAAGTTTAAGAGACATTGTAAAAAATTACGTCACTTAGACTTATTAAAATCTATTAAATTATATATTGAGGAAAATCACCCTGATCATTTTATTGCTCATGCTAGGAAAGTGAGAACAAAAGATGGAAAGGTTTTCTTCTTAGTTAAATTAGTTTCATCAGACAAACAGAATTTCGTAGTATTGAAATTTGATAAAGATGGAGCTTTAGTTACAAGTTAAAACATATATAATTTTTAAAAAAAACTCTAACTAATTAGGTTAGAGTTTTTTTTTATACCCTTATGAATTGGAATTGTAAAAACACATGGAATAGAGCTTCAATAAACACATTATGGTGTTTATTAGGTTGTTCGATTGGTGATTTTGGGACCATTTTATTTTTTCAGTATTCTGAATATGATTTGGCAGTTCAGTATATTATGATTCTTGCAATAATAAATGGAATTATAACTTCAATTATTTTAGAAACGATTATTCTTAGTTTCACACAACCATTAAATATAGCATTTAAAACTGCAATTGGTATGTCAATAATTAGTATGATTGGAATGGAGTTTGCTATGAATTTAGTAGATTATCTAATGACTGGAGGTGCTATGATTACTTTTTACACCATTATTCCTATGTTGTTAGCAGGTTTTTTTACACCTTTACCATACAACTATTATAGGCTTAAGAAATTCAATCAATCTTGTCACTAAATTAATCTACTATCTCTTTAAATTGAACTGCACCTCCTCCTCCTTTTGCTAAAAAAAGATCTAGATTTGAGTTTTTATTTACCTCTATTGATTTAATACTGTATTCCATTTGATTTTTTTTCCAATTTGTATTTTTTGTGTCACTATAAATTGTAGCTAAATATTTTTTGTTTTCATTTAAAAAATCAAGAGAAATATTAAAATATCTTTCATTTTCATTTGTAATACTACCTAAATACCAATCTTCAGAATTTAAGTCTTTTCTTACTATTGTAACATATTCTCCAATTTTACTATTTATTATTTTTTTCTTTTCCCATACAACAGGTACTTTTTTAATAAACTCAAATGCATCTGGATGATTTTGATAGTGTTTTGGTAAGTCTGCGGCCATTTGCATTGGCGAATAATATACTACATATAACGCAAGCTCTTTAGCTATTGTAGATGGTATTATAGCATTCTTATCAATTGTATTGGATCCTGGAGTTACATATCTAAAATTGTTTAATTTAAATACCCCTGGAGTATAGTCCATTGGGCCTGATAACAATCTAGTAAATGGAAGTATAGAAGCATGATTTACTCCATTAGAAGAAAATCCATTAAATTCTTGACCTTTTGCCCCTTCTCTGGAAATATAGTTTGGATACTTTCTTCTGATACCAGTATCTTTAATAGGTTCATGTGTTATAATATTTAATTTATATTTTGCAGCTAATTGAATAACTTTTCTAAAGTGTCTTATCATATATTGTCCATGGTGCCATTCTTTAACTATTTCTCCTTTCTTATTTTTTCTTTTTATGTTTTTACTAACATCGTTAACATATCCAGTTTTAATATTTTTAATTCCATATTTATTATAAAATTTAAATGCATTTTCAAGTTGATCCTCATAGTTTTCTATTTGACCACCAGTTTCATGATGTCCAACTAAATATACATTTTTTTCTTTTCCATATTTATATATTTTATCTATATCAAAATCAGGCTGAGTTTCAGTAAAACTAAACTTTTTGCCATCTCCACTACAACACCATTCTGGATGCCACCCTTTATTCCATCCTTCAACTAATAAACCTTCAAAACCATTTTCAGAAGCAAAATCAATATATTCTAATACTTTTTTAGTATTAGCACCATGATTATCTGATGGCCACCAAGTAGATTCATTTGTTCCAATCATTTCCCACCAGATACCCATATATTTTCCAGGTTTTACCCATGAAAAATCTTCCAAACTATCAGGATCATCATTTAAATTAAGTATTAAATTGGAATCTAGTAAATCGGAACTATTATCAGATATTTGAATAGTCCTCCATGGAGAAATAATTTTTTCATCTGATTTTACTTTAATTCCATCTGACCAAGGGTACAATTCTGCTTCAATTAGTCCATTTCCAAGAGGAGCAAGAGTCATGCTCGAATAATCATTAAGATCAGCTTCATGAATGCTAATAAAAATACCATTTTCTTTTTTAATTGTTAAAGGTGTATGAGCAGCATCTATTCCTAAAGTATCATATCGTATATCTTCTACTTCTTTTGAATATATGTTTTTAGAAATATCATCAATTGGTGTTTTAGCATATAAAAATTCATATCTTCTATATGAAAAAGCAGGAATCCACCACGCCGTATCATTTTTTGAAAGTTTAAATTCAGTTTTTTCATCAACTATATTATAATCATTAATATTTTCCTGATTTTCAATTTTATATCGAAATCCAATACCATCATCAAATACTCTGAATGTAATATTTAATTTTTTATTTTCTTGATCTAATATTACTTCTAGTTCATTATAATTATTTATAATTTCTTTTTGTTCCCCAAATAATGTTTTCCATGAAGTATTATGAGTTTTTCTATTTGTATTAATTATCTTAAAGTCCTTATCTAAATCAGTTTTTCCATTTAAAATAATTCCTAATTTTGAGTAGTCTATTATAAGATTATCATTTTTAGATATTTTATATAATGGAACTCCATTTTTAAGATTAAATTCTAATTTGATTTCACCATCTGGTGAATTTAAATAGTAAGAATTTTTATTATTCTTACAAGAGAATATTATTAAAATGAATAGTGATAGAATATATTTTCTCAATTTTTCTTAATTATAATTGTAGATTAAATTCCTTAAAGCTAATGAAAATTTATTTTATATTATTTATGTTTTTTTATACAATCCCATGTTATTCACAGAATTATCTTGAATTAAAAAAATTAGGAAAAAAAAGAAAAATTGAATTTTTTCCAGGTGAAGAAATTAGATTTAAAATTAAAAATGATGAGAATTTTTCTTCAGCTAGAATTACTGGAATTTATGAAGACTATATTAATTTTAATAATATTAAAGTTGACCTTAATAATATTGAATTGATTGATATAAGAAATAAAAGTTCTGATACATTTAAAGGTGTTGGATATATAGTTTCTGGTGCTAGTTTAGGTTATTTTTCAATAGATATTTTTAATATGACTGTAGTTCAAGGAAATACATTAAAGAAGTCATTCAATGAAAAAATTGGAATATCTTCTTTAACTGGTATTTTTATGGGTATATCAATTACCTTTATCAAAAAAAAATATTTTAAAAATCAAGGTATGAATAGGATAAGGTCAAAAAAAATTTTTTAAAATGAAAAACTATTTAATTATTTTTTCAATATTATTTGTGTCTTTTTTTATTTCATCGTTGGTCTCCGATAATACTATAATGATTGATGGAGTTTATGCGATTTATTATAGTTGTTTTATTATTTACACTATGCAGTGGCTTGGTTTTTTCCCTTCTTTTTATTTTAAAACAGAACATTATTATGATCTAATTGGATCTTTTTCTTTTATTGCTACTATATTATTCTCTTTTATAATTAGCATCAATGATTTTAATTTAGAGATTGATAAAAGAAATATATTTTTTTTATTTGCTATTTTATTTTGGACATTACGGTTAGGGCTATTTCTTTTTTTAAGAGTTAAAAGAGATAAAAAAGACGTAAGATTTATTCATATAAAAAAATCATTTTCAACTTTTTTAATGGTATGGCATTTACAAGGATTATGGGTTTTTATTTGTTGCTTACCTGCCATAATTTCTATGTACTCAAATACATTTGTAGAACTTGGTTTATTTTTCTATTTAGGATCTATTTTGTGGATTTGCGGATTTTTACTTGAAACCATTGCTGATCATCAAAAATATGTTTTTAAGAAAAATAAATTAAATAAAGATAAATTTATTTCTGAGGGTCTTTGGTCTATTTCCAGACACCCTAATTATTTTGGAGAAATTATATTATGGTTGGGACTCTATATAGTATCCTTTCCAGTACTAACTGGATTACAACATTTAGCTATTATTTCACCTTTATTTGTATATATCCTTTTAACAAGAATTTCAGGAATAAATTTATTAGAAGAAATAGGAGATAAGAGGTGGGGAAGTAATATTGATTATAAGAACTATAAGAAAAATACTCCAATTCTTTTTCCTAAATTATTTTAATTTAATTATTATAACTCCATTACTACCTCTAAACCCATATCTTTGTAGCTCTGTTGGTTCTTTTAATACTTTAATTGTCTTTATATCATTTGGATCTACCATATTATAAATCAAAGAATAATCATTTCCTACAGGTGAATTATTTATATAAAATAATGGTCCTTGTTGATTAAACATACTATTTATTCCTCTAATGGATATTTTTGCATTACTATCATTTCCAGTAATTTGAACACCTGGAAATTTTCTTAATTGATTTGTAAGACTAATACTCTCACTTCTATATTTTAATATTTTTTTTTCATCATCAATATTTTTATATGTATTTATTTGATACGTTGAAGAACATGAAAATAAAAAAACAATTAAAAATAAATTTCTCATGGAATTAATAATATTTTTCCTTTTACTTTTCTATTAATTATATACTCTAAAGCTTTATTAGCATCTTTTAAAGAAAATTTTTTATCAATATGTACATTTATTTTTTTATTTTTTATCCAGCTTAATATAGTCTTAAAATTTTTAGCATTTGCTTTAGGATTTTTTCTGAAAAATAGACCCCAAAATACTCCAATTATTTGACAACCTTTTAATAAAGTTAAATTTAGAGGTATTTTTGGTATTTCTCCTGCAGCAAATCCAACAACTAAATATCTACCTTCCCAAGCTATAGATCTTAAAGCAGGTTCTGAAAATTTATCTCCAACTGGATCATAAATAACATTTGCACCCATTCCTTTTGTATAATTTTTTACTTTTTCTTTAATATTCTCTTTAGTATAATTGATGCAATAATCTGCATCCATTTTTTTACAATAATCTAATTTTTCTTTTGATGAAGCTGCTGCTATAACAATTGCGCCAATTTCCTTTGCGATTTGAATAGCAGCTGTACCCACACCTCCAGAAGCTCCCAATATAAGAATCACCTCATTTTTTTTAATTTTTGCCCTATCTACTAATGCATGATATGATGTTCCATAATTAACCATTGATGCTGCAGCATCTTCATAACTAATTTCCTTAGGTATTTTGAAGGTATTTGAGCTCATTACTATTGCTTCTTCAGAAAACCCACCCCATGTTGATCCTGCAAAAACTTTATCCCCAACATTTAAATTTTTAACATTTCTACCAACTTTTTTTACTATTCCTGAAACTTCCCCACCAGGAGAAAAAGGTAACTCAGGTTTGAATTGGTATTTACCTTGAACTATTAAAACATCTGGAAAATTAACTCCTGCAACTTTGACCGATATTAATACTTCATCTTTTTTTGGTATTGGTGATTTTATTTTTTCATATTTCAGTGAAATCGATGATGAATATTTATGACATAAAATAGCTTTCATTTTTTTCGATTATATTCAAATAATAATATTATTGGAATTAATAAAATTAAAATTAAAGAAGAATATTTAGTGATTAGATTTCCATAAACAAATGAGTTTGGTTTAAACTTTATTTCAATTGTATTTTCTCCAGCCGGAATTTCTAACCCCCTTAAAATATAGTTAACCCTAACAAAATTGGAAGGTTGATTATTTATATATACTTCCCATCCTTTTGGATAAAAAATTTCAGAAAAAACAAGAAAAGAGACTTCCAAATTAGAAGTTTTATATATCATCTGATATGGTTTATATGATTCAGTAATTATTGTTCCATCAGAGTTATATTCATTTTTTAAATTTGGAAATTTCGAATTATCTACGATTGCTGTATTTTTTAAATTTTCATTTCTTAATTTTTCAATTTCTTCTTTTGGGTTTTTAACCTTTTCTAGTTTACTTACATACCAAGCTTTTCCAAATTGAAAATTATTCTTTATTACTCCATTTGATGTATTATTAAATTTAAAATACCCTACATTTAACATATTAATAATATTTAGTTTACTAAAATCATTTGATCGATTTTGAATTGTTTTAATTACATCATTTATTTCATTTGAAATCCCAAATTCAATCAAATCTTGATACCTTCTTAACTTTGCTCCATGATATCCACCTACAGATTGATGATGATAGGAGGTAGTTGCTTCATTAAATGGGTTTTGTAGATTTAAAACCCTTTCTTTTGATAAGTTGTTATTTAATATTTTTTTATCTGCTTCAGTTAGGGTAAAATTTTCTTTATTCTTTCTCATAAATGAATTTTCTTTTATAAACCTATTATTTATCAAATTCATATCAATAATTGAAAGAAAAATTAATATTAACATTAAAAATATTGATTTTAATTTTCCAATTAAATGTAAGTATATACATCCAGTGAAAATTAAAACAAAAATTAAATTTCTAATTGTATCATAAATCAACATATCTTTTCTATCAGCAATAAGGTTATTTATAAACCAATTAGGAAGGTTTTTTAAATTTTCATCTACAGCTCCTGAATAGCTCAAAAAGTTTGAAATAATTAAAATTATAATAAAAAAGAGTCCGGTTAATAAAACAGATTTTTTAAATAAATCTATATTTTTTTTAGTAGGTTTTAATAACAACTTTTCAAGAGAAATCATTCCCATAAGTACTATGGAAAAGATTGAAATTATAATAATAAATGTAACAGATCTGAATTTATTATATCCTGGAAAGTATTCAAATAAAAATGAGTTTAAAACCTCAAAATTATTTCCCCAACTTAAAATTATACCTAATGATGTTAAAATAATTAACCAAACTTTTTCTTTTGAATTA
The DNA here is from genome assembly GCA_902529805.1 of uncultured Marinoscillum sp. GTDB lineage: Bacteria > Bacteroidota > Bacteroidia > Cytophagales > MED-G16. The sequence continues at coordinate 60,934 of CABZXU010000006.1, forward strand.
AGAATAAATAGTCCTAATAATATAAAGAATAGTGATAGCGCACTAGCATAATATGGAGCTGTGAATGGTTGATTACCCCAATAAGTTGGAATATTTTTAAGTTGCTCTTTGGTTTGTTGTCTCCCAATATTATTATTTAAAAATGCCTTCCCAAGATTTGAGTTTATATTTAATTCCTGTTGACTGGGCCCTCCTAAAATATTAGGAATAACTAAAGTTAATGGTTCAAAAATGCCATTACTATATTGAAAAGCATAGTCTTTACTCAATCCTTTTTCATTAGTCTGTATTTCTGATGGGCCTCTTATTGAATATTTACTGTACTCAGCTATTGACCATAATTCACCAAAAAAAGTACCAATTGAAATCAAAGCAGCAACAGAAAGAATTCCAATATTAATTAAGTCCCTTTTTAAATTATTTTCTTTATATGAATATATCAAAAAGCTAATTCCATATATAAGAAGTATAAGTAATGTATAATATGTGATTTGAAGATGATTAACTCTTATTTGTAATGCTAGAGAGGTCATTGTAATTAAAAATCCTATTTTAATATTTCTTGTTAACCCAAGATGAACTCCAGCTAGAATTAGTGGAATAAATGCTATTGATCCAATTCTTGCATTATGTCCAGCTAATATTCCAATAATCATATATGACGATAGAGTGAATATTATTGAGCCAATAATAGAAAGAGGAATCCTTACTTTAAAAACTATAAGCATTATATAAAAGGAAATGAAAGAAATAAAAATATAATTTATTGGATGAGGAATTCCCAAACTAACAATTTTATGAATCCCTAATATTAAGTTATTGTCCCATTTAACATCGATTAAATAAGCCGGCATTCCAGAAAACATTGAATTTGTCCAAAGAGGTTCATCTCCAGTTTTTTCCCTAAAATCTTTAACTTCTTTTGATGAACCTTTCCATTGTTCAATATCATGTTGATTGACTATTTTATCTTCAAAAAATATAGGATTAAATAAATAGACAGTAATTGATAGAAATAAAACAATAGATAGAAAATGATATAAAATTTCTTTTTTTTTTATCATAATTACTTTCTTGTGAATATCTTAAATAATTAATAATAATAAAAATTCTATCTAATTTAAATCCAATAGAAAAGCATCAATTATTATGATTATTACTATTTTTACATATGTTTGAGAATTTAAGCAATAAATTAAATAGAGCCTTTAAAGTACTAAAGGGACAAGGTAAAATTACGGAGGTTAATGTTGCATCGACAGTAAAAGAAATAAGACGTGCATTAATCGATGCTGATGTTAGTTATAAAGTAGCTAAAGAAATTACTTCAAACATTAAAGAAAAAGCTTTAGGTCAAGATGTTTTAATATCAGTATCACCCGGTCAATTAATGACTAAAATTGTAGCTGATGAGCTATCAATTTTAATGGGTAAGGAATCTGTTGAGATTAATCTAAAAGGAAATCCAAATATTATTTTAATTTCTGGTCTTCAAGGATCAGGTAAAACTACTTTTTCGGGTAAACTTGCTTATTATCTAAAAAAACAAAATAAAAAATCTCTACTTGTTGCATGTGATGTATATAGACCAGCCGCTATTGAACAATTACATGTTTTAGGAAAGCAGATAGGTGTTGAAGTTTTTTCTGATGAAAAATCTAAATCCCCTTTAAATATTGCAAAAAAAGCAATACAACATGCAAAAAAATCTGGAATTAAATCTGTTATAGTAGATACTGCAGGTCGTTTAGCAATTGATGAAAAAATGATGAAAGAAATTGAAAGTTTAAAGAAAAACCTTAATCCTTCTGAAACTTTATTTGTTGTTGATTCAATGATAGGTCAGGATGCTGTAATTACTGCAAAAACTTTTAATGAAAGAATAGATTATGATGGCGTGATCTTAACAAAATTAGATGGAGATTCAAGAGGTGGAGCTGCTTTGTCAATCAGAAGAGTAGTAGATAAACCAATTAAGTTTATTAGTACAGGAGAAAAAATGGATGCTTTAAATATTTTTCATCCTGATAGAATGGCAAAAAGAATCCTTGGAATGGGAGATGTTTTGAGTTTAGTTGAAAGAGCACAACAAAATTTTGATGAAGATGAGGCAAGAAGAATGCAAAAAAAAATGCTTCAAAACACATTCGGCCTTGATGATTTTTTGTCCCAATTACAAAAAATTAAAAAGATGGGAAATATTAAAGATTTAGTTGGTATGATTCCTGGAATGAGCAATAAAATTAAAGATGTAGAAATGGATAATGAATCTTTTAAGCCAATTGAAGCAATCATTAATTCAATGACGCCAGGTGAAAGATCTAATCCTGAAATATTGAATGGTATAAGAAAAAAAAGAATTGCTTTAGGTAGTGGCAGTACAGTTCAAGAAGTTAATCAATTACTAAAACAATTTAATCAAATGAAAAAAATGATGAAAATAATGAAAAAAAGTGGGCCTTCTGGTATGATGTCAGCTTTAGGTATGAATAAATAAATTTACAGATACATTACTTTTTTTATTGCTTTTATAGTTTTTTCAACATTTGGAACAATTTCTTCAATTAGGGTAGGAGCATAGTGAAAAGGAACATCTTCAGAAGTAATTCTATGAATAGGTGCATCTAAATAATCAAAAGCAAATCTTTGTATATGATGACTCAATTCTGAGGATATAGAAGCTAATGGCCATGCTTCTTCAATGATTACTACTCTATTTGTTTTTTTTACTGAGTTAATTATAGTAGAATAATCAATTGGTCTAACAGATCTTAAATCAATTAATTCTACACTTATATTTATTTTTTTTGCTTCATTAGAAGCTTTTTCAGCTACTTTCATCATTTTACCAAAAGAAATTAATGTTAAATCATTTCCTTCTTTAACAATATTACATTTACCGATAGGTAAAACATATTCTTCTTCAGGAACATTACCTTTATCTGAATACATTAATTCAGATTCCATAAATATTACTGGATCATTATCTCTTATTGAAGATTTTAATAACCCTTTTGCATCATATGGATTGGAGGGTACAACAACTTTTAATCCAGGAGTATTTGCAAACCAATTTTCAAAATTTTGAGAATGTTGAGATCCTAATTGACCAGCATTACCAGTAGGGCCTCTGAATACTATTGGTACATTAATTTGTCCACCAGACATTTGCATCATTTTTGCGGCGCCATTAATTATTTGATCAATTGCGACTAAAGAAAAATTAAACGTCATAAACTCTATAATAGGTCTAAGTCCATTCATTGCAGAACCAACACCAATTCCAGTAAATCCAGTTTCAGCAATAGGGGTGTCAATAACTCTTTTATTACCAAACTCTTCAAGCATACCTTGACTTACTTTATAAGCTCCATTGTATTCAGCTACTTCTTCACCCATTAAATATACATTTTTATCTTTTCTCATTTCCTCACTCATTGCTTCATTTAAAGCTTGTCTAAACTGAATTTCTCTCATATCTTAAAACATTATTAAAACAAAAATAAAATATTATCATCAATTTAAGAGGGGTTATATAATAAAAAAGCACTCCAAATGGAATGCTTTTTTATTATATAATAATGTTGTTTAAAACTTACAATGCTTCTTTAACAGCATCTTGAACATCTCTAAATTCTAAATCATCAACAACTCTTTCTTTCCAATAATCGTTGATAGCAATTGCTTCTTTTAAATAATTGGTTACATTATTAGAGTCCCCATCTCTTGCAGCACAAATAGCTAAGGCATAAGCATTTCCTCCATTACTTTTATGTTCAGCTTTTATCATCTGTTCAGCTTCTAAAATTAGAGCTGCTCTTGCATTATCAATATTTCCTAACATTATATGGGCTATAGCTTTTTTCCATGATACTCCCCAATAATCTTTATTTGACATAGCAAGATTTTTCAAAGCTAAATCATAATTACCTCTTGCAATATCTAATGTTCCTAATGAATATTGGACTCTTGTATTCATTCTATCGTTATTTAATCCTTTAGCTTTTTCAACATGTTCATAAGCTAAATCGTGATTTCCTCTATGGCTGTGAATAGCTGCTAAATTTAAATGAGTTTCAGCAGATTCGTTTTTGTTTAAAGCAATCTGTAATTGGGTTTCAGCAGCATCCATAAGTTTATTTTGAGCTTCAGAATTTTCTTCTTCTTCCCTTGCTAAATTTATATGAATTGATCCGAAATCATTATGTGCTCTCCATGAACCAGTTTTTTTAACTGCAGCTTCATAAATTGCTGCTTTTTCACTTAGAGAAGGTGTTAAAGTAGCAGAAAATAATAGTTCATCTTCTGATAATGCATCTGCTGAGGCTTCTCCAGAAACTATTTTCTTAGAAATTGAAGCTATTTCATTATTAGGTTTTTTCACTATAATTGTCATAACTTCTGTTTTTGATATTCTTAGTTCAGGATAAACAGATTTCATTAATTTCTTATAGCTAGAAAGTTTAGATAATGATTTTTCTTTATCAACAAAGCTTCCTCCACCATTAATTACTCTTGAAATTTCACTTTTTTCATTTTGATCTAAAGCATCAGTACTATTTAATGCGTCTCTTAAAGATGACCAGTTTTCAACTACAGGACGAATATTAAACTTGATTTTATTTGCCTCATCTTTATAATCATATTTGTCCATTTGTTGTCTATAATAATTTTCAATCATTTTTGCTCTTCTATTAGAAAGATCATCATTAACTTTAGTTGATCCCTCTGGAGAGTGAGAACCTAAAATGTCAACACTTTTAGTTGGGTTTCTTTCGGCAACAAATGCAGAAAATCTTTCACCTCTGTCACTTAGTTTTTCCGATCTTTTAAGCATTGATCTACCTTGATCAAAAAAGAAATCTACGTTGAATGGTGTGAGTTCTTCACCTTCATTATATCCATGATCAGATTTAGGAATAGAAAGATTTCTAGTTCCTAAAAAAGCAGTCTCAATAACACCATCTGCAACATCCACAGATTTAGTTGAAGCTGTTTGACCTGAATTAAGAAGTTTTGCTACTCCTACAGCTTTAAACTTTCCAGGATTTAAATCTTCATTATAATCTAAACAAAATGTTTTTAAATCTGCAGGAACAAGTTTCATACTTACAGTTTTAGTAGTTGTATTTCTACCACTTACTCTATAATTTGAAGTCGAATCAGAAATGTTAGTAGTTGTTGTATTTGAACTAACTCTGGTAGCATAAATTTCATCTAAAAACTCAATAGAACCAACTTCTATATCATTATAAGTAAAGTTTACAGTATAACTTGTACCTTTTTTTATCATTCCAGTAGGTAAAGATACCTTGGCTTCAACACATACTTTTCCTCCATTTACAACTAAAGGACTAGGTGTGGCAGTAATTTTCTGTTTTTCTTCAGCTAATTTTATCATTTTTTTCAATGGATTACAACCAAAGAAAATAATTGCACTTAATAAAATAACTATAGCATTTGATGATTTCATATCTTAAAATTTAAGTTTTTACAAAAATAAGGTTTTTTTTTAATTGAAATGATTTTTTTTAAAAATTATAAATCAGTGTATTTTTTTATTTTTTGAAGATAATATTTCATAGGTATTATATTTTTATACATAATTGATGGTTCGCCTTTATTTTTATTTCTTTTTGAAAAATTAAATTTAAAATTAAGGATAAAGTCTTTATAAGCTTTCAAAACTGAAATTCCGTGATATCTTGAGTTTTTTTTCATTAAAAGTCTTATGAAAGCAAAAAAATCTAAAATAAACCTTAATGGTAATTTCCATAATAAATTAATAAATAAATCATTTTTTAGAATCATTATTAAATTATTTCTAAAATTTAAATATGTTTTTTTAGGATCTGATTCTTTAAGAGTTTGGCTACCTAAGTGATAAATTTTACTTTTTGGTTCACAATAAACTTTTAAATTAAGATTATTTATTCTCCAACACAAATCAATTTCTTCCATATGAGCAAAAAAATAATTATCAAATCCATCTAGCTTTTGAAATACATCACTTCTAATCATTAGGCAACATCCTGATGCCCAAAAGATTTCAATTTTATCATCATATTGTCCATAATCTCTTTCAGTGGTTTCAAAAATTCTTCCTCTACAAAATGGATATCCTAATCTATCTATAAAACCTCCAGAGGCACCAGCATATTCAAAATAATCTTTTTTTTTATATGAAAGTATTTTTGGTTGACATGCAACAATATTTTTATCACTTTCCATAAGATCAAAAAGAGGATTTAACCAATTTTTGGTGACTTCTACATCTGAGTTTAATAAAATATAATAATCGGACTTAATTGATTTAAGAGCTTCATTATAACCTTTAGAATAACCTAAATTAATTTTATTTTTAATTATTGTGATTGATGGATATCTGTTTTTTACATATTCAACAGATTTATCACTTGAAAAATTATCAACTAAATATATTGATGAGATTTTTTTATCTGAAAAATTAATTACTGATCCTAAAAACTTTTTAAGAAGTTTTATTCCATTATAATTTAATATAACTATTGCTATTCTTTTATTCTTTTGAATCATTTAAATATATTTCCAATGTCAAAACCAGGAATATCAGGAATGATATCTTTTGTTTTACTTTTAATATATTCTTTAGATTTAAAATCAACATCTTTTAAAGCCTTATTAATTGCAGCAACTATTAAATCTTGAGTTATTTTTTTATCTTTTTTATTTATAATACTATCATTAATTTCAATTGATATTACCTCTTTTTTACCATTTACAGTAGCTTTAACTAAACCAGCTCCAGATTCAGATGTTTCACTAATATTTTTCAATTCCTCTTGAGCTTTTTTAACTAATTCCTGGGTTTTTTTAATTTGACCCATCATTTTCATCATGTCAAACATTTTATATAATTTATTTGATTAATACAAATTTACCAGTTTGTGTAATCAATTTTCCATTTTTATTAAATTCAATTTTGTAAAAATAAGTATCCTGGATAATTTTATTCTTATAATTCCCATCCCATCCAACCTTTATATCACCACTTACAAATACTAATTCTCCAAATCTATTAAATATATACATTTTATAATCTTCAACTTCTTTTTTTATAGGTAAAAAATAATCATTTAACCCATCAGAATTAGGTGTAAATGCATTTGGTATAGGTAATGGGTTATAATTTTTATTTGCATTAATACATTTATTATTAGAAATAGAAACTTTTCCATTAATGAATCCTTTTATTAAATAACAATAGTTTTCACCAGAAATTATTTCTTGATTATCAAGCATATTATAGCTTTTTTCAATAAAAGAATTAATCAACTTTTCATTTTTATAAATTAATAATGAATCAAAATCCATATCATAATTCCATTCCAATAAATGTCCGTTAACTTCGGTAATATTATTTAAATAAATTAAGCAAATATCATCTTTAATGGATGAAGAATTACAATAATCTATTTTCTCCAATTCTAAACATTTGAAATTAAAATTATTAGAAATATTAATAACTTCATCACCAGTATTAATTGTTGGTGATGTTAAATATGATGAATCTATTTTACCATCAACAATAATATTATAATTGCTACTTTTTTGAGGGTTATAATACAAATTTATTTCAAGTATATCATCTGAAAGTTTAATAGAATCAATTTTAGTTTCATTTTCTTCTTCAATTGCTACTAAATTAATAGGGTATTGATAACATCCATCAAAATTTTTTCCACCATCTGATATAATGAAACCGCCAATTATATAACCCTCTAGCTTATTTCCTGGTAATAAGAAAGAAGAATAATTTACAGAGTTTTCACCTTTAGCTAATTCTTGAAATTGTATATATGGTGGATTAGGATCTTTATTGTTTTTAAAATACAAATTATATATATCATAATATTCATCCTCTATATTTATTTGCAATTCATTATAACTGCAATTATAAATATTAACGTCAATTTTTTTTGGTTCATAAACATTAATGTCTATTAAATCAATTTTTTCTATACCATCTTGATTTATTGCTTGAGCAACAGTATAATTTCCTGGAGATTTATATTTAAAAGATTTGCTTGAAGAGGGACTAAAAATACCGGTAGTTCTAGAATATTCAAAGTCATATTGGATAACTGAAACATTAGGCCCAACATTTTCTTTTATAATCTTAACTTCAAATGGATTACATCCAACATCACTATTTACCCAAAATCTATTTAATTCACTAACTTGAGATAATAGGGAGTTTGAAAAGAGAGAAAAAAATAATATTAAAACATATTTAGAACTAAACATAAGAACAATCTCTTTAAAGATTAATAATGTTTAATATTTTATTGATTTCAACTAGTTCTTGATTTCCTGAAATCATATTTTTTACAGTAACTTTTTTTTCTTTTTTTTCATCTTCACCAATAATTATAACGAAAGGGATCTTTTTATTGTTTGCATATTGAAGTTGTTTTTTTAGTTTGCTTGTAGTAAGATACATTTCAGTTGGAATATTATTTTCTCTTAACATTTTACAAATATTTAAAGAATAATTTAACAAATCCTTTCCTAAGTTGGTAACCATAACTTTTATTGAATTTTTAAAATCTTTTGGAAATAATTCATTTTCTTCTAAAAGATTAAAAATCCTTTCCAATCCAAATGAAACTCCAATTCCAGAAGTGTTTTTTAAACCAAAAATTTCTGTTAGGTTATCATATCTTCCACCCCCTGCAAGACTTCCTTGATTACTATCATCAGGAATAACCTCAAAAATAGAAGAGGTATAATATGATAATCCTCTTGCTAATGAAAAATCAATTATTATATTTTTTCTATAATTTAAAATTTTTTCCAATTCATCAATTCCTTCAAGACCTATTTTAGAGTTTAAAACAAACTTTTTAATAAAATTGATTTTTTCCTCATTGTTACCATTAAATTCAAAAATTTTGATAATCTCATCAATATTTTTTTTATCAAAATTTTGTTTTAATAGCTCTTTGTTTAATCCTGATATACCAATTTTATCAATTTTATCTATTGAAATGCATAAATCTGTAAATCTTTCTTTTATATTAAGTTGTTCTACAATTCCTGCTAAGACTTTTCTGTTATTTAATTTTATACTGAATTTGTCATAATTTAATTTAAGGAAAACCTCTGTAATTATATCTATTATTTCTATTTCGCATAGAATAGAATTACTTCCAATGTAATCAATATCACATTGGTAGAACTCTCTATATCTACCTTTCTGTGGTCTATCTGCTCTCCATACTTTTTGGATTTGATATCTTTTGAATGGAAAAGATATTTTATCCCTATTCATACTAACATACCTTGCTAATGGTACAGTTAAATCATATATCAGACCTTTTTTTGAAATTTTTGATTTAATATTTTTATAACTTGTTCTTGAATCAATTTTTACATTTTTTAAAAAATCTCCAGAATCAAGGATATTATATAATAATTTGTCACCTTCTTCACCGTAATTTCCTTTGAGAATATCAATATTTTCAAAACTTGGTGTTTCTATATTTTGAAAACCATAATTTGAAAATATTTTTTTAACTATTGAAAAAATATATTCTCTTTTTATCATTTCATTTGAGCCAAAGTCTCTTGTTCCTCTAGGAACAGAAGGTTTTATTTTTTTCATAATTTTAAATTTATTGTAAAGCTAGCAAATGATTTATATTATTTTTTATTTAATTTGCACTCGAATTAATTTTTTTTATTATGACAATAACAAGATTAGAAAGAAAAGGCTTAAGAAATGTTTCTAGAGCTAAAAGAAAAAAGCAGATAATTAAGAGTTTATCAAAGATTCCCGTAATAAAAAATGTTGATGTTGATGCTATTAAAAAAGAGTTTGATTCGAAGTTGAAAACAAAATCAAAAAATAAAAAAGATACATCAAAAAAAACAGAAGAGAAACCTACTAAGAAAAAGTAAATTATAATTTTATAACTTCCATAGATTTAACATTATTTGAAGTTATTTCAAATCTTACTAAAGTACGATATTTCTGAAAACCAACCTTTCCTGCAGCACCAGGATTAATATAAAGTAAATTCAAATTTTTATCTTTTGATATTTTTAGAATATGGCTATGGCCACAAATAAAAATGTCGGGTTTAATTTTTTTTAACATATGAATAACTTCTTTATTATAATTTGGTGGTTTTCCACCTATATGTGTCATATATATAGTATGATTATTGATTGAAAAAATTAATTCTTTTTTACAATAATTTTGGATCTTAAATTCATCAATATTTCCATAAACCGCTTTTGTTTTTTTAAATGCAATTAAATCGTCAAGAACTTTAATATTTCCAATATCTCCTGCATGCCAAATTTCATCTACATCTTTAAAATAATTATAAATTTTTTTATCAACAAAACCATGTGTGTCAGATAACAATCCAATTTTCATATTTGTGATTCATTTTTTAAAATATGAATATCTTCCAATAATCTTTTAATTTCTAATTTTATGGTTCCATTGTAAATCCCTCTTATATGGCTATTTTTATCAAGTAGAAAAACCATTTCTGTATGCAAAAATTCATTATTATTTTTATTTAAGCCTAATTCTTCTTCAGCAAAATATGATTTTCTTGCTAAATCATAAATTTTGTCTTTATCACCAGTTATTAAATGCCAATTTTTTGAGTTTATGTTATGTAATTTTTGATAATTTTTAAGTCTTTTGACCGAATCTATCCATGGAGTAACACTATGAGATAAAATTATAACTTCTTCAGATTTATTAAAGTTCTCTTCAATTATTTTCAAGTTAGAGGTCATATTTGGACAAATACTTGGGCAGGTTGTAAAGAAAAAGTTTGATACTACGATTTTTTCTTTTATATAATCTTTATCAATAATTTCATTATTTTGATTTACAAAAGAAAACTCTTCAATTTTATGTAAAGTATCTATTTTTGAATAATTATTTATCCAATATGGTGTGAAGTCTGGTGTTATAAAATATGGTAATTTTGAAACAGATAAATTGTTACAACAGGTTAGTAGAAAAAATGTTATTAATTTAAAATATTTAAAATACATTGTTTACCGATTTACAATTTTTTATTCCTGTTAACCCATATCTTCTACCATTTACCACATCATAATTAGCTTTTAGAATACCTTTATTATTCCATATTTTTTGATTTCCCTCCTCAAATCCATTTTTGAAATTAAATTTTTTATAAATTTTACCATTTTGGTGCCATTGGATCATTTCACCATTATGTTCTCCATTTTTAAAATTTGCTACCATTTTTTTATTTCCATTATCCCAGAAAAGTTCATGAATACCAACTTTCTTTCCTTGATTATAAAATCTTATTTCTGAAATTTTATTATTATCATGCCAAATTTTTTCAATCCCTTCTTTTCTTCCATTCAAATAACCAGTTCTAGATATTTTAATTTTATTTGAATTTATTGCTTCTAAATACCCAGAAAATTTATTTTTTTTGTAGTGTAAAAATTTACCTTCAAATGTAAGTTTATAATTATTTGAAAAAATTAAATTATTAGGTATATCTGTATTTGATGAGTTATTACATGAAATAATAAAAAACACTAATAAAATTATAGAAAAAAATTTAGACAAGATTTATTGACTTATTGTACCAACTACTCCAAAGAATCCATCACCATTGATATATGGATTATCTTTTGTTATGTGATAATGATAAATTCCATTTGGAAACTCTAATGTTTCATGAGAATGACCATGATAATCATCTAAATCATTGTTGCTTATTTCTTTTCCACTTTCTTCTGGTCCATATACTGGAAAGCCATCATTCAAAAAACCTAAAAAAGCATCTTTTCCTAAATTCGAAGTTAACCATAGTGGTTCAATATGATAATGATATGCGCCCTGTGGTTGCGGATGCCCATTGAACTGATCAAAACTATTAATTTCATTTGTTAGAGGTTGATTATTTGGCCCAGCATATTGATTATAAAAAACAACTCCATTAACAGCAATTCCAATTGCACCAAGTGGAGTAGCAATTTTTGTTTTTGATTCTTTTGGATCAGCAGGTACTTTCATAACAATATTTTGTTTTATTATTTTGTTAGGATTTAATCTAAAATTTGAATTATTTCCATTGTATTCTTCATAAAGTAAATTATTTTGATCATAATATGGACTTTTATGATCAGGTAAATTATCAGTTTCAAAAACTATGTAATCATTTTCTACATAAACCAAAACATTTTCTGAGAATTTTCTGTATGCATCTGACATTTTACTAAGTTCCCAATCTCCACTTCCTTGTGTTATAGAGTCATCTTTTTTATTGCAAGATAAAATTGATAAAATTAAAAATAATGGAATAAGTTTTTTCATATCATATTTAATTATGTTAAAAATTAATAAACTAGTTTTCAGATATTTTTTCTTTTTTTGAAGTATTTAAAATAGTAAATTTTATTGAAAATTGCCATGAATTATTTTTCCAGGTTTGATTTTCAATTTTAGAAATATTATTTGTTCCAGAAAGATTTCTAATTGAAAATTTAAAATTATAAGGTAACTCCAACTCAAATCCAGTAACAAACATTACATCTTTATCTGAATATTGAGCCATATCAAATTCAGCAACTGATCCTAAAGTATTAAAAGCAGATAAATTAGCCAAATTTTTTAAACTTAAATTTCCTAATCCTTTTGACCTATCATATGAACTTTCTTTATCCTGAATAAAACTCAATTGAGGTCCAAATAAAATGCTTACTTTTCCTATTTTAATATTTAATAAAATTGGAATACTTAAATAATATAATTTATTATTCCAAGTACTATTATTTGAATCCATTATTTTTGTTCCATGTAATGAAAATTGAGATTCAGGTTGAATTCCTAAATAAATGGTTGATCCATCATTCCTCCAAGCAAAAGCGTCATCTTTAATTTTAAAGTTTAATAGAGTATATATACCAAAATTATATCCTTGAAGGTTTTTAACTTTAAAAGGAATTCCTTGAATCGTATTTTGAATAATTCCTTGTGGTTGACTGCTATAAAGACCTGCACCGTCAGTTCTTAATGATTGTTTAGAATTATTAAAACCAAAATTTAGTCCAAATTCAAAAGATTGTGAGAATGCAGAATTATAACTTAAAAAAATCAAAAATAATATTAACTTTTTAATTTTCAGCATTTAAAAAAAAATTAAATTATTTATCATATACAAATATTTAAAATAAATGTTTTGTATAAATTTAAATCATAATGTTAAATATTGAAAAACCTACCTTAATTATAAATAAAGATATTGTTTTAAATAATATTAAAACGTTGCTGAAATTATCTAAAAAACTTTCAGTTTCATTTAGACCTCATTTTAAAACTCATCAATCTTTGGAAGTAGGAAAATGGTTTAAGAAGTTAGGAATAAATAAAATAACAGTTTCATCTGTTTCCATGGCTGAATATTTTTCAAATCAATGGAATGATATAACAATAGCTTTTCCATTCAATATTTTAGAAATAAAAAAAGTTAATACTCTTCTAAAAAAAAGTAAAATAAACTTATTAGTTGATTCCATTGAAACAATTGAATTTTTGGAAAAAAATATAGATCATTTAATACAAGTGTATATTAAAATTGATTTAGGTTATAATAGAGCAGGAATATTTTTTAAAGATATAAATAAGTTAAAGCTTACAATAGATAAAATTAAAAAGTCAAATAAACTCAATTTTGCAGGTTATTTATCTCATTTTGGTAATACATACAAATCAAAAAATAAGATAGATATTTTAAACACATATAATGATTCTATTAATAATTTAGATACTTTAAATTCATATTTTAATCAAAAGATTAATGTATCAATTGGTGATACTCCATCAATATCAATTTTAAATAATATACCTAGTTATGTTAATGAAATTAGACCAGGAAATTTTGTTTTTTATGATTTATATCAATACAAAATTGGTTCCTGCAAATTTAAAAATATAGGTTTAAGAATGGTTTGTCCAATAGTATCAGTTTATTCGAAAGAAAATAAAATATTAATTTATGGAGGTTCTGTTCATTTCTCTAAAGATGTTATTATTGAGAAAGGGAGAGAATGCTATGGGTATGTGTATTATGGAAATAATTTTTGGGATACATCTAATAAAATTGGTTATATAGAATCTTTATCACAAGAACATGGAATTATAAAGTTAGAAAAAAAAGGAAATTATAGGGTAGGAGATTTATTATCCATAATTCCAATTCATTCATGTTTAACTGCTGATAAGATGGGAGAATATTTTTGTGATAATAAAAATATTTCTATGATGAAAATTTAATCTGCTCCATGAGTAAGTCTTTTCAATGGCTTTAGAAGTATGATTACCAAAAATCCAAAAACTGTACAAAAAACTGCTATTCCTGTGAAAATTTGGAATTCTCCAGCAGTTTGTGCCCATTCACCTAAATAAGCAGCAAGTTTATTTCCAAACCCAGTACATGCAAAGTAAGTTCCCATCATAATAGATGCATATTTTAAAGGAGCAAGTTTAGTAATTAAAGCCATCGCAGTAGGAGATGTGCATAATTCTCCAAGTGTATGAAAAAGATATGCTAGAACTAACCAATACATAGCACTAGATCCATTTTCTTTAAATTCGATAGAGGCTGCACTCATGAAAAAAAATCCAAAAGCCATAATGATAACACCAACAGCCATTTGAAATAGTAGTGCTGATTCTTTTCCTAATGATTTCCACCAAGACCAAAATTTTCCTACGGCTACAGCAAACAAAACAATAAAACCAGCATTTAAAGATTGAAACCATGTTGCAGGAACTTCAAAATTTATACTTTCAACAAATCTATTTGTTTTTTCAAAAGCATAAATATTCATAAGTCCCCCTGCTTGCTCAAAAGCTCCCCAAAATACTATTACTATTAAAAATGATAATAATAAAACAAGAACTCTATCTTTTTCAATTTTAGTAAGAGGTTTGTTCATCAAATCTTTTTCAGGATTATCATTTTTGCCAATAAATTCCCCAACTCCTTTGAGATATTTTTGTCCCCACATAAATACTAATTGACCTAGTAGCATTCCAATTCCAGCTAATCCAAATCCATAGTGCCATCCATAAACTTCACCAATTCCACCAATAATTAGTGCAGAAAAGAATGCTCCAATATTAATTCCCATATAAAATATTTTGAATCCTATATCTCTTCTATCATCATCATTATCATAAAGTCCACCAACCATAGTTGAAATATTTGGTTTTAAACCACCAACTCCTAATATTATAAAACCTAAACCAGCGTAAAAAGCAGTGAGATTATCAATGGCAAGAATACTATGGCCTAAAACTAAAAGAAGACCACCTATCATTACTGTCTTTTTTTGACCTAAATATCTATCAGCAATTATTCCTCCAGGAATACCAGCAACATATACTAACATTGTATACCAACCGTAAAGATATAGAGCATCTTCATTTGACCACCCATACCCTGGATTATCACTATTTACCTCAGATATGAGAAAAAGAACTAGCAATGCTCTCATACCATAATATGAAAATCTTTCCCATAACTCAGTAAAAAACAATATATATAATCCATATGGATGACCAAATAATGTTTTTTCTTTGTTTAGATTATTCATAATGAATTAGATTATGATAGTAATATAATTAATCAATATAAAATTATTAAATTTAATTTTAGATAAATTTTTCTTCAAATGAATCATAAAGAGTTAGTTAAATTAAAAAAAGATATTCAATCTTTTCTTATTCATGAAGTTTACCCCTTAGAAAAAAAAGTATTAACTGAAGGTTATAATAAGTCTCTGGAAATGATAGAAAAAAAGAGAGATAAAGTGAAATCTTTAGGGTATTGGATTCCACAAATTTCAAAAAAATATGGTGGCATGGGATTGAGTTTAATTGAATTTTCTGAAATAAGTTCTATTCTTGGTTCTAGTCCAATTGGATTGTATCTATTTAATTGTCAAGCACCTGATGCTGGAAATATGGAAATTTTGATTGAATATGGGACTAATTATCAAAAAGATAAATTTTTAAAACCTTTGCTTGATGGGAAAATTAGATCTTGTTTTTCAATGACAGAACCTAATCATGCTGGATCAAATCCAGTTTTCATGAGTACTACTGCAATTAAAAAAAATGATTCTTACATAATAAATGGTAGAAAATGGTATACATCTTCTGCTGAGGGATCTTCCTTTGCTATAGTCATGGCAATCTCAAATCCTAATGAAAAAAATAAATATTTAACTGCAAGTCAAATTATTGTACCCACAGACTCAAAAGGATTTAAATTAATAAGAAAAATTCCAGTTATGGGGGAGGAAGGAGAAGGATATTTTAGTCATTCTGAAATCAATTATAATGATGTTTTAGTACCAAAAGAAAATTTACTAGGAAAAGAAGGTTCTGGATTTAAAATAGCACAATCTAGACTTGGTCCTGGAAGAATTCATCATTGTATGAGGTGGATTGGCATATGCGAGCGGTCTTTTGATATGATGTGTAAAAGAGCTGCGTCAAGAGAATTGTCACCCGGTAAATTTTTAGGAGAAAAACAATTAATTCATAAAATGATAGCTGAAAGAAGGGTAGAAATTAATGCTGCGAAGTTGTTAGTTATGGATGTTGGAAGAAAAATTGAAAAGGAAGGATCCAAAGAATCAAGGTTTGATATTTCTATGATCAAATTCTATTGTGCTAATATTTTGAAAAGAGTAATTGATGATGCTATTCAAATTCATGGAGGTTTAGGAATGAGTGATGATATTATATTATCTCACTTTTATAGACATGAGCGTGCAGCAAGAATTTATGATGGTGCTGATGAGGTTCACATTACAAATGTTGCTAAGGGTATTCTATCTAAATATGGATTAAAAATTTAATATTTATGCTTGAATTAGATGCTCCAGAAGAAGTAAGAAAGGAGGAAGCGATTGATATTAAAAAAATATCTAGTATTTTAAATAAAAATTTAGGTTTTTCCTCAAAAAAGCTTATCGTAAAACAATATAGAAAAGGTTTTTCTAATCTTACTTATAATATTTCTTGGAATAATAATGAGTTTATTTTAAGAAGACCACCTTTGGGTAAAGTAACTAAGGGTGGACATGATATGCAAAGAGAGTATGAGATTTTATCAAAACTATCAAAGCATTATGATAAGGTTCCTAAAACATATTTATATTTTAATGATAAAAAGTTTTTAGAATATGATTTCTATTTAATGGAAAAACTTGAAGGAATTATTTTAAGATCAAATACCCCAAATGAATTAATGCCAGACAAAAGCTCAATGGAAAATGTTTCAAAAATATTTATCAAGACCTTATCTTCTCTTCATAAATTGGATTATAAAAAATTAGGTTTAGAAAATTTTAAAAAAGGAAATGGATATTCATCGAGACAGATTTTTGGTTGGTCAAAAAGGTATTTACAATCAAAAACAAATGAAATCAAAGAAATGGATTTCATTATAAATTGGCTTTCAAAAAACCAAAAATCTAAAGAAAAATTTTCTTTGATTCATAATGACTATAAATATGATAATATTGTTTTAAATAAAGATTATTCTAAAATTTTAGGTATTCTTGATTGGGAAATGGCTACAATAGGTAATCCGATGTTTGATCTTGGAACAACTTTAGGTTATTGGGTTCAGAGTAATGATCATCCACTTTTAAAAAAAATATCATTAAGTCCGACAACTACTATAGGAAACTTTTCTCGAATGGAAATTGTAAATTTTTATGAAAAATATTCTCAAATTGAAGTTAAAGACCCTGTTTATTATTATGTTTTTGGATTATTCAAGATATCTGTAATTGTTCAACAAATTTATTTTAGATACAAAAGTGGTTATTCAAAAGATATGAGATTTTCAAAATTAATTGAAGTTGTTAGAACATGTTCTATAGTTGCTTATCAGGCTATTAAAAAAAATAAAATTGATGACCTTTTTTGATTTTTAATTTTTTTGATTAATAATTATTAAATTCGCTAAAATATTATGGACTTTTTTTTAGAAATTTTTACTCAATTTCAGACCACAATTTCTGATATTCTTCAAATTTTCAATAAACCAATATTTAAAATAGGAGAATCTGAAATTAATATTGGTACAATTATCATATTCTTTCTTAGTTTTTATATATTAATTTTTTCTTCAAAAAAAATTAGAAATCTTCTTCTATTTAAAATTTTAGCAAAATCTAATCTTAAAAAAACATTTAGAGAAACTATTGCTAATTCTGTTAGGGTTTTCATTTTATTAATTGGTACAATAATTATTATTCAAGCTATTGGAATTGATTTAAGTGCCTTAAGCTTATTAGCTGGTGCTCTTGGTGTTGGTATAGGTTTTGGTTTTCAAAAGGTTACTGATAATTTAATTAGCGGGTTAACTATTTTAATTGAAGAACCTGTTAAAGTAGGGGATAGAGTAGAAGTAGGTGAGGTTACTGGTGATATAGTAAATATTTCTTTAAGATCAACAACTGTAGTTACAAATGATAATATTACTATAATAGTACCTAATTCTGAGTTTATTTCAACTAAAGTTATTAATTGGAGTCATAATAGTAGAGTTGTTAGATTCAGATATCCAATTGGAGTAAGCTATGGTGAGGATCCAGAAAAGATTAGAGCTTTGTTGTTAGAAGTTGCAGATGAAAATCCTAATGTACATAAAGAGCCAAAATCTAAAGTGTTTTTTGAAGGATTTGGTGATAGTGCATTAAATTTTAGTTTAGGTATTTGGACTTCTTCACATGTAGATAAACCTGAAGTTATTAAAAGTGAAATATATTTTGCTGTTTTTAATAAATTTAAAAAGAATAATGTATCCATACCTTTTCCTCAAAGAGATGTGCATATTAAATCAAAAGAATAATGTATCTATTATTTTATTTATTTTTATATTTTATAAACTTCAACATGTATTCACAAGAAAAAAACTACTTCTATGAAATAAAAAAATTTCATGAAAACTATTCTAAAAAGGCAATAGTCTCAAGATTTGTTCATAGCGTTGGTTTCAGATATTATTGGGCTACTCAAGGATTAAGGAGTGAAGATTTAAATTTTAAACCTTCTGATTCAGGTATTAATACAAGAGAAACTTTAGAACATATATATGGGTTATCTATTATGATTCATAATGGATTTCATAATAAAGAGATAAAACGATCAAGATCTTATCCAGATCTATCTTATGATGAGTTAAGAAAAGGAACACTTGATTTTTTGGAAAATACTGTAATTCTTCTTGAGGATTATTCTGACGATGATTTTGAAAATTCTAAAGTTATTTTTGGAGAACAGAAATATGATATTTTTAATCTATTTCACGGACCTATATCAGATGCTTTATATCATATTGGTCAAGTAGTTTCATACAGAAGATCATCTGGTAATCCTATTCCTAAAGGCGTTAATCATTTTATGGGCATTAAAATGGATTAAGTGGGCCCACCAGGACTATCACACACATTAGTACTGCATAATGTACGATTGTACATTGCAACTTTTAGTCAGTTCTCATCTCAAATTTCTCTACCTTATGGAGTTAATTTATTATTTTAAACTCATTTCCACAACTAGTACAGAATTTTATTGAATATTTTGATTTTTTTCTTCCACAATTACCACAAAAAAGATTTTTATCATCTTTTTTTTCTGAACTATTATCAGTTTTTGACTTTTTTATCTGACTTGTTATTGGATTAAATATTTCTTCGACTGATTCTTTACCCCTTATACCTCTAAAAAATCTTGCAATTGGGGTATTATATATCGTGTCTTTAATTGACCAATTTTTTAATTTTTCATTAGTTTTCTTATCATAATTTTCATTATTAGATTTTTCAAAACCGACACTGACTGCAGACTTAAAAATAAATATAAGACCTAAAAAGAGGAAAGTTAATAACCAAGGCGGTAAATTTTTAGCATCACTAAAAAGAATAAATATACCAAATCCAATTACTATAAAAGGGCCAGTCCACCTTACAACATCATGAAGAAATTGTTCTTCCTTATTTATCATTATTCTTCTTTCACCAGAGAATAAATTAACAATAGGTGAAAGTATAGGTTTAATAGACTCTATAATATCATTGAGAAATTTATTATGAAATAATTTAGTAATAGTTTTCTTAATTGACTGAATGTCATTAACATACTTCCATCCGTAATACATAGAAATTAAAGATAAAATCACTGCTAATTCCACAGAAGAAAACATCAAATATCCAATTACCCATGATGGGATTGTGAAAAATATTAGGGATTGAATCTTAAAAAGTAATAAAAAAAAATTTTTCATTATCAACAAATTTAAACATTTAATAATATTTCAAAATCTCTCCACTTTTGAATTTTTCTTGGATAGTTGTAGGTTTGGTTATGGACAACATAGTTTTAATGTATATAGGTATCGGCTTAATAACGATATTAAGTGTCTATTGGAACATTAGAACAAGAGAGAAAAACAGAATAGCAAGAAGAGATTATTATAGAGAATACTTAAAATCAAATGACTGGAAAAAGAAAAGATATGTTGTTTTAAAAAGGGATAACTGGAAATGCAGATATTGTGGGAAAAAAGCAACTCAAGTACACCATCTAAAATATGCTAAATATCAGATTGGCAAAGAGCCAATTAAATGGTTAGTATCAGTTTGTGAGCCTTGTCATAAATCTAAACATTAAACAAAAAACCGACTAATTTTCCTTTACTGTCGTAAATTTAAATGTTCAGTTTACTCTAAATGAGTTTAAAAAGCATGTGATACAAAATATTTCAAAAAACCTTATTTCTGAAGGTTAAGTATTCATTTTAGGAATTGTTAATAGAATGGTAACACTTATTGATTTTATATCAAAATTGACACCATCGTGCATCCTCAGAGTCGGGATGAGGGGTAAAAGTGGGCCCACCAGGGCTTAAACCTTCACTTGTTCATAATATTGAACCAATGTTCATTTTAACTACTTATTAATCTCAAAATTCAATTTACAAATTATCATTAAATATGTACCCAGTATTTTTAATTTAATTTCCCTTTCTGGTTTTGAAGTTCAATTTCTAGTTATTACTACATTTGTTTATGAGAAAAAAAAGTCTTACGGAAACTCACCCCGAAATTGCTAAACAATGGCATCCTACCAAAAATAGAGATTTAACCCCTAGTAATTTTACGTATGGATCAGGAAAAAAATTCTGGTGGAAATGTGATAAAGGCGAAGATCATGAATGGATCAGCACCATT
>CABZXU010000007.1 GCA_902529805.1 uncultured Marinoscillum sp.
TAAAATTGCTTTATCTAAAGAGATATTATTTGCTTGATTTTTACCAGAAATATCATAAGCAGTTCCATGATCTGGAGAAGTTCTTATAAATTTTAATCCAGCTGTAAAATTAACTCCATCTGAAAAAGAAACCATTTTAAATGGAATAAGTCCTTGATCGTGATATAATGAAAATGTTGCATCATATTTTTCATACAATTTATTTCCAAAATAACTATCACTTGAAAACGGGCCAAACACATTATTATTTTTATTTAATTCTCTAATAACTGGTTTAATTATTTTTTTTTCTTCTTTTCCAAGCATATCCTCTTCACCTGCATGAGGGTTTAGTCCTAAAACTCCAATTTTTGGATTATGAATTTTAAAATTATTTTTTAATGAATTGATTAAAATATTAATCTTATTGATCAATTCTAATTTTGATAATTTCTTTGATATAAGTTTGAAAGGTATATGACCAGTAAAAACACCTATTTTTAGTTTTTCAGATACCATCATCATAAGAAAATCTTTAGAATTTCCTTTTTTAGCAAAGTATTCTGAATGACCAGGAAATTTAAACTTTTCAGATTGAATATTTTTTTTGTTGATAGGTAATGTGACAATACCATCAATTTTTTTTTTAATTAAGTCCTTTGTTGATAATTCTAGGGATTTGAATGAGTAAATACCTGCTTCTTTTTTAATTTTTCCAGGGTTTATATTAATTCTTTTATTTGTTACTTTAATTAAGTTTATCTTATTTGGTTTTATATTATTTATAGAGTCAATTTTTTCATAAAATAATTTCTTATTTAAAATTTTAGAGTAATAATCTATAATTTCAAAGTTACAATATACTAATGGAGTAAAAAGATTAGTTAAATTATCATTAGATAGAGATTTTATTAGTATTTCTGGACCAATACCATTTATGTCTCCAATGCTAAATCCAATAATCGGTTTCTTCTTATTTAGTTTTTTCATTAATTTAAAGAATTAACTAAAATCAAGTGAATATAATTAAATCTAAGAAAAAATTTGGTCAACATTTTTTAAAAGATTTATCTATTGCAAAAATTATTGTTCAAGAATTTGATTCCAAACATGAAATTCTTGAAATAGGACCTGGAGATGGTGTTTTAACAAACTTTTTAGTAGAACAAAAATTTGATAAGATAGTTGCAATTGATATTGATAATAGGTCAATTGAATATCTAAAAAGTAAAAAAAGATTTAGTAAAATTCATTTAATTAATAATGATATTTTAAAAATTAATTTTTCTAATTTATTTAAAGATCATTTTTCAATTATTGGAAACTTACCTTATAATATTTCTAGTCAGATCTTATTTAAGATTTTAGAATATAGAGATAGAATTGGTTTGGTTGTTATTATGTTACAAAAAGAAGTAGCTGATAGAATAATTTCTTCAAGTCATTCAAAGAAATATGGTATTTTATCTGTCTTAATTCAGACATTTTTTGAAGTTAGAAAGATTGTTGATGTTGAATCTAAATCATTTGATCCACCTCCTAAAGTTCAATCTTCTGTAATAAAATTAATTAGGAATGGTGTATTAAATATTGGAGTTGAATTTTCTTTTTTCAAAACAGTTGTAAAATCTTCCTTTCAAAGAAGAAGAAAAATATTGAGAAATTCATTAAAAAATCTAAATTTGCAAGATAAATTTCATCATGATATTTTTTCAAAAAGAGCTGAAGAATTATCTTCAGATGATTTTATTTGGCTTTCGAAATACTTAAAAAATTAATTTAATGAAGTTTTCACTAACAAATAAGTTTAAAGAAAGGTTTTATGATGCTATTAAATCAAAAGATGAAAATTTCATATTTAATTCACTAAATGAAATAAGTCCAGCAGATATAACTATTCTTCTTAATGAATTTAATTCAAGCGATTCAAAATATGTTTTGGATATAATTGATTCATCACTTTCATCTAAAATAATAAGTGAATTGGATCAGGATACTAGAATCAGTTTTTTAAAAGTTTTTTCTGATGAAGAAATTGCCAAATATATTGAAAAAATGGATTCTGATGATGGTGCAGATATTCTCTCGGAATTAGATATTGAATTTAGAAACTCAGTAATTAGGTGTATAAAAGACAAAGAAAAATCGTTAAATCTTAAGGATTTAATTAGATATGATGATAATGTTGCTGGTGGATTGATGGCTAAGGAATTGGTCAGATGTAATTTAAATTGGAATACTATTCAATGTATAAATCAAATTAGAAAACAAGCTGGAGAAGTTTCTAAGCTATATAGTGTTTATGTGACAGATGACTATGGTGAATTAATAGGAAAAGTTTCACTTAAAAAAATAATTATTTCTAAAGATAAAACTAAAATTAAGGAAATATATGATGACTATGTTATTTCGGTAAATACTTCCACCAAAGCTGAAGAAGTTGTAATTATTATGCAAAAATATGCTTTAGATGCATTACCTGTTGTCAATAAAAGAGGAAAATTAGTTGGAAGAATAACTATTGATGATGTTGTTGATTATATCACAGAATCAGCTGATGAGGAAAGACAAATTATGTCTGGTATTTCGTCTGATGTTGAAGAGGATGATTCAATTTGGAAATTATCTAATGCAAGATTACCTTGGTTAGTAATTGGTATTTTTGGAGGATTTTTTGGTGCATTTTTTCTAGAATCATTTCAAAATAATTTCATAGATAATTATAAGTTTTTTATCTCTTTGTCTTTTTTCATACCATTAATTATGGCAACTGGAGGTAATGTGGGAATCCAATCATCATCTTTGGTTATTCAATCCCTATCAAACCCTAATGTATTTCAAGGCTCAGTTTTGACTCGTTTATTTAAAGTATCAATAATTGCAATTATCAATGGTCTTTTTTTAGCTTTAATTGTTTATTTAGGTATTAGTTTTTTAATTCCAGATAATAATAAAATTTCATTTATTGTTTCATTTTCATTATTTACAGTTGTTATAATTTCTTCATTAATGGGAACTTTAACCCCTATAATACTTGACAAATTAGGATTTAATCCAGCATTAGCTTCTGGACCATTTATAACTACTTCAATAGATATATTAGGTTTAGCAATATATTTCGTGGTAGCAATTTTTCTAAATAATTATTGATTACTTTAACTATATTTGTTTTTATTGATTAAAAAAAATAATTTATTATGTCTGATGTTTCTTATTTTACTGAGGAAGGATTATCTAAATTAAAAGATGAACTTCATTTGCTTAAAACAGTTGGCAGGAAAAAAATTGCTCAGCAAATTGCTGAAGCTAGAGATAAAGGTGATTTGAGTGAAAATGCTGAATACGATGCTGCAAAAGAAGCACAAGGATTACATGAACTTAAAATTTCAAAATTAGAAACATCACTAAGTAATGCAAAAGTCATAGATAAAAAAAATATAGATGCTTCTAAGGTATCCATTTTATCCAAGGTTGATATAAAAAATTTACAAAATAATATGAAATTCACATATCAAATTGTAGCTGAAGAAGAGTCGGATTTAAAATCTGGAAAATTATCTGTAAAGTCTCCTATTGGAAGTAGTTTACTTGGTAAAATAAAAGGTGATAGAGTATTAATAAATACTCCATCTGGAAATATAAAATTTGAAATTTTAAATATTTCACTATAGATTATGAGTTCTATTTTTTCTAAAATTATTAATAGGGAAATTCCATCTTATATTATTGCTGAAAATGAAAATTTTTTAGCATTCCTTGATATTTTTCCTTTAACTAAAGGTCATACTTTGGTTATTCCTAAATTAGAAATTGATTATTATTTTGACATTCAAGATGAATTATTTAATGAGATAAATATTTTTTCTAAAAAAGTAGCAATTGGAATTGAAAAAGTAATCCCATGTAAAAGAATTGGAGTTTCTGTAGTTGGTTTAGAAGTTCCTCATGCGCACATTCATTTAATCCCAATTAATTCTATTTCTGATATGAATTTTTCAAATCCAAAATTAGAATTAAGTAAAAATGAATTTTTATCTATTGCTGAAGAAATTAAGAAAGAAGTTAATTTATAATTCTTGCTTTATTTTTTGATACAAATTTTTTCCAAGAGGAAGATTCTTTACTTTTTAAGTTTGTCTGAAAGTGATGACATAATGCAGCTCCAAGCGCATCAGTAGCATCAAATTTATTTTTAGATTCATGTTTAAATTTGAGAAAGTTCATAAGAAATTTTGCGAGTTGTTCTTTAGATGCATTTCCATTTCCTGTAATAGATTTTTTGATTTTTTTTGGTGCATATTCAAATATTGGTACATCTTTTTGAAGTCCTGCTGCCATTGCAACTCCTTGTGCTCTTCCAAGTTTTAACATTGATTGAACATTTTTCCCAAAAAATGGTGATTCAATAGCTATTTCGTCTGGTTTATAATCACCAATTAGTTCAGTTACCCTAGTGAAAATTTTTTTTAACTTCATTTCATGATTTGGCTCTTTTGATAAGGTAATTATTCCATATTGAAGTAGTTTGATTTCAGATTTAATACATTTAATTAATCCAAATCCCATAATGTTAGTTCCTGGATCAATTCCTAATATAACCTTATCAATCATATTGTAATTTAATTAAAATTCAAAATTTTTCATTTTGCTCATTTAAAACTCTTTTAATAATCCTTAAATTTGATCTTATAATAATAATTTAAATGAATTTTATTGATACCCATGCTCATATATATTTTCATCAATATGAAAAAGATATTGATTCTGTAATTAATAATTCATTGGAAAATCTAGTTAACAAAATCTTAATGCCTAACATAAATTCTTCTTCAATTAATAAATTATATAAAATTTCAGATTTATATAAAAATATTTGTTATCCAATGATAGGTCTTCATCCCTGCTATGTTGATGAAGGCTATGAAAATGAACTTAAAAAAATTAAAAATCATTTAAATAAAAAAAAAGTAATTGCAATAGGTGAAATAGGTATTGATTTGTATAGAGAAAAAAAATTCTTTGAACAACAATTAGATGCATTTGAAACTCAATGTTATTGGGCTTTAGAAAATAAGTTACCTGTTGTAATTCATACTAGAAATTCATTAAAAGAAACAATTAATATTATAAGTAAACCACATTTTAAAGATTTAAATGGAATTTTTCATTGTTTTGATAGTAGTTATGAAGATGCTATGAAATTGATAGATTTAGGATTTCTAATTGGTATAGGAGGAATATTAACTTTTAAAAACTCTAATTTACGTGAAACAATATCTAAAATTGGGATAGAAAAATTAGTTTTAGAAACAGATAGTCCTTATTTATCTCCAGAACCTTATAGAGGAAAAAGAAATGAACCAGCAAATATTTTATATATAGCAGAAATGCTACAAAAAATCACATCAATTCCATTAGCAAAAATTTCACAAATTACAACAAAAAATGCTAACGAATTATTTGATTTGTAACATAATAATTTTAGTATAATATTTACTATAAAGAGAGGTGGCCGAGTGGTCGAAGGCGCGCGCTTGGAAAGCGTGTATACGGATTAATCTTCGTATCGAGGGTTCGAATCCCTTCCTCTCTGCATGATGTGATTTAAAAAAAATTGATAATATTTTTATATTACTCTTATAAATTATATTTTTGACAAATTTGAATCAAATTAAACTTAACTAAATAATCAAAAATTATTATGAAAAAATTATTATCATTAATCCTTTTTTTATCTTTTCTCACACTCGGAAACATCACTTTTGCTCAGGATGAAGTTATTGAAGATTCAGTTGAATCTGTTTCAGACACATCCGCAGTTGTTGAAGAAGATTTAACTTCAGAATTTGTTGAAACTAATGAAGATGAAGAAGAAGAAATTATTTTTGAAGAAGAAGAATCACAAGGTTTCCATCAAGCAATTAAAGAACAGTTTATTCAAGGTGGATGGCAATTTATGGGTATTGTACTTTTATGCCTTATACTAGGTTTAGCAGTATCAATAGAGAGAATTATTACTTTAAATTTAGCTACTACAGATACCAAGAAGTTATTATCAGATGTTGATGATGCTTTAAAAAACAAAGGTGGTGTAAATGCTGCTAAAGAGATATGTAAAAATACTAGAGGTCCTGTAGCTTCAATTTTTACTCAGGGTCTTATGAGAGCTTCTGAGGGAATTGATATGGTAGAAAAATCAATTATTTCATATGGTTCTGTTGAAATGGGAAAACTTGAAAAAGGAATGGTATGGATTTCACTCTTTATATCATTGGCACCTATGCTAGGTTTCATGGGTACAGTAATTGGTATGATTGGCGCTTTTGATGCTATTGCTGAAGCAGGAGATGTTTCTCCTTCATTAGTAGCGGGTGGAATTAAAATAGCATTATTGACAACTGTAGGTGGTCTTATAGTTGCAGTTATACTTCAGTTATTTTACAATTATCTTGTATCTAAAATAGATTCTCTTGTAAATAATATGGAGGATGCATCAATTTCATTAGTTGATATTTTAGTTAAAAATAAACTTTCTAAGTAAATGTTATTTTTAGATATGATTGATATTGCACTATTCTCTGCTTATGGGTTAGTTATAGTTGGAGCTCTTTTAGCTGTTGGGTTTCCTATCTACTTATCTTCAAAGAATCCAGCAAGCTTAAAAGAATCTGCTATGGCTTTTGCAGGATTACTTATCATGTTTTTGGTTGGTTATTTGATATCTGGAAATGAAGTATTACCTACCTACATTGAATTTGGAGTAGATGCAGGATTATCAAAATTTATTGGTGGAATGATTATTCTTGTTTATTTATTAGCTGGTGTAGCTATTGGAGGTATAATTTATTCTGAGTTTTCTAAAACTTTCAAAAATGGCTAGAAAAAATAGACCTACTGCAGAAATCCCAAATGGATCAATGGCTGATATTGCATTTCTACTATTGATTTTCTTTTTAGTTACTACAACTATAGCAACCGATAAGGGTATTGCAATGCTATTGCCACCTAAACCAGATCCAAATCAACCCCCTCCTGAAGTAACAAAAAATGATAGAAATATTTTTAAAATTTTGGCTAATTCTCAGGATAAATTACTTGTTGAAGATGAACCATTAACAGATGTTTTTGAATTAAAGGAAATGGTTAAAAGTTTTGTCTTAAATTTTGGAAATCCTGGAGAAGAAGGCGTTGCAATTTACAATAGTCTTCCTTCTTCAATGAAATCATATGTTTCATTGAATGGGAGAAGAGTTGATTTTTCAGATGACCCAACAGAAGCTGTAGTTTCTTTCAAAGCTGATAGAGGTACTTCTTATGAACTTTTTGTTCAAGTTTTAGATCAAATTAATGGTGCTTATAATGATATTTATGGTTCCAGAGTTGGTATTACTGCTTCTGATTTCTTACAGCTTGATAGAGATGATCCAATTCAAAAAAGAAAATATAATAATGCTAGAGATGGTATTCCAAGAGCAATATCAATCGCAGAACCAAATAAAATAGGAGGATAAGATGGCAAAATTTGGAAAAAAATCGAATACTTCTCAAAATATACCTACTGCTGCTTTGCCAGATATAATTTTTATGTTATTATTCTTTTTTATGGTAACAACTGTATTAAGAGAAACAGATATTTTGGTTAAACAACAATTACCTAGAGCTGTTCAACTAACGAAGTTAGAAAGGAAATCACTTGTAAGTTATATTTATATAGGAGAACCTAAACAGATTAATTTATATGGTAAAGAGCCAAAAATACAGGTAAATGATGTTTTTGTTGAAGTTTCTGATATTGTTCAATTTGTCAGTCAAGAAAAAGATAAATTAAACGAGGCCGAGAGAGACCAAATTACAATGTCAATGAAAGTTGATGTTGAATCTAAAATGGGTATAGTTTCAGATGTTCAACAAGAACTTAGAGAAGCCAATGCTAGAAAAGTTCTTTATAGTTCTATTAAGTCTGTAAATTTATAAATTAAAAAATATAATTTTTTAATTTATAAATCTGATGATGAAAAATAATAGAGTAATTAATGCCTGGTGTATGTATGACTGGGCTAATTCGGTATACTCATTAGTAATTACTACTGCAATTTTTCCAATATATTATAATGCTGTTACAACTTCTTCTTCTGGTTCAGATTTAGTTAATTTCTTTGGAATTGAAATTGTAAACTCAGTATTATATTCTTATTCCTTATCATTTTCTTTTTTAATTCTTACTTTTTTTCAGCCTATATTATCAGGAATTGCTGATTTTTCGGGAAATAAAAAATTATTTTTAAGATTATTTATGTATTTGGGATCATTTGCTTGTATGTCCCTATATTTTTTTGATGGTAATAATGTTGAATTTGGTATAATTTGTTCAGTTATAGCTAGCATTGGATTTACTGGAAGTTTAGTGTTTTATAATGCATTTTTACCTGAAATAGCTTCAGAAGATGATTATGATAAAATAAGTGCAAGAGGGTATACTTTTGGATATATTGGAAGTGTTATTTTATTAGTTATTTGTCTGATTTTGATTCAAATGTTTGATTTTTTTGGTTTTAAAGATTCCAAATCAGCAACAAAATTTACCTTTTTATTAGTTGGAATATGGTGGATTGTTTTTTCACAGATAACTTTATATTTTTTACCTCAAAATGCTAAAAAAATTAAACTCAATTCAAAAATTTTATCACATGGAATAAATGAATTAATTAAAGTTTGGAATTACATTAAAAATGTTAGAAATCTTAAGCTCTATTTATTTTCTTATTTTTTTTATAGCATGGGTGTTCAAACAATTATGTTAGTTGCTTCTTATTTTGGCAGCAAGGAATTGAATTTAGATCAAGATAAACTGATATTTACAATTTTAATCATTCAGATTATTGCAATTTTTGGAGCATATTTTTTTGCTTATGTATCTAAAATGAAGGGAAATAAGTTTTCATTAGTTGTTATGAATATTGCATGGATATTTATTTGTTTTTCAGCTTACTTTACAACAAATGAAAGTCAATTTTATTTTTTAGCTGCTGCAGTTGGTATTTTGATGGGAGGAATTCAATCTCTTTCTAGATCTACATTTTCTAAACTAATTCCTTCTGAAATTAACGATAACGCCTCCTTTTTTAATTTTTATGCTATTTCATATAATATTTCTGTAGTTATTGGAACATTTTCTTATGGTTATATTGAACAAATAACTGGAAGTATGAGAACTAGTATATTAGCTTTAATGTTCTTTTTTATTATTGGATTATTAATCTTGTTATTTACAAGAATTAAAAGATAAATATTTAATGTATAAGCTTAATCTTCCAACTTTTGACTTTAAATTATCATCCAAAGACTCAAAAAATTTTATTTTTGATATTATTCGAAAAAAACATTACGTATTAACTCCAGAAGAGTGGGTTAGACAAAACTTAATACACTATCTAGTATTAAACTTGAATTATCCTAAATCATTAATAAAAGTTGAAGCAAAATTAAAGTATAATAATTTAACTAAGCGAGCAGATATTTTGGTTTATGATAATAATTTTGCAATTAAATTATTGGTCGAATGTAAATCATATAAGATAAAATTGAATAAATCAGCTTTTGATCAAGCTTCTGTTTATAATAAGATCTTCAAAAGTGAATATTTAATGATTTCAAACGGAATTAATCACTTTTGTTGTAAATATGATTGGAAGAATAAAAAAATAATTTATATAGATTCTTTTCCTAAGTATAAAATCACTAAATAAAAGTTGATATATCAGTATATTTTAAATTAAATGCTTCAGAAACTTCTTTATAAACTACATTATTAGAAATTATATTTAGCCCTTTTTTCAGTTCTATATTTTCTTTGCATGCTTTTTTCCATCCTTTTTCTGCTATTTCAATTATATAAGGTAGTGTTTTATTTGTTAGAGCTAGAGTTGATGTATATGGTACAGCACCAGGCATATTTGCTACACAATAATGGAGAATTCCATCAATTAAGTAAGTAGGGTTTTGGTGGGTTGTAGGTTTAGAAGTTTCAAAACATCCACCTTGATCAATTGCTATATCAACTAAAACACATCCCTTTTTCAAATCTTTCAACATTGTTTTTTTAATTAATTTTGGTGCCTTTCCACCAGTTACAAGTACTGCTCCAATAATTAGATCACTTTTAACTGCATGATTAAATAAAATATTTTTATTTGATAAAATGGCTTTAACATTTGCTGGCATTTCTTCATTTAATTTTTTGATTTTAGATTCATCAGTATCTAATATTGTTACATTTGCTTGTAGGCCAGAACACATTTTTGCTGCTTCAGTACCAGAAATTCCTCCGCCAATTATTAAAACCTTAGCTGGTAATACGTTTTCTACTCCCCCTAATAATATTCCTCTTCCACCCATAGGTTTTTCAAGATATTTAGCTCCTTCTTGAGCTGCCATTCTTCCTGCTACTTCTGACATTGGTTTTAATAAAGGAAGTACCCCATTTTCTTTTTCAACAGTTTCATAAGCTATGCATATACTTTTATTATTTAACATAGCTCTTGTAAGGTTTTCATTAGATGCAAAATGAAAATATGTAAAAACAATTTGATTTTCTTTTATTTTATTATACTCTATTTCAATAGGTTCTTTTACTTTTAGAATCATATCGGAATTATTGTAAACTTCGTCTGATGTCTTACAAATTTCTGCTCCAGATTTTTGATACTCTTTATTTGAAAAATTACTTTCTATCCCTGCATTCTTTTCAACAATTACCTCATGGCCTTTATTAATAATTTTTTTTACTCCATTAGGAGTTATGGCTACTCTAAATTCATTGTTTTTAATTTCTTTTGGTATACCTATTTTCATAATTTAAATTCTTTGACAAAAATATTTATAGTTCTCATTATTAATATAATATTTTAGTTTTTTTTATTATTTATATTTGTACTTGTATTTCTAATAATTTCATGACAAAATTTTCCAAAATTCTTTCAAATAAAATAAAGCTTTCAAAGCAAGAGATCTTAAATGATTATTATCTAATGAATAAAAGTAGAAATATAAGTCTTATTGGTAGAAAAGAAGTTTTCATGGGTCGAGCAAAATTTGGAGTTTTTGGAGATGGTAAAGAATTACCTCAAATAGCTATGTCTAAAGTTTTTAAGAATGGCGACATAAGAGCAGGTTATTATAGAGATCAAACTTTTATGATGGCGATTGATCAATTAAACTCTGAACAGTTTTTTGCTCAACTTTATGCAAATACTGATATCTTAAAAGATCCTCATTCTGGAGGTAGACAAATGAACTCTCATTTTTCGACTAGAATGTTAAATAATAAGGGGGAATGGAAAACATTGACTGATATGAAAAATTCATCTAGTGATGTTTCATGTGTTGCAGGACAAATGCCACGTCTTATTGGCTTGGCATATGCATCTAAACTTTATAGAAAAAATAAAGAATTAAAAAATTACCATGATTTTTCAATAAACGGTAATGAAATAGCATTTGGAACAATTGGAAATGCAGCTACATCTGAAGGACACTTTTGGGAAACAATTAATGCTGCAGGTGTATTACAAATACCAATGATTTTATCGATTTGGGATGATGATTACGGAATATCAGTGCCCGCAGAATATCATACAACTCGAAATGATTTATCAAAAGTTTTAAGTGGCTTTCAAAGAAAAAATAATAAAGAAAATGGTTTTGAATTATTTGAAGTATATGGTTGGGATTATTTGGGTTTACTGGAAGCGTATATTAAAGCAGAAGAATTTGCTAGAAAATATCATATTCCATGTATAATTCATGTAAAGGAATTGACCCAACCTCAAGGTCATACAACATCAGGTTCCCATGAAAGATATAAAAGTAAAGAAAGGTTAAATTGGGAAAGAGATAATGATTGTATAAAATTGATGAGAAAATGGATTTTAGAAAACAAAATTACTGAAGAAAATGAATTGGATAAGATTGAAAATAAAGCAACTCTTGATTCTAAAAAAAGTAGAGATAAGGCTTGGAAAGAATATAGAAATGAGATAAACGAAGATCTTCAAGAGGCAATTTCTGTATTAACCAGAGTTGCTCAAAATAGTCCTAAAAATAAGATTGAAATAATTAAATTTAGAAATGAATTAAATTCGGTACTTTTTCCTTTAAAAAGTGATATATATAAGTGTTTAAAAAAAGTTTTAATAATAACAAGAGGTGAAGAAAATATCGCTAGAAAGTTTCTTATTGATTTGATAAATGAGAAATCTGAAAAATATACTTTTCAATATAGTTCTCATTTGTATAGTGAATCAAAGTTTTCGGCACTTAAAATTACAGAAGTAAAACCATCTTATGATGAAAACTCAAAAGTTGTAGATGGTAGAGAAATTATAAATTCTTGTTTTCATTCAATTTTTACTAATAATAAGCTGGTTTTTGCAGTTGGCGAAGATGTTGGTTTAATTGGAGGTGTTAATCAAGGATTTGCTGGTATTCAAAAAAAGTTTGGTAAATTAAGAATTACTGATACCGGCGTTAGAGAAGCATCAATAATTGGTCAAGGTATTGGAGCAGCACTTAGAGGATTAAGACCTATTGTTGAGGTTCAGTATCTTGATTATATATATTGGGCAATTCAAACACTTTCAGATGATTTAGCTACTCTTCATTATAGAACTAAGGGTGGTCAAAAAGCACCATTAATTATTAGGACAAGAGGGCATAGATTGGAAGGTATTTGGCATTCAGGATCACCTATGAGTGTTCTTGTTAATAGTTTAAGGGGAATTCATATTCTTACTCCTAGAAACTTTGTTCAAGCAACTGGAATGTATAATACAATGCTATTATCTGATGAACCTTCTATAATAGTTGAACCTCTCAATGCATATAGAAAGAAAGAAAAAATGCCTAATAATATTTCTAAAGTAAGAGTTTCTTTAGGGATGCCTGAAATTATAACAGAAGGAAGTGATATTACTATTGTAACATATGGTTCTATTATTAAAATTGCTGAAGAAGCATCTACTATGTTAGAAAAAATTGGAATTTCTTGTGAAATAATTGATGTACAAACACTTCTACCTTTTGATATTAATCATAGTATTTTGGTATCGATAAAAAAAACAAATAGAGTTGTATTTTTGGATGAAGATGTTCCTGGAGGATGCACTGCTTATATGATGCAAAAAGTTTTAGAAGAACAAAATGCATATAAATATTTAGACTCTAAACCTATAACGATATCAGCTAAGGAACATAGACCCTCTTATAGTAGTGATGGTGATTATTTTTCTAAGCCAAATTCTGAAGAAATTTTTGAAAAAATATACAATTTATTCAACGAAATAGATCCTAGATCTTATCCTAATTTAGTTTGATCAATTTTCTTTTAAAATAGATGTTAGCGTAAAATCTTGAGTTTCAATTATATTGCTATTGTTTAAACTTCGATCTTTAATTTTAATTTTTAATTTGAATATTTCGTTTTCTAGAATACTTTTGAATCCATAAGAAACCATGGAATATGTTAAGTTTCCAGTTATTGATTGAGAATTAGAACTAATATTAAGTGGTGGAAATCTTGAATCAAAATCAAGTCCACAAGAGTACTCTTTATCAAATATTTTTTTCCAGTCAATAAACTCATAATTTTCCCCATTTTTAATATAATATTCAATAAAAATATTTTTATTATTTTCATTTTTTTGAATATAAAATGTATCAAGTTCAGTTGTTTGAAAGACTGTATCAATAATATAATCTTGACAACTAAATGAAGGTCTCGAATCCTCATTACTAAATAGTGAATATGAACCATTTGGTTTATACAAGTAGAGTGGGGGAGTAACATTGGTAGATCCTAATGTAACCCAATTTAAATTTTCATCAATAATTGCATCATATGGATTATAAGGAAAATTAATGTCATCGTTAGACAAACCTAGATCTCCATCTCCATCAGTAAATGAAATTGTTAAATTTATCGAGTCTTGATTTATATTATTACTACTTTTAACATATTCTAGTTTTTCAAATGATATTGATGGAACATTTGAAAACTCTTCTTTTGGTAAGCAATTTGAAAAAAAAAGATATATAAAAACAAATAAAAATCTTTTCATAATAAATGGAGCTAGTTTAATATATTATTTTTTTCAATCAATTTATTTAACTCAGACATACTATTTACGGGTAATTGACAAACTTTGTTTTTACAGAGATACATATTAATTTTTTTTGTAAATAACTTACCTCTCAGAAGTTTCATATTATTTTTTTTTTCAGAAGCTAATATTACCTTATTGTTTGAATATTTTAAATTAATTTTTCTAATTGAATCTTTTGTGTTTTTACCAGTTAAAATAATTTCATTATACCCTATTCTATAATTTAATAGTACATTTAACCAATTTGATAAAAATGAATGTTCTTGTTTACAAATCTTAATAACATTTAGCAGCATATTTTCACTAATTTTAAAATATTCACTTTCATCAAATATTTTTGATATTTTGATTAAATTTTCTGCCATGATAGAGTTTGATGAAGGTATTACGTTATCAAATATCTCTATTTTTTTTGCAATTAATTTATTTGAATTTTTTGATGAGTAATAAAAAAATTTTTCTTTTTTAGAATAAAATTTTTGTATTGAAATATCCATTAATTTTTTTGCTATTTTAATATATTCAATTTCTTGAGTAACCTCATGATATTTTATAAAACTTTTAATGATTATTGAATAATCATCAAAAAAACCTTCAATATGAGTATCATAGGAATGAAGAAGCTTATTGTTTTTTATCAATGATTTTCTAATAAATGAAATATTATTTTTTGCAATTTTAAGAAATTTATCATCGTTTGTTGCTTCATATGTATTTAACAATCCAATAAGTGTTAATCCATTCCAAGATGATATTATTTTTTTATCAATTACTGGTTTTTCTTTTTTATTTCTTTTTTTAATTAATTTAAATTTTAGTTTATCTAATTTTTTAAAAAATTCTTTTTTATTTATTTTCCATTTTTTTACAAAACTTGAATCATCATATTTTCTGTTTAATGTAGATTCATCTTCATTTGTATTTACTCCATAATAATCACCAAACATTTTGTAATCTTTTCCTACTTCTTTAAAAAACTCATCATATTTCCATTTATAATATTTACCCTCTTCTCCTTCTGAATCTGCATCAATTGAGGAATAAAAACCACCATTTGGATCTATCATATTATTTTTTAACCATTCTGTTGTTTCATAAAGAATCCTTTTATAGTAATTATCGTTCGTTATTTTATAAAAATTTGAATATAAATTTAATAGCTGACCATTATCATATAACATTTTTTCAAAATGAGGAATTTTCCATTTTTCATCAACTGAATATCTACAAAAACCTCCTTCTATTTGATCATAAATCCCACCTTTAGAAATTTTATTTAATGTTAATGACAAATGATTTTTAATTTTTTTATCATTAAAAAAATATAAAAAATTTATTAAAAACTCCCAGATTGATGGCATTGGAAATTTAGGTGATCCAATTAAACCTCCATTAACTTTATCAAATTTTGATTTTAAATTCTCAATAATATTATCAAAGTAGTTTTTATTTATTTTTTCATTAGTTTTTGTAAGATTATATTTATCAATTTCACTTTTTTTTAAAGATTTTGTAAAGTTTGTTGCTGATTTTTCAATTTCTTTTTTATTATTTTTATAGGCATTTGACACACTAATTAAAAGATTTTTCCAATTTTTTTTATCAAAATATGTTCCACCATAAAAAGGCTTTTGATTCGGTGTTAAAAAAATATTTAATGGCCAACCTCCATTTATTCCCATGGTTTGAATAGATTCCATATAGATTTTATCTATATCAGGCCTTTCTTCTCTATCTACTTTTATATTAATAAAGTGATAATTCATTATTTCAGCTATTTCTTTATCCATAAATGATTCTTTTTCCATAACATGGCACCAGTGACATGAAGAGTACCCAATACTTAAAATAATTGGTATTTTTTCTTTTTTTGCTTTATTAAGAATTTCTTCATTCCAAGAAAACCAATTAACAGGATTTTTTGAATGACTTCTTAAGTATAGGCTATTTTCTTGTTTTAAAGAATTGTATGTTTTATTCATTATAAAGCTATAATTAATGATAAAGTTATAATTATTAATAAAGTTTAATATCTTTGCGTAAGAAAATTGAATTTTAAAATGATTAGAATCATTTATATTTTCCTTTTTACATTAATAATTTCTTGTCAACAGAAGTTATGTCCTACCTATTCATCAATTGATAATTCATTAATAGAATCTTCTGAGATTAAATCTATAAAAAAACAAAAAGTAAGTTTATAAGCCGGATTCTGTATTTAATTTTTTTTTAAATTAAATTCTTATCATTTATCTAGACTTAATATTGCTATTAAGTTCTATCAGTCTACCCGTTCAAAAAATAGCGAGCAGCTATTAGTGAAAATCACATTTGAACTACTTGACCTTTCAGTTTATAAGGTTTACAAAACATTTAATATCACTATTAAACTGGTAAGCTTTTACCTTACCTTTTCACCCTTACCTAAAATAGGCGGTTTATTTTCTGTTGCACTTTCTGTTCTCAAATAAGAGACCTTCCAGTTAGGAAGTATAATGCTCTATACTGTCCGGACTTTCCTCTTCATAATTATTTATGAAGCGATAAGACAACTTACTTTGACAAAAGTATGTATATTTTTGTAACAAATTATATTTTGAAATGAAAGAAGTTATTTTAGCAATTGAAACTTCATGTGATGATACATCTGCTGCAATTGCAATAAATGGTATCATTAAAAGCAATATTATAAAATCTCAAGGTGTTCATTCCAATTACGGTGGAGTAGTTCCTGAAATTTCATCAAGAGAACATCAAAAAAACATAATTTTAGTTGTTGAAGAAGCATTAAAGTCAGCAAAAGTTAAAAAAAATGATCTCAATGCTATTTCTTTTACAATAGGTCCGGGTTTATTGGGATCTTTACTGGTTGGATGTTCTTTTGCTAAATCTCTTTCCTTTGCATTAAATCTCCCACTAATTGGAGTTGATCATATGAAAGCTCATGTTTTATCAAATTTTATTGATAATCCTATTCCTGATTTTCCTTTTATTTGTTTAACAGTTAGCGGAGGGCATACACAATTAGTCTTAGTTAAAGATTTTCTTAATATGAAAATAATTGGAGAAACACTTGATGATGCAGTAGGAGAAGCTTTTGATAAATCAGCAAAAATATTAGGAATTGAGTATCCTGGAGGTCCTATAATTGATAAGCTTTCTCAAAAAGGAAATCCTCTAAAATTCAAATTTTCAAAACCTAAAGTTTCAGACTTAAATTTTTCTTTTAGTGGTATTAAAACTTCAATATTATATTTTGTAAAATCACAAATGGAAAAAGATCCTGAGTTTATAGAGAAAAATTTAAATGATATCTCAGCAAGCATTCAATATTCATTAGTTGAAATTTTAATCGAAAAACTCATTAAAGCAGCTAATAAATATAAAATTTCAAATATTGCTATTGCTGGTGGAGTTTCAGCAAATTCATTATTGAGAATAGAAATAGAAAAAGTTAAAAAAATTTATAATTGGACAACTTTCATCCCAAAAATTGAATATTGTACAGACAATGCGGCCATGATAGCTATTGGTGCTCATTACTATATTAAGGAAAAAAGATTTGATGATATTAATGTATGTCCTAATCCTAGATTAAATTTTTAATGAAAGAGAAAAATAAAATAAAAATCATTAATAGAAAAGCTTCATTTAATTATGAATTGATAGAATCATTTATTGCTGGAATTTGCTTAAAAGGAACTGAAATTAAATCTATAAAGGAATCTAATGCATCATTTAATAATGGTTTCTGTTTTTTTAAAAAAAATGAAATTTATATAAAGGGATTATACATCTCTGAATATTCATATGGAAATACTAATAATCATGATCCAATGAGAGATAAAAAATTATTATTAAATAAAAATGAAATTATTAAACTAAAAAAAAACCTTGAAGAAAAAAATATGTCAATTGTTCCAAAGAAACTATTTGTAAATAATAAAGGGTTAGCTAAAATTGAAATATCATTAGCAAAGGGAAAAAAATTAGTTGATAAAAGGGAAAGTATAAAAAAGAAAGATATTGAAAGAAAATTAAAACAAAATTATTAAAACCATTTAATTGAAAAATCAATTAACTTTTGTTTTAAGTCATTATATGGTGGCATCATTAAATCTGTAGCACTAGGTAAATTTTGTTTTAAAACACTTTTTTTGTTTGAAAACTCTTCAAATCCATATATTCCTTTAGATTTTCCTACTCCACTATTGTTTATTCCTCCAAAGGGTAAATTACTGTTTGAATAATGCATTGCGCTATGATTAATACAAACTCCTCCAGAGGATGTATTATTTATAATCTTGTTTATATTATTTTTATTTCTACTGTATATATATAGTGCTAATGGTTTTTCTTTATTATTAATAAAATTTATAGCTTCATCTATAGATTCATATTCAAATAAAGGTAGAAGTGGACCAAAAATTTCTTCATGATTTACGATTGATTTTTCTGAAACTTTTTCAATTATAGTAGGTTCAATAAAATTTTCTTTTTCAATACAATTTCCTCCATAAATTACCTTATCACCATTCTTTATTGAATCATCTAATAAAAGTTTTACTCGATTGAAGTGCTTTTTATTAACAATTCTACAGTATGATGATGATTTTGATACGTCTTCGTTATAGTATTCCTTAATCTTTGAGATAATAATTTTCTTAAATTTTTCTTTAATTGACTTATGGACTAAAACATAGTCAGGTGCAATACATATCTGGCCATTATTAATAAATTTAGACCAAGCTATTCTTTTTGCTGCATTTTCAATTGAACAACTATTATCTATAATTGTAGGTGATTTTCCACCCAACTCTAACGTAACTGATGCTAAGTTTTTTGCTGCTGCTTCCATTACAACTTTCCCTATTACTGGCGAACCTGTAAAATAAATATGATTAAATGGAATCTTAAGTAAATTTTTTGCAACATCTGGCCCTCCAAGGATTACTTGTACTTCATTACTTTTAAATGTTTTTTCAACAATTAACTTTATAACTTTTGATGTATTTTCAGTTATTTCAGATGGTTTTAAAACAATAGAATTTCCAGCAGAAACAGCACTAATTAAAGGGATAAGTGAAAGGTTAACTGGAAAATTCCAAGGAGTAATTATAAGGACAACTCCTTTTGCTTCATTCTTTATATATGAATTTGATCCAAGAAGTGCTGCTGGTGTTTTTACTTTTTTATCTTTAAGCCAATTTTTAAGATTTTTAATATTATGTTTAATTTCAGATGTAACAGGGTAGATTTCAGTTAAATCAACTTCAGAAGGGTGCTTTTTAAAGTCTTCATACAAAGCTTTATGAATTTGTTTTTTGTATTCAATTAAAATTTTATTTAATTTTTTTAATTTTATAATTCTTTCTTTATAGGAAGTATTGGCTATTCTATTTTGATTTTTTTTTAATTCTAAAAAAACATTGTTTAATTCTAATTTGTTCATAATGATTTGATAAATATTATTCCAAAATAACAAAATAATAATCCAAAACCAATGCTAGAAATTATATATAAAAACATTAAAAATAATTTACCATCATTTATTAAGTTAAGACTTTCCATTGAAAAAGCAGAAAATGTTGTTAAGCCTCCACAAAATCCAACACCAACAAAAAGATATAATTTATTTAATAATAAATTATTTTCTTTAGCTAATGATGTAATCAATAATCCCAATAAAAAACAACCAATTATATTAACAAGAAAAGTGCCAAATGGAAAAAAAAATATATTTTTTTCAAATATTTTTCCAATTCCATATCTAAAAATAGTTCCAATAAATCCCCCTAAACCAATCAAAATGATATTTTTCATTTTTTTGATTTAGGATAGAACTCTAAAGCAGCAGAATTTATACAATATCTTAATCCAGTTGGATTTGGACCATCATTAAAAAGATGACCCAAATGTCCTTTGCAATTTGAACAAATAACTTCAATTCTTTTCATTCCATAACTGTTATCTTGTTGAAAACTTACATAATTATCATCGGATACATCATAAAAACACGGCCATCCAGTACCTGAATTAAATTTTGTATTTGAAATAAATAATTCTTGGTCACAGCCAGCACACTTATATGTTCCCTCTTTTTTATTATTCCAATATTTTCCAGTAAATGCTCTTTCTGTACCTTTTTCTCTTAATACGTAATATTGCATATCTGAAAGTTTTTCTTTCCAAAGATCGTTATCATTTTTTTTATCTTGACTTTTACAATTATAGAAGCAGAAAAAAATTATGATTAATATATATCTCATAAAATAATTATTTATTTAGGTTTACATCCAGTTGTGGGTAAGGTATATTTAATCCTTTTTTAGGAAATTCTTTGTAAACTTTTTCATTAAAGTCAAATTTTACAGGTTGAAAATCTTTTTTCTTAACCCATACTCTAACTCTAATATTTACTGAACTATCTGCTAGTTCAGATAGTACTATATCTGATTTTTCATCACTAAGAATTCTAGAATCTTTTTCAATCCATTCTGAAATTAGAGTTTTTGCTAGATCATAGTCATCACCATATGCAATACAAAATATCCATTCAATTCTTCTTTTATCTTCAGCAGAAAAATTTATTAATGTTGAAGACTGAAGTAATCCATTTGGAACTATTACCCTTTTATTTTCTATTGTTGTAAGCATGGTATTAAAGATTTGAATTTCTTTAACAGTTCCAGATATTCCTTCAAACTCAATCCAATCTCCAACCTTATAAGGTTTAAAAAATAAAATCATTACTCCTGCAGCAAAATTTTGAAGTGTATCTTTTAATGCTAAACCAACTGCTAAACCTGCCGCACCGAGAATAGCAAGAAATGAAGTCATTTCTACTCCAATCATAGATAAAACGGATATAATTAAAGCTACTTGAAGAGAAATTGACAATAATGATTTTAAGAATGATACTAAAGAAGGATCAATATTTTTTTTCTTGAGTAATTTTTCAAGACCAACTATGAATTTTTTAATGATCCATATACCAAAAATTAAAAAGACTAAACCCAAAATAATTTCAAGGCTCTTACTTATAAGAAAGTCATAATCATTCAAATTAAAATCTATTTTACTATTCATTTTATTTATTTATTCAAATTTATAAGGAACAAAAACAAATTTTGCATTTTTCTCAATAGATAACAACAAAGAACAAAAAATATTTGGATCCTTAAAGTTTTTTATAAATGTTTCTTTATCTATTATCAATTTATTTTTATGTAAGTTTTCAAAATAACTTGCATAATATTTCCATTGATTATTATTTATTTCATGAAAATCTATTAGTAGAGATCCTATATCTGTATTTTCTTTTGTCATAATGAAGATTGGATATTTAGAAAAACCTTTCTTAATAATTTGATTTGAAGCAAAATATAAATTTTTATATACTCTATTAAAATCTTCAGTTATTAGATTAATTAATTCAGAGTTTATTTCATCTTTATTTTCTGTCATAAAAAGATATTCTTAGATATATTTAATATATAATCAAAATTAGTTAATGAGGAATCTTATTTTACTTTTTTTTCTATTTTTATTTTGTACCCAAAATATTATTGCAAATCATATTGTTGGGGGTGAAATTGAAATGAAAT
Source organism: uncultured Marinoscillum sp. (assembly GCA_902529805.1). Taxonomy (GTDB): domain Bacteria; phylum Bacteroidota; class Bacteroidia; order Cytophagales; family MED-G16. The sequence goes on from CABZXU010000007.1 coordinate 21,746, forward strand.
TTATTGGTGATTCATTAGGTGATTATAAATATCGAATCTCTTTAATTCAATATTTTGATTGTTATCAAGATGGGGAGGTTCCGCTGCCAAATCCAGGGCCTGATAATAGTGTCACGTATTCAATCTTTAAAAGATCAGATGGATCACTTGTAGAAAATAGAACAATGTTTATTACATCTCAGACATTTGTTCCATATACTAATCCAGCATGCGCAGTTGGTTTTATTTGTACTATTCGTGTAGTTTACTCACACGAAATATATTTAAATCCTAATAAATTTGATGATCCTGAAGGTTATGATATATCATGGGCAAGATGTTGTAGAAATAAGAATACTAAAAATTTAGTTAATCCAAGATATACAGGTATGGTTTATTCATTACATTTTCCACCTATAAGAAAAGATGGTAAACATTTTATTAATTCTTCTCCTAGACTTTTTCCTCCATTGAGTGATTATGCTTGTGTAAATCAATTATTTTATACTGATTTTGCTGGAAGTGATGATGATGGAGATTCAATTGTTTATTCACTTTCTCATCCATTAGATGATAACCAACCTAATCAACTACCAGGACTTGTAGCTTTACCAGGAAATTATCCTCCTCCATATCAATTGGTTGAGTTTGGACCAGACTATTCAGTTGATAATATGATACCTGGTAATCCAAAACTTAATATTTCAAATGATGGTTTTATTACAGTAAAACCTTCTTCACTTGGATTGTTCGTTTTTTCAATAAAATATGAAGAATTTAGAAATGGAACAAAATTGGGAGAGGGAAGAAGAGATTTTCAAATGTTAGTTGTAGATGGATGCGATCCTCCTATTCCTCCAGATGCAGTAGTAAAACTACCTAGTGAATCAGATTTTTATAATGAAGTAGATACAATAAGATTTACTGTTTCTGAATCAAAATGTTTTGACTTTTATGTTACTGACCAAAATGAAGGAACTAATATAAAACTTGAAGCACAAGGAGTCAATTTTAAATTAGCGGATGATATTTTTAGTTTTACAGAAGGACAAATAAATGAAGCTGGAGATACTTTAAAAGTAGAAGTTTGCGTTTCTGATTGTCCATATGTTGAGAATAATGAACCTTATCTTATTGATTTAATTGCTTCTGATGATGCATGTCCACTACCTCAAAAAGATACGGTAAGATTAATTATTGAAATAAAATCACCAGAAAATCAAAACCCCTATTTTGTTAATAAAAAGGATACTACAAAAGTTAAAATTTTATGGAATTCAAATTATTCAGAAATAATTCAAGGAATAGATCCAGATAATGATAGTTTGGTCCTAAAGTATTTATATGATGGATACATTCCTGAAGAAAACGGTATATTTATTACCAATAATTTTAATATACCAGGTAGTTTAGAAAGTACATTAACTTTTGATGCAAATTGTAAAAAATATAATTATAATGAAAAAAATAAGTTTTTATTTGGACTTGTTTTAGATGATTTAGATACATGTAATTTATTAAATACTGACACTATTTTTTATGAATTTGAGGTGGAATTACCGGAAAATACAAATCCAGATCTTACATCAGATTTAAGTATTACAAATCCTTTACCTGATAGGCCTAATTACTCAGAAATCGTAAGAAATGTTGATCTTTCTGGTGTTTTTTCTATGCAATTGTTTTCAGATGATGTAGATAATGATACCCTTGTTATTTCTGCTCAAGGTGTTGATTTTGATTACCAAAATAGAGGGGCTGCCTTTTCAGCAAATAATTTTGAAAGAGGACATGTTGAAGGATCTTTTAATTGGGATATGGAATGTATTAATTTTAGATATGATGGAACAAACACATATAAAATTAATTTTATTACTGAAGATATTGATCAATGTCAAGAGGTAAACTCAGACACTATTCAATTGACATTAAATATAGACTTACCAGAAAATAAAGCACCTGAAATAACTAATTTAGATACTTATAAATTAATTGTTAATAATGAATTTAAAATTGATATTAATGCAATTGAACCGGACAATCAATTGGTATTTTTGGACTTAATTTCAACTAGTCCAAAAGGAAATTTTTCTTTTTTATCTAGCTCAGGCATTGGCTCAACTTCTAGTACATTATCATGGACACCTACATGTGAATTTTTGGATGATAATTTTTCTGAAAAAAGTTATAATTTAACTTTCATGGCTACAGATAACAGTTGCCCTATTCCAGAAAAGAAACTTAAAACAATCAAATTTTTAGTATCTATTCCTGATTCTATCGAATATAACTTTTCTCCTCCCAATGCTTTTAGCCCAAATGGTGATGGAAAAAATGATACTTATAAGTTATCAGGATTATCTAACGAACAACAAAATTTACCTAAAGATCAATGTGATGATAAATTTGATTATATAGCATTTTATGATAGAAATGGATTAGAAGTATTTAGATCTTATGATAGAAATTTTGAATGGAATGGTAGTGGTTTAGAATCTGGAACCTATTATTATTATATAAAATATAGTAAAACTAATAGTAGGCATAATTATAAAGGAAATGTATCTTTAATATATTAAACTATTTATATGCGGGTATTAGTTTTACTTTTTTTTATTCATATTAGTTATTTATCATTTTCAAATGATAATATTAAAGTATTGATGGGTGGTACCTTAATAGATGGATATGGATCTCATACAATAAAAAATAGTGTTATTATTATTCAGGACGATGTCATAAAAGAAGTTGGTTCAATAGGTAATATTGAAATTCCTCAAGAAGCCGAGATAATTTCAACAGAAGGAATGTCGGTTTTACCAGGTTTATGGGATATGCATGTCCATTTAGATATAAATGGTCATACTGATTATTCGCATTGGCATGATGTATATCCTGTAATTTTTGAAGATGTAATTATGCCTTCTTCTGCTCATCAACTTTTATTAGCTGGAGTAACTAGTGCAAGGGATTGTGGCGCACCATTAAATGACATAATATCTGTTAGAGAAAAAATTAATAAAAACATTATTCCTGGACCAAATTTATATGTTTCTGGCCCTTTTCTTCAACATAAACCTTATCCAAACACTGAATTATATAGATGGGGTATAAATGGTATTGAAGATGCAAAAAGGAAGGTTAAAAAACTTGTTAATGCTGGTGTTGATTTTATTAAATTAATTGATCAAGATCAGATGACAATGGATGAGTTATATGCTGTTGTTAAAGAATCACATAAACATGGATTAAAAGTTGTTGCACATGGACATAGGCCTGAAGAAATAAGAAGAGGCTTAAAAGTTGGTGTTGATTGTTTTGAGCATACAGGATTATCTAGTGCACCAGGTTATCCTGAAGATGTGATGAGCATGATTAAAGAAAGAACTGCTCAAATGAATTTAGGTCCTCTTTTTTGGACTCCAACGGTATCACCATTATATAATTATGAATACATTAGAGATAATATGGAAATTTTAGATAATGATTCTTGGCATTTAGGATTACCTGATTCCATAATTCAAGATATTAGAAACTCTTTTAAACATCCAGATAGACTTCCGTATTATCAATTGACTCCATCTAGAAAACCTACTTTAAAAAGAAAAATCAATCAGTTAATAGATGCAGGAGTAGTTTTAATGATAGGTACTGATAGCGGCGTGCCATTAACTTTTCACAGTCAATCTACTTGGAATGAACTTGAAATTTGGGTAAATGAATTTGGCATTGATCCAATGTATGCAATTAGAGCAGCAACGTATTGGCCCTCTCTTTGGATGGGTGTATCTGAAAAAGTTGGCACAATAACTCCTGGAAAAAAAGCAGACATAATTGCAGTTAAAGGTGATATTTTAAGAAATATTTCAATACTTCAAAGAATAGATATAGTATTAAAAGATGGTAAAATAGTTGAAAAACCTAACTAAGAGCTTTTTCTATATCTTTTATTAAAAATTTAGAATCTTCCAATCCTACATAGAATCTTACAAAATTAAGTGGTAATGCTTCCAATTCATCAAAATATTCATTTCCAAAATTTGCGATTTCAGGAAATATTAAAGACTCATGACCACCCCATGAACATGCCATTTTAAAATATTTTAGTTTATTACAAAACCTTTCAATTTCATTTTTATCTGAAGTTTTAAGTTGTATAGAGAATTGACCACAAGGTTTTTTTAAATATTTATTAACCAGATCTTTTTGTTTAAAGTCTTTTCCATGTGGATAAATTACTTTATTTATTTTTGGATGTTTTTCAAGATATCTAACAACTTTTGGAGTATTTTCAGCTATAAATTTCATCCTCATTTCTAAAGTTCTAAGCCCTCTTATAAAAAGCCAAGAGTTAAATGGTGACATTATTCCTCCATTAACCTTGTATTGATGACCAAAAATTTGATCAATTATTTTTTTTGAACTACAAACTATACCTCCCATAATATCACCATGTCCACTAATATATTTTGTTGCTGAGTGAACTACAATATCAATCCCCCAAACATGTGGATTACAATTTATTGGTGAAGCATAGCTATTATCAATTATTGTGACCAATTTATTTTTTTTTGCAAAATCTGCTATCTCTTCAAGATCTTGCATTTCAAAAGTCCATGAATTTGGGCTTTCTAAATAAATAAGTTTTGTATTTTTTTTAATTGCATCTTCAAAGTCTTTAATATTATTTCCCTTAACAAATGTTGTTGAAATATTGAAATTAGGTAAAATTTCTTTCATAAGTTTATTTGTTCCAATGTAGGGTTTATTAATAGAAATAATATTTTCACCCGATTTCAATTGAGAAAATATAGCGGCACTTATTGCACTCATTCCACTAGAAAATGCTAGGGCACTTTCAGTTTTTTCTAGAGCAGCTATTTTTTTTTCTAGTATTTTAGTTGTTGGATTTACACCTCTTGTATAAAACGGTATTCCATTTTTGTAACTAAGTGCATTTCGAATCTCTTCAACAGAATTAAATAAAAAATTGCTAGTTGCAATTATTGGAGGAGCACCTGCATTGAAATAATCTTCACGATCCTCTCCCAGGTGATTGTAAATTTCTGACTTATCCATTTTTAGGTTAATTTTGACTACAAAAATACTAAATAATATATATTATCAGTTAATAATTTATATTTGAAAGAATTATGGAAAAAAAAGTTGCAATTATAACTGGAGCTTCTTCAGGCATAGGTGAAGCACTTGCTTATAGGTTTGGTAAAGAGGGTTTTAGATTATTAATTACAGGAACCAGTGAGGATAGAATTAAGATTGTATCAAATAATCTAAATAAATATAATATTGAATATAAGAGTCTTATCCATGATGTTTCAAAAGAAAATGATAATAAAAAAATGGTTGATTTTGCTATAAAATCTTTTGGAAGAATTGATGTTTTAATTTGTAACGCTGGTATTTCAATAAGATCTTTATTTGAAAATGTTGATCTCAAAATTTTTAAAAAGCTTTTTAATATCAATTTCTTTGGTGCAATATATGGCACTAAATTTTCCTTGCCATATTTAGAAAAAACAAAAGGCACTATTATCGCTATTTCCTCTCTAAATGGTTTCATAGCGACACCTACTCGATCAGCATATGTAGCATCTAAACATGCCATGCAGGGATTTTATGATTCTCTAAGGTTAGAACTATTAAATAAACAAATAAATGTAATGGTTATTTCTCCTGGATATGTAAAAAGTAATTTTAGATTAAATACATTAAAAAGTAATGGTCGAAAGGAAGGTCCTTCATCAAGAGATAGTAAAAAAATGATGGATCCTGAATTTTTGGCAAAAAAAATTTTTATTGGTTACTCAAAGAAAAAGAGAAATATGATTTTTACTTTTAAGGGAAAATTAGCTCATTTAATTAAAAATTGGTTTCCAAAATTATCTGATAGATTGGCATATAAAGAGATTCTTAATGAGAAAGAATCATTATTAAAAAGAGATTAATTAATTAAAGAAATATTTTTTTTTCTAATATATTTTTTTTTATTTTCAAAAATTACCTCATACCATATAGAGTTATCATTAGATATCTTTAATTTATTTCCCTTATTAATTATTGAATAAACATCTGATCCAGATGATGGTCCATTCATAATATATGTATTTTCTTTAGATATTATCCCCTCTTTTTTCATAAGATTTGTATTCATTACAATCAAAATAAGTGCTGAAATCATAATAAATCTTGTAAGACTACTTACAGATCGTATTTTTCCAATAATCAGATATATTATTAGAAATACAACTAAAAGTGTATGAGTCAAATAAATATTTTTATTATAAAAATTAAGAATTAATGATAGGTCATTTTGTTCAAATCCAATAAGGTTATTTTTTTTTGCAATAGATTTTATTTTAGTTGAAGTTTCTTTATTATGTGTTTGATTATAATGTTTTGATAAATAAATTAATGCTTTATCATAATTTCCTATACCTTCTTCTATGAATGATAATTTTAATAACATAGCATCTGAAAAATAATTTTTTTCATAAAATAAATTTTCATATACTTTTTTAGCGTCAACATATTTTTTGAATTTAAACAATGAATCTCCTTTATTTAAAAGATCTTTTTCATTAGCAAAAATGTCCATCGAAATGAATATTAAAAAAAATATAAAAATTATAGTCTTAATTATCGAATTCATATACGTTAAATGATTCTTCAAAATTTTCATTGGTTAATTTAAGATTTAATTTATACTTTCCTGCTGGAAGGTATTTGTTGTAATGAATAAAGTAAGGTAAATCACTTTTGTTTTTTTCATATATAATATCCCATCTAAACTCATTGAATCCTTTTTTTGCATCAAATTTATATCTCCAAATCAAATCATTTTTATCATTATAAACCTCAGTTAAAACTTTTTCATTTTTGTTAATAAAAAATGAAATAGATAACTTTTCTGCTGTACTTGAAATTGGCTCTTTATGAGTATCATTTATTAAAGGTCTAGTTATATCACTTATAGGAAATAAAATATTTTTTTCTACTGATATTCCTTTTTTTATAGAATAATGAATCGGATTTAGATTTAGTTTGTAAATTCCTCTTCCATGAGTAGCAGCAATTAGATCCCCAGATTTTTCATCAATTATTAAATCTGAAATACTTACTGTAGGAAGATTTTTTCCAAGTATTGACCAAGAATTTCCTTTATCAAAAGAAATATAAACTCCTCTGTATAGCCCAGCATATAATATGTTTTCGAATTTTAAATCTTCTATAATAATATTAGCAGGTTCATTTGGAAGGTTTGATTTTATACTTTTCCAATCTTTTCCATAATTTTCTGACATGTAGATATAATTTCCTAAATCATCGTAATTTATCCCGCTCATAGCCATATAAACTCTTGATTTAGAAAATTTTGAAGGATAAATACTTCTAATATAGTTGTCTTTAATATTTTTTGAATTTTCACTCCAATTTTTACCATCGTCTTTGCTAACCCAAAAACTACCTTTATCCGAACCATAATATAATAATCCTTTTTGTAGTGATGACTCAGCTATAGCTCCAGCAGAAAATGAATTTTTTTCTAAAATTTTTGATTTGGTAAGGTCTGGGCTAATTGAACTCCACGAATTTCCTTGATCAATTGTTTTCATTACGAAATTTCCGCCATGATATAAGGTTTTATTATCATGAGGAGAGATAAAATAAGGTGTGATGAAATTATAATTTAATACATTTATATTTTCTTTTGATAGTTTAGGTTTTATAGAAACTGACTTTCCGGTTTTCATATTTTTTCTTCTAATTGCGCCATTTTGCATGCTGAAGTAAACAATGCTAGGATCTATTGGGTCTACTTCAGTAACACATCCATCTCCTCCATCCCAAGCATCAATCCAAAGATATTTCCATTTATCTGAATATTTATTATTCCATTCTTTTGCTGGACCATAAACTGTTGCATCGTCTTGTGTTCCACCATAAATAAGATATGGTTCTTCATTACTAATTGTTATATCATAAAATTCACCGGCAGGTATGTTGTTATAGTGCATCCAACTTTCTCCTTTATCATAACTTACAAATAGTCCTCCATCATTGCCTAAAGCAATATGTTTTGGATTTTTTGGATTAATCCATAATTCACAATGGTCAAGATGAAGAAACTTTGCATCACTTGGATTAATTCTTTTAACAGTTCCATAAAGATTGTTAAAAGTTTTACCACCATCCATGCTTTTTGCTATTCTTACTCCTAAAGAATAAATTTCCTCATCATCTTTCGGATTAACATAAATATCAGCAAAATACCAACCAATTCCAGGAAATATCATTAATTCATCTTCGTGTGTTCTTTTCCATAATTTTCCTCCATCTATAGTTTTATATACTTCTGCAGCTTCACTTCTATTTTTTGACAAATTATCTATTAAAGCGTATACTTTATTTGGATTTGAATATGAAACTGCTAATCCTATTCTACCCATTTTTTTACCATAGGGTAATCCATTAATTAATTTTTCCCAATTATCACCGCCATCTGAACTTTTATAGATTCCACTATTCAATCCACTTATTCCTGGATTATTTTCCCACATAGAAGCATATATTACTTCTGGATTAGAGTTAGAAATAACGATATCATTGGATCCAGTATTCTCATCAATATATAGGACATGTTTCCATGATTTTCCACCATCTTCAGTTTTGTAAATACCTCTATTTACATTTTTTGACCAAAAATGGCCTAATACACTTACTAATACTATATCTGGATTTGTAGGATGAACACTTATTTCTCCTATATGCCAAGAATCCTCTAACCCAATATGTTCCCATGTGTCACCTCCATTAGTAGACCTATACATCCCAGTTCCTGGCATTGTAAAGTTTCTTGCTTTTTTTAAACTTTCCCCAGTTCCAACATATATAATATTGGAATTTGATGGAGCTAGAGCTATATCTCCAATTCCAAGTGATGGTTGATTTTCAAATATTGGCTTCCACGTTATTCCATTATTTACAGTTTTCCATAAATTACCAGATCCAAATGCTACATACATTGTCCCTGGATTTTTTTCATCAACTTGAATTGATTCTACTCTTGCAGAATTTAAAACTGGCCCTAGGCTAATCCAATCTAAATGTATATTACTTTGATTTTTTAACTTAATATGTTCATGAAAAGAATTCACTAATGGTGATTCTTTTTGCTGAGAGTAAGAAGAATACAAATTAAAAAGAAGAATAGAAAGTATAATCAATCGTTTCACACTTAAAAATTAATAATTTTTAAATTATTATTTTACATTATTGTAATTTGATTAACATCTTTCTACTTTTGCGCGTAATATAAATTTATTGAGTCGCTAGCTCAGTTGGTAGAGCACATCCCTTTTAAGGATGGGGTCCTGGGTTCGAGGCCCAGGCGACTCACATTGACCTCTCAAAATGAGAGGTTTTTTTATCTAAGTTATGTGTGGAATATTTGCTTTATTTGATATAAATGATTCTCCTAATGATCTTATGAGAAAAAGATCTTTAGAAATGATCAAGTTAGTAAGACATAGAGGTCCTGATTGGTCTGGCATTTTCACTTCTCCTAATGCTATCTTAGCTCATGAGAGGTTATGTATTGTAGATATAAATTCAGGAAAACAACCTATAAAATCTGAAAGTGAGGATATAATACTTTCAGTAAATGGTGAAATTTATAATCATAAAAACATTAGAAAAAATAAAAATATAAAATACAATTATCTTACTAATTCTGATTGTGAAGTTATTCTGTCACTATACCAAAATAAAGGTGTTAATTTTTTAAATGACTTGAATGGTATTTTTGCATTTGCTCTTTATGATGCGAAAAAAAATGAATACTTAATTGCTAGAGATCCTATTGGAGTCATTCCATTATATATTGGTTGGGATGAATATGACAATTTAAATGTTGCATCAGAGATGAAATCTCTTGTTAAATACTGTAAAAAAATAGAAGAGTTTCCTCCCGGACATTATTATTCAAGTAGAGATAAAAAATATACCAAATACTATAAAAAAGATTGGATGAGCTATAGTAATATTTCAGAAAATAAAACCTCTATCAGTTCTTTAAAACAAGCTCTTGAACAATCTGTAAAAAATCAGTTGATGTCAGATGTTCCTTTTGGCGTCCTTCTTTCAGGGGGATTAGACTCATCAATTATTGCTGCACTTGTGAAAAAGTTTTCTAAGAAAAGGATAGAATCTGATGATAAGAAAGATGCTTGGTGGCCACAAATACATTCTTTTGCAATTGGACTTGAAAACTCTCCTGACCTTGAAGCTTCCAGAGAGGCTGCAAATTATATTGGAACTGTTCACCATGAAAAAACCTTTACAATTCAAGAAGGTTTCGATGCAATAAGGGATGTGATTTATTTTCTTGAAACCTATGATGTTACAACAGTCAGAGCTTCGACTCCAATGTATTTATTAGCAAGAATTATAAAATCTATGGGAATAAAAATGGTATTGTCAGGTGAAGGTGCTGATGAAATTTTTGGAGGATATCTTTATTTTCATAAGGCACCAAATGCTAAAGAATTTCATGAAGAAACAGTAAGAAAATTGAATAAGTTACATTTATATGATTGTTTAAGGGCTAATAAATCAATGGCTGCGTGGGGTGTAGAGTGTAGAGTCCCATTTTTAGATAAAGATTTTCTAGATGTATCTATGGCTATAAACCCAAAAGACAAGATGATTGGATCAGAAAAAATGGAAAAATGGATTTTAAGAAAAGCATTTGAAAATGAATTACCAAAAAATATTTTATGGAGACAAAAAGAACAGTTTTCTGATGGAGTAGGATATGGATGGATTGATTTTTTGAAAGAATATGTTGAATCAAATATATCTGATAAAGAATTTGATATAAGAAATAAAAAGTTTCCTATTAATACACCAAAGACAAAAGAAGAATATTATTATAGAAATATCTTTGAGGAGTTTTATAAATCTAAATCTGCTATTAAAACTGTTCCTTCATCAAAATCTGTTGCTTGTAGTACAGAAGAAGCATTATTGTGGGATAAAGACTTTCAAAATCTTAATGATCCGTCTGGAAGAATTATATCTAATGTTCATAAAAAATCATATTTTTGATCAGTGAAAAATTATTTTGCTTTCTTATTATTATTTTTTTCTTTTAATTTATTTTCTCAAATATCATTACCAACTTTTCATGCTACCCAAAATCTAAAGTCAGTAGTTAATAATTTTCAAGTAGGTGATCCTTTAATTGTTGCTGGTGGTGGTGGTGGAGTTATTTATCAAGTTAACCCACATTCAGGAATGCATGCATCTATATCAGAAACTGGAAATAGTGGAAAAAATGGAACTGCTGGCGGTTCGAACGGCAATGGAGGAAGTTCTACTCGAGGAGGAGGGGGAGGAGGATTTCTGACTGATGGTGGACAGGATTCTAGAAGACCCGGAACTAAAGGAATAAGTTTTACTAATGGTGGTTTAGGAGGTAATGCGACTGATACAAATACAGGTGATGGAGGATTTGGAGGTGGAGGAGCTTCAATTCGAGTAAATAATAATATTGGTGATCAAGGTGCTGGAGGAGGAGGAGGTTACTCTGGAGGAGGAGGAGCGGGAGCAAATAATCAAAGTCACGGTGGTGGAGGTGGATCTTATAATAATGGAGCTAATCAAGTAAATGTGACTCATCCTAATGGAAATGTTGGACATGGAAAAGTTATTATAACTCAAGGTGGTTCGACATGGACATTTACTACTTGTGGTGTGTCTGGAAGAACTGGACCCACTCAAAATCAATGTAACTCTTCTTATTCTGGTACTAATTTAACAGGAAATGTTACTTTAGTTGATGGAATTCAACATTGGACTATTCCAGCTACTGCAACTTATACTATAAAAGCTTACGGAGCCTCTGGTGGCGATAATGGAAAAGACCCTAATTGGAGTAGTTGTCCATATTTTTGTAGAGATGGGGGTCATGGTGCAATTATTCAAGGAGACTTTACTTTAGCTTCTGGTACAGTACTAAAAATACTTGTTGGTCATCACCCTGAAAATGTTAACTGGCTTAATGGAGGAGGAGGAGGAACCTTTGTAGTGTTATCAAATTAGTTATCTGTTATTTTCAAATTATATCAAATTTCGATAAAAAATTATATTTTTGATATGTGAAACTTTATTTAATTCACTTATTATTATTATTTTCTTTTAATTTATTTTCTCAAATAGCATTACCAACTTTTTATGGAGCTTTAAGAGTATCAAATCAAAACCAGTTTCAAGGAACTTCTGCTACTTTTACAAATTGCGGTAAAACAGGTAAATTTGGTCCTTCTCAAGGAGATTGTAATTCTGAATATAGTGGAACAAACTTAGATGGGTTTGTTACCGTTTCTGGTGGTATTCAAGAATGGGAAGTTCCTGTAACCGGAACATACATCATTACGGCATATGGAGCTCAAGGGGGTGGTCTTAGTGGGGGTAGTGATAGTGGAGGCAAAGGTGCTAAAATATCTGGAGAATTTAATTTAACTGCAGGAACAGTATTAAAAATACTTGTAGGTCAGAAAGGTCTCACTGTTAATAAAGAAGCTTCTGGTGGTGGGGGAACTTTTGTAACTAAAAGTCCACATAATAATAATGCTTCTATTCTTGTTGTAGCAGGTGGTGGTGGTGGTTCCTGGAATAACCATACAACTTCTCATGGTCAAGCAGGAGAATCAGGAAATGCTGGGTGTTGTGGTACTTCAAAAGGTCAAGGAGGATCAAATGGTAATGGAGGAGGTGGACAAGCTACATGTGCTTCAGATGGGGGAGCCGGTTTTTTTACTAATAATAATGTACTTACACATTGTGGTAATGGTGCTGAAAGAGAAGCTTTTGCATATGTTAATGGTGGAAGAGGTGGTCAAAATTATTGGTGTAGTGGCGCTGTTGGTGGTTTTGGTGGAGGAGGAGGAACAGCAAGATGTGCAGGTAATACTTATACTGGAGGAGGAGGAGGAGGATATTCAGGAGGAGGAATGGATTATCCTTATCAAAATGGTACACCAGGAGGAGCTGGAGGAGCTGGATCTAAAAATAATGGTAGCAATGCTACAAATGTCTCTGGGAATAATCCAGGCCATGGAAAAGTAGAAATATCATGGTAAGAATATATTAATTATTATCAGGTAGTGTGCTATATCTTTTTGCATATTCAATCATTTGTATTGCAAAACTTTCAGGTTGTTCTACTTTAATATCTATAATTTCACCTTTATCATCTAATTCAGGAGTGAGAACTGGATTGATAAATCCACTATATGGAGCTGAAGTAAATTTTTCATTTCTTTTAAGGATTTCTTTGTGTAGTTCTTGATCTATTTTTACTCCATAATTTTCAATTAAACTTTTTCCTGCTTCATAATCTCCTTCAGATTTAATCCTTTGGATTTCTCTTAAAAGCTCTCCAAATAAATCTCTTAATTTTTCATAATCGTTAATAACAAAATAAGTTTTATCATTTTCAACTATCTTTTCTATAACATTATCACTAAGTCCTTTTTCATAAACCCACTTGGAAACAGTTTGTCTATTTCTCATATGTGCTTGTTCTAAATCGTTACCAAGTTTGATTCTAATTAGCTGAGTCATTAACCCATTTCTTATATAACCATCATAACTTGTCCTACCCATATCTTTTGATGAAGGTGATATTCCGAGCTCTTCCATTTTTTTATCAACTATGAAATATAAGCCTACAAGATCTGCTCTAGCTTCTTCTAGAGATGATGCATAATTTTTTAATGTTTCTTTAGGTGTTCCAACCCCTTCAACTATTTGTCCACTAGCATGACCTATAACTTCATGGAGTGCGGTATGAAGGTTATCTGCGTCTTTTCCATATTTTTTTTCTAATTCAATTTCTTCTTTGCTATATGCAAACTCTTCTAACCTACCTGAGCTGCCTGCATTTCCGTAAGCATATAGTATATTTCCAAGGGATATTGACTTTGATCCATGATTTGCTCTAATCCAATTTGCATTAGGTAAATTAATTCCAATTGGAGTTGAAGGTGATGCATCACCAGCTTCACCTGCTACGTTTACTGTGTTATAAGAAATACCTACAACATTCTTTTTCTTATGAGCATCCATAATCGTTGAATTGTCTTCAAACCATTGAGCTTCACCAGAAATAGCTGACATTTTTTTGCTCATTTCAAAATCCTTTATTTGAACAACAGATTCATATGAGCCTCTATACCCTTTTGGATCATTATATACCTCTATGAATCCATTTATATAATCAACATCTCCATCTGTAGTTTCCACCCATGCAACATTGTAATCATCCCAAATTTTTAGATCACCAGTTTCATAATATTTAACAAGTAAATCTAAAGCATCAGCTTGTTTTTTGTTTTCAGCATATTTTTTTGCTAATTCAAGGTTATCAATAATTTTTTCTATAGACTCACTATACATACCTCCCTTTTTCCAAACTTTTTCTTTCAAAACGCCATCCTCTTTTACAAGTTTAGAGTTTAATCCAAGTGATATGGGTTTATTAGAATCTGGAACTTTAATATTATTATAGAAATTATCAACATCTTCCTCTGTAACATCTGAACCATAAAAATTAACTGAAGATCCGAGAACAATTCCTTTACTCTTATTTTTATTAACCTTTTTAGAATCAACGTCATTAAATATTAAATCAAATACTTCATCATTTAATTTGGTATTGGTTTCATCCATTAAATTTTTTAAATATTCTACAGAAAAATCAGGGTCAAATTTATCATTTGAATAGTGATGATGAATTCCATTAGAAAACCATATTCGTTTTAAATATATCTTAAAAGATTCCCATCTTTTATCATTTTTATCACCATTATAGATCAAATAAATATTTTCTAGGGCTCTTCTTATTTTTAAATTGTGCCTGTAATTCTGATCATACATTATATCTCTTCCATAAAGTCCAGCTTCAGTCAAATAATAGACGAACTTTTTTTGATTTAAAGTTAATTTATCAAAACCTGGAATTTTATATCTTAAAATTTTTAAATCAGAAAATTGCTCTGAAAAATGAGAAAACTCACTTTTTTCTTCTTGACTGATATTACAAGAAAATATTAAAAAAAAGATAACAAATGAGAAAACTAATTTTTTTGATTTCATAATTTTTTTTTAGCAAATATAATTTTTTTAATCTTTTTTAAGTTTATTATATTTTAAATAAAAAAAATAATTTGTACATTTATGATTATACAGTATTAACCAAAAATTTAAAAATTATGAAAAATTATTTATTTACAATATTTATTGTAGTGTTTATGGCAAGTAGTTGTACAGTTACTCGTCAATTTTATGAATTTCAACATCATGGAACAACTTCAATTAAGACAGATTCTGATTATAAATATGTTGCAAGAAATGTTATGGGTAAAGCTAAAACAACAATTAAATTAAGTGCATGGAAAAAAATGAAACAAAGTGTTGTTTCAGATGGGATGTTAGCTGATGCGAAAAGAGAGTTACCAGCTCTAAAAGATAATCAGGCTTTTGCTAATTTATCAATTGATGTTCTTAGAACTGAAACAGGTTCTGCTGCTGGTGCTAGTGGTATAAGTATTAAGGAAATTGTAATTGAAGTTATTGTTAGTGCAGATATTATAGAGTATACAAACTAATCATATATACCATTTTTTATTATTAAAATCCAATATGATTAAATATCTGTTAGAATTATTCCTTTCTCTATTTTTTTTACATATTAGTTTTATTTCTTTTTCTCAAATTAAAGTAGTTGAACGCTCACACACAAATGTATCTTTAGTTGGAAAGATAAGTCATACTGCAGCTTTTCAAACTGGTGGTCTTTCAAGAAAATTACCTACTGCTGATGCCTTAAAAGTAATTATTGATGAAGATATAGATGCATATAAACATGAAAACTATACCAACAATTTAAGAAAAGAGGCAAATGATACTTATAAATCTGTAGGTGTTAGAGGTATGGCTTGGGCTGCTGGTGAAGAGTTTTCAGCAAGTTTATTACATTTCAAGGATAGAGATAAATTTTTACTAAGCTTTCAGAATAGCTCATATAATTATCAAATGGAAAGTTTTTGGCTATCTGAACAAACTAAAATGGATTTACATGAACTAATTAAGGGAGAATTAGAAGAGAAAATTAAATTTAAGCAAATCGAGGTAATATTAGATAATAATATTGTATTAGTACTTTCCATTAATAAAAAGAAGGTGAGTTTAAATTTTTGGGATGGATATAATTGGGTTCAAAGTTATTGGTATAGACTTTTTAAGATAAACAATCTATTTGGTGAATAGAATAAAATATTGCTTTAAAAAACTTCATATTTAAATCTACAAACATCTAAAAAAATAAGTTGAATTATTAGCTCATCAATTGAATTATGGAATAGCAAGCAATAATGCTTGCTGTTTCTGTTTTTAAGGTATTTTTTCCTAAACTAATGCTTTTAAATTTCTTTTTATGGGCATCTATAATTTCATTTGAAGAGAAATCTCCCTCTGGTCCTATCAAAATTGTATAGGTTTTGTTTATTTTAAAAATAGTTTTTATTGTTTTGTTTTCCTTATCCATATGGGCAATGAACTTTTCACCACTTTTATTAAAATTTTTAAGGAAATTTTGATATGAAGTTATTTCTTCAATTTTTAATTTTTTAAAAGAATTAGATTGTTTCATAGAAGCAATAGAAATCTTTTCTAGTCTATCCAATTTTATTTTTCTCCTTTCGGAGTGTTGGCTATAAATAAAAGTTACTTTGTCAACACCTATCTCGGATATTTTTTCAATCATCCATTCGGATTTTTCAATACGTTTTGGAGGGGCAACTACTAGATGTATTTTATATTTAGATTTTTTACTAAGTAATTTTTTTACTTTTCTCAGTGAACAAGCTTCTAAGTTTTCATCATCAATTATTGCTGAGAATAAATTACCTTTTCCATCAGTTAAATGTATTAATTGATCTTTTTTACATCTTAGTACTTTTAAGCAATGAAAAGACTCTTCTTTTGAAAGTATTGCTTTGTTTGTAATATCTGGTAGATAAAATAATTGCATTAATAATAAATAAGTTCTAATTTAATAATTAAAATAATTTTTAACCCATAATTGTTACTTTGAAAATTTATTTATTCATATTAATTCTTTTTTTTGTTTATTCTACTAACATTTTTTCTCAAAGGAAAAAAAATAATAAAGCTGACTTTGTTAAATCTACTCCTGCAGCCTTAAGAATTGATGATTATAAAAAAAGATTAGAATTAGAAACAAATTCAATAGTTAAGAATATACACTTTAGAAATATTGGACCAACTGTTATGAGTGGAAGAGTAGTTGATTTTGCAGTTAATCCAAATGACCCCACTCATTTTTATGTTGCTTATGCTTCTGGTGGATTGTGGGAAACAAAAAATCACGGAAATACTTTTACTCCAATTTTTGATAACAATATTGTTATGACTTTAGGAGACGTGGAAGTAGACTGGAAAAATAAGATAATTTATGCAGGAACAGGAGAAAATAATTCTAGCAGGTCATCTTATTCTGGAGTGGGAATATTTAGATCATCTGATAATGGAAAATCTTGGAGACATATAGGATTAGATGATTCTCATCATATAGGTAGAATCATTGTTCATCCAGAAAATCCAGATATAATATGGGTAGCAGCTTTAGGTCATCTTTATTCTGAAAATGAAGAACGTGGAGTTTTTAAATCAACTGATGCAGGGCAAACATGGTCTAAAACATTATTTGTAAATAATAGAACTGGAGCAATTGATCTTGTAATTGATAAGAAATCTCCAGATATATTATATGCTTCTATGTGGGAGAAAGATAGAAAAGCTTGGAACTTTGATGGTTCTGGATTTGGTTCTGGAATATATAAGTCAATGGATGGAGGAAATACTTGGAATGAAATATCAGGGAAAAAAAGTGGTTTTCCAGATACGAGAGGTACTGGCAGAATAGGTTTGGCAATATCAAATACAAATTCAAATATTCTTTATGCAATTCTTGATAATCAAGATAGAAAAGAGAAAAAAAATACTACGAACGAAGCATTAATTGATAAAGATGTTTTGAGAAATATAAGTAATGAAGATTTTTTAAAATTAAAAGATTCTGACCTTAACTCTTTTTTAAGAGATAATCGTTTTCCTAGAGAATATAATGCTAAGTCAGTTAAAGAATTAGTTGAAAACAATAGCATATCAGCAATTGCTCTGGTTGAGTATTTAGAAGACTCTAACACTTTATTGTATGATACTCCAGTAAAAGGCGCAGAAGTCTATAGGTCTGATGATGCTGGTATTAGTTGGTACAAAACACATGAGAACTATATAGATAATCTTTTTTATTCATATGGCTACTACTTTGGTGAAATTAGAATAGATGGTATAAACCCAGATAAAGTATATACAATGGGAGTACCAATGATTAAGTCAGATGATGGTGGTAAAAATTGGAAATCTATTGATTATCCAAATATGCATGGAGATCACCATGCTCTTTGGATAAATCCAAATAGGTCTGGGCATATGATAGCTGGTAATGATGGAGGCATAAACATAACATATGATGATGGTAAAAACTGGATGAAATATAATAGCACTTCGGTTGGACAGTTCTATGATATAAATATTGATATGAAAAAACCATATAATGTTTATGGTGGTTTTCAAGACAATGGAGTTTGGATGGGGCCATCAGATTATCAGTCGAGCATGAGATGGCACAGTACAGGTCAATATCCTTGGAAGTCTATTTTTGGAGGAGATGGAATGCAAACTGAAATAGATTTTAGAGATAATGAGACTGTATATACTGGTTCACAATTTGGAAATTATGCAAGATTGAATACAAGAACTGGCGAAAGAAAAAGAATAACTCCATCTCATAAATTAGGAGAAAGACCTTATAGATGGAATTGGGAGACTCCTATATATTTATCAAGACATCAGCAAGATATATTATATATGGGATCAAATAAATTTCATAGATCATTGGATAAGGGAAATAATTTTGAAACACTATCAGGTGATTTAACCAAAGGAGGTATAAAAGGAAATGTAAGTTATGGGACTTTAACAACCATTATGGAATCACCTTTAAAGTTTGGTCTTATATATGTAGGTAGCGATGATGGTTTAGTGCATGTAAGTCATGATGGAGGAAATAACTGGAAAAATATTTCTTCTTCTTTACCTGAAAATATGTGGATTAGTAGTGTTTATCCTTCAAAATTTTATGAAAATAGAGTTTATGTATCATTAAATGGCTATAGATGGGATAATTTTGATCCTATGATATATATATCTGATGATTATGGTGCTAATTGGAGTAAAATAGGACATAATCTCCCAAAAGAACCAATTAACGTAATAATAGAAGATTTAGAAAATCAGAAACTGGTTTATGTTGCTACTGATCATGGGGTTTATGCATCTTTAGATTATGGTAATAATTTCTTTGCTTTTTCAAGTGGATTATCTAATGCTCCAGTTCATGATTTAGTTCTGCATCCAAGAGAAAGAGATTTGATTGTTGGAACGCATGGAAGATCAGTATATGTTGCTAATGTTAAGCATCTACAAATGCTTAGTGAAAAAATTCTTTCAAAGAACATCCATGTTTTTGAGTTAGAAAAAATAAAATTTTCACCACGATGGGGTAGTAAAGGATGGGGATCAAACTTTTATACACCTGAAATTAAAATTGTATATTATTCCGCTTCTGATTTACCTGCTAAAATAAATGTAAGCCATAAAAATAATACACTTAAAACTTTAGATTTTAATGCTACTTCAGGGTTAAATTTTATTTCCTATGATCTATCAATTGATAGAAAAGAACAAAGTTCCAATGACAATGGTTTACACTACTTGACTAAGGGAGAATATTCTGTTGAGGTTATTCAAAATAATAACATTTCAAATGTTAAACTTATTATAAACTAATTTTAACTATGAGTTTTAATTTCAGATTAATATTTTTTCTTTTCTTTCCGCTTATTATGTATTCTCAGAGCCAGCTGGATAATGGTTTGGAAGATAGGGATTCTGCTCTAAATTATGCTTACTATTTGAACTGTAATGGTGCATTTGAAAAAAAAATAGATGGAAAAATTTATTTTTTTCCTTGTAAGGACGAAGAAGAACTAAAAATTAAAAAAATGCAAATGCAGGTTAGGCCTGAAGTAACTGAAGTATGGGATCCAGAACCTAAAATAGTTACACCAGGAAATTCTTACGGTTTGCCACCTTCAGATGCAATAATTTTATTTGATGGAACTAATTTAGATAGTTGGATTCAAGAAAATGGAAAACCTAAATGGAATTTAAATGATGGTTATATGACCGTTAAGCCTGGATCAGGTGGTTTATTTACAAAACAATCATTTGGAGACTGTCAGTTACATATAGAGTTTAGAACTCCTTCTAAGATTAAAGGAGAAGGTCAGGGAAGAGGTAATAGTGGTATTTATTTCATGCAAGAAATGGGAGATAGACGTGATACTGGTTATGAAGTTCAGGTACTAGATTCATATGAAAACAGAACTTACTCTAACGGTCAAGCATCAAGTATTTATAAACAACACATTCCACTTGTAAATGCTTCAAAAAAGCCTGGTGAATGGCAATCATATGATATTTTTTTTAAAGCTCCCTTATATAATGAAAAAGGAAAATTATTAAGAAAAGCGTATGTTACTGTAATACACAATGGAATACTGGTTCAAAATCATGTTCAGATTCAAGGTTCAACAAAATTTATAGGATATCCTAGCTATAAAAAAGACAATAAAAAAGAACCTATTATGCTGCAAGATCATGGAGACTTAGTTAGTTATAGAAATATTTGGATTAGAGAGCTCTGATATTATTTTTATTTTATTTTATTTGTTAATATATTACAATTATAATTTAATAACCATGAGTTTTATAAAATCTAAAAATTTGTTCTTTTTAATTCTAATCGTGCTTATTTCTTGTAAGAAAAAAGATGATGATGTAGCACCTGCTGATGATCCACTTGATGTTCAAGCAAAAAAGATTGAGGCTTTGTGGGATTTAAAAGATGCTTCTTCTGCTACAAAAGATGGTTCAGTGGTTGCTGATTTTGCAGATTTGACCTTAACTTTTTCTGCTGGATCTAAAGCTGGGGGTAATTTTAATACTTCAAACTCTGCTAACGCAAGTGTATGGGCTAATTCTGGTTCTTGGCTTTTTGATGGTGGAGATAAAAATAAACTTAAAAGAAACGATAATGTAGTGATGACAATTTCACTTACAAATAATGATAATGACCTTAAAGTTTCTTTTAATGTTGCTTCAGGAGTTAAACAGGGAAATTGGGTATTTGACTTTGTTAAGAAATAATACCTTTAATCTATAGTTTCTAAAATTATATTATGGTTAGTATAAATGCAGATATCACCTGCTATTTTTAAACTTTTTTTGACCATCTCTTTTGCGGTAAGTTTTTTCACATTTTCTTTTAAAGCAATAGCTGCTGATTGAGCATAATTACTTCCTGATCCAATGGTTGCAATTTCATTATCTGGCTCCAATACATCTCCAGTTCCAGATACTATTAATATTTGATTTTTATTTGCAACAATCATCATAGCCTCTAACCTTCTTAAGTATCTATCCATTCTCCAGTCTTTAGCAAGTTCAATAGCAGACCTTTTCATATTTCCACCGTATTTGCTAAGCTTTTCTTCAAACCTGTCAATAAGTGTAAAAGCATCAGCAGTAGATCCAGCAAAACCCGCAAGAATTTTTCCTTCGTGTAATTTTCTTATTTTTTTTACATTACTTTTTGCAACAGTACTCCCCATTGTTGCTTGACCATCAGCTCCAATAGCAAGCTGACCATTATGAATTATTGCACATACGGTTGTAGACTTAAATTTTTTCATTTTATACTAATATTTTAATTGGATCTTCTAAAAGTTCTTTTAATGTTTTTAAAAATGCGGCACCAGTAGCACCATCAACTAATCTGTGGTCACATGACATTGTTACTTTCATTATATTTCCAGGAACAATTTCTCCATTTTTAACAATTGGGGTATTTTTAATTCCCCCCACTGCTAAGATACAGGAATCATTAGGATTTATTATAGCAGTAAATTCTTCTATGCCAAACATTCCAAGATTAGAGATTGTAAAAGTATTTCCTTCCCAATCAGATGGTTGCAGTTTTTTTTCTTTTGCTTTTCCTGCAAGTTCTTTGACTTCCAATGAAATATGAGATAAAGTTTTATTATCAGCAAATCTAATAACAGGAACAAGGAGTCCTTCATCTACAGCTACAGCAACTCCAATATGAATATGATGATTTTTTCTAATATTATTTTCTATAAGACTTGAGTTAACCATAGGATGTTTTCTCAATGCAGAAGCACAAGCTTTTAAAATAATATCATTAAATGATATTTTTACATCTGAGCTTTCATTAATTTTTTTTCTACCACTTACGCAATTATCCATATTTATTTCCATAGTAAGATAAAAATGTGGAGCAGTAAATTTACTTTCTGAAAGTCTTTTTGATATGGTTTTTCTCATTTGACTAACGGGAATTTCATCATAAGATTCTTCAGCAATTACTTTTGGAAGATCAATTTTTTGGGATGGGATATTAGAATCCCCAGATGGAAGAGAATCTAAGTCTTTTTTAGTTATTCTTCCTCCTTCACCAGTTCCTTTAACATTTTTTAGATCAATACCTTTTTCTAAAGCAATTTTTTTTGCTAAAGGAGAAGCTTTTATTCTTCCGTTGGATGAAATATTTTCAGTGCTTTCAATTTTATTAATAGGATCTATGACATCTTCATTTATTTCTATATCTTTCTCTTCTTCTTTTATATCTTTTTCTTCTTCAACAAGTAGTTCTTTTTTATCCTCTTCATCAGATGGGTTTCTATTTGCTTCATTTAATATTTCAGATATATCCTCATCCTTTTCACCAATAATTGCAATAATCCCATTTACTGGTACTGATTCTCCATCTTTGATTCCTATATGTAAAAGTATTCCATCATCATAAGATTCTAGCTCCATTGTTGCTTTATCTGTTTCAACTTCTGCTAAAATATCTCCTGATTTAATCTCATCACCAACCTTTTTTAACCAAGATGCAATTACACCTTCTTCCATGGTATCGCTCATCTTGGGCATTCTAATTATTTCTGCCATAAAAGTTTAAAATATTATACCAAATTTAATTCCAAAATTTAATATAAAGGATTTAAGATAAGAAAATATTAATTTTGAGTTATGATTGATAGATATGTTATTGAATACAATTCGAATTTGATTAAAAAAATAATTAATTCAGAGAAAATTAATTCATTTGATTCAGAATATAATGCAGCTCCGACAAAATCACTGCCAATTGTATCAATAAAATCGCCGAATAAAGTTGATTTTGTTCATTGGGGTGCAACATCAGATTATGCCAAAAAAAAGCCTTTAGCTGATAAGTTGATTAGTTTAGATTTATCTACTTTTTCTAAAAGTAATATGCACTATAATCTTTTAATTTCTCAAAGGTGTATTATTTTATGTAATGGTTTTTATTTATGGAAAAAAACCTCTAAAAATCAAAAAACCCCTTATTATTTCAATTATATGAAAGATAAAATCATGTTATGTGTAGGCATAAAAGAAAAATATGAGGATTTTGAAGGAAATACTTTTAATTATTTTTCTTTTATTTCTAAAAAATCCAGTAATGAGTGGAAAGAATTTTCTGATACTATTCCATTTGTTCTTGATTTTAATAATATCAATTTATGGTTTGATAAAAATAAAAGATTTGATGAAATATTAGATTTAATTTATCAGCCTGAAATATCATCTTTTAATTATTATACTGTATCTCCATTTATTAAAGATTTGTCATATAACGATAAAAAATTGATAAGCCCAAAAAACACTTCAAATCAACATGGCAATTACAGTCTTTTTGATTGATTCAAATTAATCATAAAATTTGATTATAATTACTTAAAAAATATGAAAACATCAATAATAAAAGGAATTGGTTATTATGTGCCAGAAAACATTGTTAAAAATAAAGATTTAGAAAAAATTATGGATACCTCTGATGAATGGATTCAAGAAAGGACTGGGATCAGAGAAAGAAGATGGGTTTTGGAGGATAGTGATGAATCTACATCTTCAATGGGAACAGAAGCAGCAAAAAAAGCAATCAAAAACGCACAAATATCTCCTGATGAAATTGACTTTATAATTTTTGCTACTTTAAGTCCAGATTATTTTTTTCCTGGATCTGGAGTTTTAATTCAAAGAAATTTAGGTTTAAAGGAAGTAGGTGCTTTGGATATAAGGAATCAATGTTCTGGTTTTATTTATGCATTATCTATTGCAGATCAATACATTAAATCTGGAATGTACAAAAACATCTTAATAGTTGGATCTGAACTTCACTCAGGTGGACTTGAAAAGTCTACAAGAGGAAGAAATGTTTCAGTTATATTTGGTGATGGAGCAGGTGCCGTTATAATTCAAGCTTCTGATGATTCTGGAAAAGGAATTATGTCTACTCACCTTCATTCTGAAGGGAAGCATGCTGAAGAACTTGCAGTAATTAGTCCAGCAACAAAAAAATGGATAGATAAATTAGTTGAAGATCCTAATGAAGATGGATCAAGTTATGCACCATATATGAATGGTAATTTTGTTTTTAAAAATGCTGTTGTAAGATTTATGGAAGTTATTAATGAGGCTCTTATTAAAAATAATTTAACTAAAGAAGATATTAACTTGTTAATACCTCATCAAGCTAATTTAAGAATTAACCAATTTGTACAAAAACAACTTTCACTACCTGATGAAAAAGTTTATAATAATATTATGAAATATGGCAACACAACTGCAGCATCAATTCCAATAGCTTTGGCTGAGGCTATTGAAAAGGGTAAGCTAAATGATGGGGATATTTTATGTTTAGCTGCTTTTGGAGCAGGTTTCACGTGGGGTTCAGCATTAATTAGATGGTAATGAATAAATCCATTATTAATGTGATTTATTTTTTTAATTTTTTCCCTTTAGTAACTTTTTCACAAAAAATATTCATTCCTATTTCAGATCCCTATGTAGTAAGTATATATACTAAAGGAGATAAGGATATAGATGGAGGTTATATTTCAAAAGATTCTTTGGGAAATATTATTATATCAGGCAAATTCAATCATATTACTCCTGTTGGGGAGTGGATTATATACTTTAATAATGGGAGAAAAAAAGCA
This sequence comes from uncultured Marinoscillum sp., assembly GCA_902529805.1. GTDB lineage: Bacteria > Bacteroidota > Bacteroidia > Cytophagales > MED-G16. Next base: position 47,071 of record CABZXU010000007.1, read on the forward strand.
AATTATTTCTATAATAATGGGAAATTAGATGGAGAATTCATAGAGTATTATTGGAATGGAAATGTTAAAATTAAGGGCACATATTTAAAGAATAAACCTTCTCTTATTTGGAAGTCTTATTTTCTGGATGGATCAATGGAGTCAATTGGACAAATGTTTGAGGGTAAAAAATTCAATGAATGGAGTGAATATCATTTAAATGGAAGAATTAGTATTATATCAAATTATAATAATCAGGGTAAATTAAATGGTAATTATTATAAATATGATAATAATGGAAAAATAATTTATTCAGCAACTTATTTTAAAGATAAACTGGATGGGCCATATAAGGAATATTATTTAGATGGAGAAGTAGCTCTTGAGGGTAATTACAAAATGGGATCAAAAAATGGTATTTGGAAAGAATTTACAATTTGGAAAAACTTATCTTTTGTTAAAGAATATAAAGATGACAAGCCTCACTTAACATGGAAGTACTATTATGATAACAAAAAAACTCAGAAAATAGAATCTTATTATGAAGGAGTTAGAAATGGTAATTTTATAGAATTTTATGAAAATGGGATCGTTTCAAAATCTTATTATTATAAAAATAATCTATTAGATAGTTCATATTATGAATTTCTTCCTAACGGATCAATCAGCGTTGAAGGATATTTTGATAATGGATTAAAAAATGGTGAATGGGCTACTTTTACTGAAGAAGGCAAGTTATTTTCTATAGGGTTTTATTTAAATGATTATAAAGATGGTGTTTGGAAGTACTTTTATGAATCTGGATATTTAAAGTCTGAAGGTATTTATTCTACAGGATTTAAAAATGGTCAATGGATATTTTTTTATGAAAACAAAAATATTGATGAAATTGGCAGTTATTATAATGATTTAAAAGATGGATTATGGGGTAGGTTTTACTCAAATGGACAGTTAAAACAAGAAGAATTGTATAATAAAGGAAAATTAATTTCTATTTCGGAGTATTATTTGGAAAATGGAAAAATAGCTGATAAAGGTAATTTTAAAAATGGTAAAGGAGATGTATTTGATTATTATGAAAATGGAAAAATATTTTCAATAAAAAATTATAATAATGGATTTTTAAATGGAAAATCTATTTTTTATTATTCAAATGGTAAAATTGCAGAAGAAGGTAATTATAAAAATAATATAAAAGTTGGGGTTTGGAAAAAATATAATAAAAGAGGTTTAGAAATACCTCAAAGTATTGATTATAAAGTAAATGAAAAATAAAAAAATAATTATTGCAATTGATGGGTTATCTGGTTGTGGTAAAAGTTCCACTGCTAAATTATTAGCTAAAGAAATGAATTATAAATATTTAGATTCTGGAGCAATGTATAGAGCTGCTACATTGTATATAATTGAAAACTCTATTGATTACAAAAATTTGAAAAAGTTAAAAAATATTCTTGATGAAATCAGATTAGAATTTATAAAAGAAAATACATCTGATTCTTATCAAATATTTTTAAATAATAAGAATGTAGAAAAAAAGATTAGATCAAAGAAAGTTTCTGAATTAGTAAGTGAGATAAGTAAAATATCTATAATAAGAAAAAAACTAGTGAAAATGCAAAGAACTATTGGTGATAATAAGGGTATAGTTATGGAAGGAAGGGATATTGCAACTGTAGTTTTTCCAGATGCTGAATTAAAAATTTTCATGCAAGCTGATATAAATGTTCGTGCAAAAAGAAGACTTAAAGAGTTTGAAAAAATTGGTAAAAAAATATCGTTGAAAGAAGTAAAATTAAATCTACTTGAAAGAGATAATAAAGATTCTAGTAGAAAGGATAGTCCACTAAAGATAACTTCTGATTCTTTAATATTGGATACCACTTCAATTTCTCTAAAAGATCAAATTGAATTTATTAAAAAAGAAGCAAAAAAAATTATTAATTAATTTTTTAAAAATCATATAATTTTGATTTTATAATTCATAATTTATTAGTTTTACCAATAATTTATTTTCTTTACAGCTTATAAAAAAATGGCTTTAAAAATAGGTATTAAGAAGGGTTTTGATATTAATCTTCAAGGAAGTATCACTGATGATATTGTAAATAATATACCTTCTTCTTCTTTTGCTATTAAACCTGAAGATTTTATAGGAATATCACGTCCAAAATTATTAGTAAAACCAGGCGATGAAGTTGTTGCTGGTACCCCATTAATGTATGATAAACTCTTTGAAGATATAATGTATACCTCACCAGTTAGTGGAGAAATTGCTGAAATTATTAGAGGAGAAAAAAGAAAAATCGAAGAAATTAGAATTCTTGCTGATAAAAAAAATAGATATTTAGAGTTTAAAAAATTTTCTGAAAATGAGATTGAAAAAATGTCTAAAGATGATGCTTCAGAGATTTTAAAAAAATCGGGTTGTTGGTTAAATATTATTCAAAGACCTTATGGCATTGTTGCAGAACCAAATGCAAATCCTAAAGCAATTTTTGTTTCTTGTTTTGACACACATCCATTAGCTCCTTCATATAAAGAATTAATTAAAGAAAATAAGAATTATATTCAATCAGGAATAAACATCATAAAAAAATTCACTGATGGTGAGGTACATCTAAATTGCAATCAAACCATTTATGATGATTGTGATTTTATAGGTGTTCAAAAAAATATATTTTCTGGACCGCATCCTTCTGGAAATGTTGGAATACAAATACATCACATTGATCCAATTAATAAAGGTGATATTATTTGGACAATAAACCCCTATGGTTTATCTCAGATAGGTAGACTATTTTTAAGAGGCATGTATGATACATCTAAAGTAATTGCTGTAGTTGGTTCTCAAGTAAATAATCCAGGGTATTTTAGAGTTAATATTGGAACAAATGTTTCTGAAATTTTGAAAGCAAATTTAAAGAGTGACCATTCAAGAGTAATTTCTGGAAATGTATTAACAGGTACATCGATTTCATCAAGTGGTTACTTAGGATTTTATGATAACATGATTACAGTAATTCCTGAAGGAAACCATCATGATTTTTTAGGTTGGATAAAGCCAGTTTTTAATAAGTTAAGTTTTCATCGTGCTTTTGGTTTATTTTCATTTTTAAATGGAAAAAAGAAATATATTTTGGATTCAAATACAAATGGAGAATTAAGAGCTTTTGTTCAAACCGGTGAGTTTGAGAAGGTTCTTCCTATGGATATTTTGCCTACTTATCTTTTTAAATCTATTATGGCTAATGATTATGATGAGATGGAAGAATTAGGAATATATGAATTAATAGAAGAAGATATAGCCTTATGTGAGTTTATTGATGTATCAAAAAATGACTTGCAAAATCTTTTAAGAAAAGGATTAAATTTATTAAAGGAAGGATAATATGAAGTTTTTAAGAAATATACTTGATAAACAAAAACCTCAATTTCAAAAAGATGGAAAATTTGAGAATTTCCATTATTTATTTGAAGCTGCTGAAACATTTTTATATGTTCCAAATTTAGTTACTAAAAAGAAAGGTGCTCAAATAAAGGATATGATTGATCTTAAAAGAATGATGATGACAGTTGTTATTGCAATGTTACCTTGTCTCCTTTTTGGGATTTGGAATGTAGGTCACCAACACTTTCTTGCTATTGGAAATTCAGCATCATTCTTAGAAAAAATTATAGTTGGTTCAAAAGTAGTACTTCCAATTGTTTTGGTTTCATATACTGCTGGAGGTTTGGTTGAAGTAATTTTTTCCACTATTAGAAAACATCCAATTAATGAAGGTTTTTTAGTTTCTGGCATGCTTATACCTTTAATTATGCCACCTACCATTCCTTTGTGGCAAGTTGCTTTAGCTACAGTTTTTGCAATTTTAATTGCAAAAGAAGTTTTTGGGGGTACAGGAATGAATATACTAAATGTAGCTTTAACAGCTAGAGTTTTCTTATATTTTGCTTACCCATCTGATATTTCTGGTGATGTATGGACGTATTATGGAGATAAAACGGAACTAATTAGTGGGTATTCTGGAGCTACGCCTTTGGCTTTAGGTGCTACAACTGTAGATGGAACAAATACTGATGAAGTTGTTTCTTTATTTGATCAATATTCAGCTACTATAAATCAAGATGGTTTTTATTCTTTAATAAATATGTTTATTGGGATAATACCTGGATCTATTGGTGAAACTTCCACTTTAATGTGTTTGATTGGTGCATTAATTTTAATTATTACTGGTGTTGGTAGTTGGAAAATAATTTTAAGTGTTTTTATTGGATCATATTTTATGAGTTTTATTTTTAATTTGGTTGGACTAAATCAATTTATGCTCTTGCCACCTGAATATCATTTGATCATAGGTGGTTTAGCTTTTGGTGCCGTCTTTATGGCTACTGATCCTGTCACAGCTGCTCAAACAGAAACAGGAAAATGGATTTATGGATTTTTGATAGGTATACTTACTATAATTGTTAGATTATTTAATCCAGCTTATCCAGAAGGTATAATGTTAGCAGTATTATTTATGAATGTTTTTGCTCCATATATTGATCATTATGTTATTTTAGCAAATAAAAAAAGAAGATTAAATCGTGCAACAGTCTAATTTATATATTATAACTTTTACTGTATTAATGACCATTTTTTTTGGTACACTATTGTCATTAACTAGGATGACATTAGAACCTAGACAAAAGAAACAAGAAGAAATTGATACAAAGAAAAAAATACTTGGGGCAGTAGTTAATGTTTCAGAATATGATCCGGAAAAGATACTTTCAATTTATAATGAAAGAATGCAATCAATGGTATTAAATTATGATAATGAAGTTGTTGAAATCGATTCTAAAGGAAATAAAATAATTGCTGAAAATATTAACATTCAAAAAAATTATAAACTAGATCCTGAAGAGAGGATGTATCCTATTTTTATGTATAAAAATATTGAATCAGGTGATACTGAAGCATATATTTTTCCTATGTTTGGTAATGGACTTTGGGATTGGATAAGTGCATATGTAGCTTTAGAAAAAGATTTAAATACTGTTATGGGCATTTCATTTGATCATAAAATAGAGACTCCTGGACTTGGTGCTAGAATAGCATCTAATGAAATCCAAGATAGATATAAAAAGAAAAAGATTTTTGACGATACTGGTAATTTTATTTCTATAACCATGTTAAAAGGAGAAAATAATAAAGGAATTAATGTTCATCAAGTTGATGGGATGAGTGGAGCAACTATAACAGGTAATGGTGTTAATAAAATGATTTTTCATTATCTTGAATGTTACAGTAGTTTCATTGAAGAAAAAAAATTAGACCAAGCAATTAAAATTTCTAAAAATTAAATTTATGAGTACTGAAGTTTTAGATAAAGAAATAAAAAAAAATAAGGTATCAGAACCTCTTTTATCAAAAAGAAGAAAAAAAATTATTTCTGATCCTTTTAATGATGATAATCCAATAACAATTCAAGTTTTGGGTATATGTTCAGCGTTGGCAGTAACAATTAAAATGGAACCAACAATTATTATGGCAATAAGTGTTGTTTTTGTTATGATTTTTTCTAGTTTGATTACATCTGTTATTAGAAATTATATTCCAACAAGAGTAAGGATCATTGTTCAAATGGCAATTATTGCAAGCCTTGTTACATTAGTTTCAGAGTTTCTAAGAGCATTTAATTATGAAATGTTTAAAACTCTAGGGGCTTTTGTTGGTTTGATAATTACAAATTGTATAGTTATGGGTCGATTGGAGGCATATGCTATGGGAAATAAACCATATGATAGTGTTTTAGATGCTTTTGGAAATGCTATAGGATATGGATGGATAATTATCACTGTTGCTTTTTTTAGAGAACTTCTTGGCTCCGGTTCAGTTTTAGGCTTTAAAGTTTTTGAATTTATAGGTTGGGAAAATTTTCCTACAAATGGATTAATGGTAGATAGTGTTGGTGCATTCATAATAATAGGCTTAATAATTTGGGTTCAAAGATCGATAAGTGGTTACGTTGAAAATTAGTATAAATTATGGATGATATCATAAATTTGATTCTTAAAAGTGTTTTTGTTGATAATATGGTTTATACTTATTTTCTTGGTATGTGTAGTTATTTGGCCGTATCTAAAAAGTTAACAACCGCAAATGGTTTAGGTATTGCTGTTATTTTTGTTTTGACATTTACTGCTCCTTTAAATTGGTTAATTCAAGAGAACATTTTAAAAGAAGGCGCATTGGTTAAATATTTTGGTGAGCAATATGCTAATGTTAATTTAGATTTTCTTCAATTATTAATGTTTATTGCTGTAATTGCTTCATTTGTCCAATTTGTTGAAATGGTAATTGAAAAATTTTCTCCTACCTTATATGGTTCATTAGGAATATTTCTCCCTTTAATAACTGTAAATTGTAGTATTTTAGGTGGTTCAATATTTATGATTCAAAAAGATTTAACTTTAGTAGAAGCAACAGCATTTGGATTTGGAAGTGGTGTTGGTTTTTATCTAGCAATTGTAGCTCTTGCAGCTATTAGAGAAAAATTAAAGTACAGTAATGTTCCAAAAGGTTTAAGAGGACTAGGAATTACATTTTTATTAACAGGCCTATTAGCTCTTGCTTTTAAAACATTTATTGGAATGTCTTTTTAAAAAATTAGATATATTCTAACCCTTTTCTTATATTTATTTTTATGAATAGATACATAGGTTATTTTATTAGTGGATTACTTTTTGTTGTACCATTAGCAGTAAGTTTGTGGACTGTTTATCTTTTATATACTTTTATTGATGGATTAATTCCTCTACCAATCCCTGGAATTGGTTTTTTGTTAGTTATTTTAATAATAACTACGATTGGTTTTTTCTTTAAAAAATTTTCTATTGCTTCATCAGTCTTAGGAATTGAAACCATTATAAAAAAAGTTCCTTTACTAAATTTAGTTTATTCATCTGTTCAAGATTTAATGACTTCATTAGTTGGAAGTAAGAAAAAATTTGATAAACCGGTTCTTGTAAAAATGAATAATAATTTAATGAAACCTGGTTTTGTTACTACTGAAGATTTAACTAAAAATGGACTTTCTGGTTATTCAACAGTTTATTTTCCTCATTCCTATAATTTTTCTGGAAATGTATTTTTAGTTGATAGAAAACATATTAAACCGATCAAAAGTTCTACAGCTGATGTTATGAAATATATTGTTTCTGGAGGTGTGTCTGGTTCAATAAAAGTATAATATATGAAAGAAATCACTCCATCTGAGCTAAAATCAATGATTGATAATAATGAAGAATTTCAACTTATTGATGTAAGGGATCAATATGAAATTGATTTGTGTAATATAGGAGGAACTAATATAAATTTCTATGATATTCTTGATAGAAAAATGGAAATTGATAAAAATAAAAAGGTTATTGTATATTGTAGAAGTGGAAAGAGGAGTGCTACAGCTATAAATATATTAGAAAAAGATTCTGAATTTGGAAATCTATACAATCTTAAGGGTGGTATAAATCAGTGGGCAAAAGAAGTTGATTCTTCCATATCACCATATTAGTTTATGAATAAAAATTTTAAAAAATATTCTTTAGAATTTTTAGTTATTATTTTTGGAATCCTTATATCTTTTTTTTTAGAAGAAAGAAGACAAAATGCAATAGAAATATCTAAAAAAAATGATTCTATTAAACAGTTATTAAAAGTAATCAAAGAAGATTTAAATCAGATTGATAGATTTATAGACTTACAAAGTTTTTCCTTAAATAGCTGTGATTTGATTTTTAAAAATCTAAAGAATAATAATACAATGTCAAATGATAGTATTATTTATCATTTATCTTCAGTTGGTAGAGGTTTAAGATCTTTTTTTCCTCAAGAAGGTGTTTTTAATCAACTTATTAGTTCGGATCTAATAAAAAGAATTGATTCAGAAGATCTTAAAATTAATTTATTTAAATTATTTAATGAGGATTTGAAAAGACATGAAGTACATACCAAAGAATATGATGTTTTTTTTCTTGATTTTAATTATAAGTTATCAGTTAATTTCTTTTTAGAAGATGAATGGTCAATTGGAGTTGATCCAATAAAGATTCAAAGTTATAGGTTTAACCAAAAATATTATTTTAGCGATTCTATGTATGGTGATTTAATAGAATTGAAATCTTCAATGATTTCTTATTTAAAAGAACTTAATGAATTAAAAAAAACGTATTTAACATTACAAAATTTATGTAATGAGGAATTAAAAATTACTTAATTATTCAAAAAATTTTCGTGGTATATTTGGGAAAAGTTTGAGAGCATTTTTATAGTAAAGCTTTTTGAGAACTGTATCAGGTAGATTTAATCCATACATTTTCCAATTTCCATGTCTTTTTCTATAATAATCAAAATATTCATCATCTGTTTCAAGAACTCTAAAGTATGTATAGTATTCTGACAAATTGTGTGCATCTTTTCCAAATAAAATTCTATCTTGATGTTCAACAAAAAATTCTCTTGCTCTCTTTGGTTGTCTACCTATTTCAGCAAGTATAGCTCCAATTTCTGTAACTACATTTGGGTTATTATCAAGATGTGAAGAAAGTCTATCCAAATCGTTTGCCATCCATCCCATATGTGCATTTATAAAAGTAGTATTTGGATGTTTTTTAAACATTGCATGTTGTTCAGATAAAATTTCTTCAAAAGATGCATTACTTTTAGGATCACGATATCTCCCAGGCTTTTGTCTTAATTCTAACCATCTTTCATTGAATTTGTCTTTTGGTTTCCAAAATGAAGAAGGGTCTGCGCTATGAATTAAAACAGGAATATTTAGATCTCCACAAATTGACCATATTGGGTCAAGTCTTTCATCATTAACTTTTATTCTATTATTATTTTTGTCTTTATCTGTTAATCCTAAAGATTTATATACTTTAAGTCCTATTACACCATTACTTACCGCTTCTGTAATAAGTTGTATGTTATTTTTAGCAAAATTTTGTTCATCTATTTTCTCAAAATCTATATTAAGAAATAACCCAAATCTATTTGGAAAATTATTATTAATATTTTCTAATGATTTTTCTAAGTATATACCTCTAAAACCACTTAAATTAACCATATATGCCATATTCATTGAATCCATTTCTTCAATAAGTTTTGATAAATCTTTTAAAGGCATATCAAATTGATGGTTATGAACATCTATAAATGGATATTTTGCTTTTGTGATGATATTCTCTTTTACAACAAGAGTTGATATAGGTTCATATTCTTCTATATCCATTAAATTATATTTATACTGAATTGTATCTATAGTAAAGTAACATACTATTCCGATAATTAATATGAAGAATATCGTTTTAAGAAAATTTCTAAAATTTATCCAAGAAAAAAATTTCATTCAATTGGTATTGAAATTTCCGTAGTATCCCATCTTAATCTCAAATATAATTTTGATTCGTTTTCAACAAAATCAATAGTGAATTGTTCAATGGAATTTTCTAAAGAACTGGAAGAAACTTCTATTTCTAAAACATCTTTTGTTTTATCTGGCTCAAAAAAACCAAAACTTCCATCTTCCTCATTCAAAAATACCTTCCAAGAAGACGGATTGGGTATCGTATAAAGCCAATATTTTCCATTTTTAAGTTCTTTTCCCCCAAAATTTATGTCTTTATTTACTGAAAAGTCAGTAGAAAAATTAGCTCCCGTTCTCCAATACTGATCGAATGGAACTAAAGCGCTGTCGGATTTCAATCCAAAGATAAGTCTACCTTTTTTTAATGGTCGACTATATTGTACTTCTAATTCAGTATTCTTATAAGAATAAGTTACTTTATCCAAAGGGCTTACTGGGAAAAGAAAGACATTAAAAGTAACGAATCCAACAATTAAAATCAATAACCCTATTAAAGCGTATTTAATATATTTCATATTTCTAATTTTAGTTTTAAGGAATAATTTTTAGTTGACCTGCTAAAGGTAATAAAATATAAGATTGATTAGTAACTATTCTGATATATTAACAGGTATTGTTATAGTTCTTGGAAAAAATCTATCTACTGTACTTATTTCATTTTTAGAATTTGCCCTCAAAACTTTTTGAATTTTAATGATAATAAGATCACCGTATTCTCTATGGCCTAATCTATTTAAAAGTATATTATTTGATTTTATTAAAGTATAATTTATAGTCCTATCTTTTCTATATAAACTAACCTCAGCATCAGAAATTTTATATTTATTTCCTTCTACAGTAGAAAAAGGTCTTAGTTTCAAAAATTTGGTTGAAGTATCAATAGGAATATAGCACTCAGTTGAGCAAGTTAATCCATCAAATGGTAGCATTAACTCAATTCTAACGTCTTCTTGAGCTTCGGTAATTTTAGAAAATAAAATAAAAAAGAAAATAAAAGATAAAGTCATTTTCATCTACTCAATCTATATAATTTAAAAATAATGTCCAATAATTCACTTGATAGATATCATAATTAAAACCTATGGGTATAAGTAATTTTACTTGCACCTAAAATCGAAGAGGTTTTATATTTTCCTGCATCATCAAACCAATTGTGATTATAAACAATATATATATCTGACCCAGGAGTGATAGTGTATTTAAATCTATTGTTCATTCCTATTTGTTTGCTTACATCATCATATTGAATATTTGAAGAAAATGATATGAAAGGAGAAAAGTCAAAATCACCTAAAAAACGAATTAAGTTAGTTTTAAAATCTCCCTCATTTAAGTTAACTTTAGAATGTATATAACCTAAATTTAAATTTATTCCTGGAAAAGGTCTTACAGTTAAATTATTTTGATATTCAGTTCGATTACCAGACCAAAACCCTTCAATGTTTAGTTCAATTTCATAAACTAATTTTCTTTGATTTGCTGTTTCGAATTCAATTTGATGTGACCAATTTGAGTAGTTTCCAACAGGAATGATTACAGAGCTATCTCCTAAAATATTAAAATTATATTCAAGTACTTCGTAGTTTTTAATTATCTGATAAGATACTTCATCACCACTTTCAAAGCGTATTGATAATGGGGTTAATCTAATATTTTGAGTTAACTTTTTCCAATTCAAACTCATAAGGTTTTCAAAACTAATTTCCCATGAAAATTCTCTTATAAGTGAGCTTTTTTCTTGAAGTGGGGAAAACCTTATCCTTGGTTCAACTCTTCTAAATGAGTTTCTCCTAGAAAACCCAACTGCAGGGTCATATGAGTTGCCAAATTCTCTGTAAGATAAACTTCCTGACCAAGGTTGATTTGGAAAATTTAATCGAAGACCTCTTGCCGATCTATCCCATATGCTATTATTTAAATCATTTGGAGATTCTGGATTATGCATTATAGCAAATGCTTGAAATTGAAGGTTTTGATTTGACAGGAATGAAGATGTATTTAATGTTAAATCAATACCAAATGTATTTCTATCTTGTACCGGTTCTGTAAGTTGCTCTCCATTTTTGGTATGTCTTCTAGTATACAATATTCCAATGCTACTCTCTTTTAAAAAATTTTGTTTTAGTCTAAGGACTGAAAATTCTTCACTATTAACCAAGTCTGTCTTTCTTGTCTTTACCTGTTGAGCTGCAATTTCAACTTTACCAATTTTTCCAATTATTCTTCCGCCATATAAAACCGGTATAGGACTTCCGGATTGAAGACCAATTTTTCTTGAAAAATATGGATATACTCCACTTCTAGGAGCAAACTGATAGATATTTGCTCCTTCTAAAAAAAAATCTCTTTTTTCAGGAAATCGAATAGCAAACCTTGTAAGATTGATTTGTCTATCGTCTACCTCTGTTTCAGCAAAATCAGTATTAAGTGTAAGGGAAGCTTTCAATCCTGGTGTTAGATTATAATTAATATCTATTCCACCATCAATATTAGCATCTTTATTATATCCTATTCCTGAATCTTTTTCAACTTTAGAAGCTTCTGTTTTTCCATATCCTACAATTTCAAGACCTAATCCTTGTGAGATATCATTAAGATTTGTTAGTCTTCCTGCATTTTGTGGTCTGAATAGCCCTTGATTTCTTTTGTGTCCTGACCATAATATTTCTTCATTTTTTCTTCTTACTGTTCTTTGAAAGTTTATTCCCCATGTACTAATTTTTGGATCAAAATTCAAAGTATGAAAAGGTATACGTATTTCTGTTGACCACCCAAAATCACCAATAAACGTCCAAGGCCTCCAAATTCCATCCCAATTTTTATTTAAACTTAAGCCTTGACCTATTGTTAGTAGTCCATCTCCCATCAACCCTTTAGGGTTTATTTCAAAAAAATATGCATTTCTTCCATCAAGATACGTATCAAGTATCCACATGAACCTATCATCAGTATTTAAAGGGGAATCTTTTCTCATTTTAAAAGATTTGATTCCATCAGGGTTGGAATCATATAAAACTGCACCTATATAAAGGTAGTTTTGATCATAAGCTACCTTAATTACTGTATTTTCTGTAGGTTCACCTCCTTGGATAGGTTCTTGCATCAAAAAATCTTTAATTCCAATGATGTTATTCCAAAATGGTTCATCAAGTTTACCATCAAGTTTTATTTCTTCAGAATTAATTCTTATTGCTTCGAAAGACTTTTGAGTAACATTTTGAGATTGACTATGAAGATTTATTGAAAAAAAAATTAGAAAGATAGTATGGAAAAATCTTTTCATAATTTTATCTTTTCAATATTTTAAATGATCTTTTTTATTAGCTTAAGTCGTCAATTTGGATATAATTTTTACAAAATTATTTTTTTCCAACAAAGAATGAACTTATGATCATACCAACACCTACAAATAATAGTCCAATAGCAATAGTAATTGAATTATCATCAGTTCCTCCAATTGATTGAGAGCTAAAATACATACTTAAAAGATTTACTGGAACACTTCCCAGCATCAATATTGATCTAATATCCATACAACTAAACTACATAAACTTTGATTAACAACCAATTATTTTTATTAATTCAAGATATTAAGCTTGTTGTTTAATAACAATTATTTAACACATTGATAACGATTTTCTAATCAGATAAATATTGCATACAAAAAATTAAATTCTACATTGCAACTCGATTTTGGGTTAATGTTGTTTAGGGGGTCATTTATTGACCCTCTTTCTTTTACTAATACAATCATTAATTGTTTATATTTAGACTTTATGAAAAAATCTTACGCTATAATTTTAATATTTTTTTTCTTTTTACTTTTTGGATGTAATGATCAAAAACCTGTTGATCTTAGTTCCTTACTTAAAGAATACGTTTCAAAAGAGGACCCCTCTTTTGGATATGAAATTACTGATACAATTCAAGGAGATAACTGGAATGAATATAGAATAAAAATGGTTTCAGGAACATGGCTTAGTCCTGATGACTTTGATGACGATTCAAATGAATGGTGGCATTGGGTTTCTATGATTGTCCCAGACGAGATTGAACAATCTGAATCAATAATCATTATAGGGGCTGGATCTAAAGATGATTATAAAGGAATGAAAAGTGAGGATATTGAAACCAATAAAGAAAATCTTAAAATAGCACTAAATACCAAATCTATCGTTACTGAAATCACGAATATTCCTTTTCAACCTATTGACTTTTCAAATGATGGTAAGGGTATTCGATATGAAGATGATTTAATTGCTTATGGGTGGAGGCAGTTTTTAGAAAAGGGTGCAAAAGTTGAATATACAGAATGGCTTGCTCGTTTTCCTATGACAAGAGCTGTTGTTAAAGCTATGGATGTTGTACAGGAGTTAACTCAAGGTTTAGAAATCTCTATTGATAGTTTTTTTGTAACTGGCGCATCCAAAAGAGGATGGGCTACATGGACTACTGCAATTGCTGATGATCGAGTGATGGGAATAGCGCCAGTGGTTATAGATATTTTGAATTTATTTCCTTCTTTTCAGCATCACTGGAGAGTGTATGGAGAGTGGTCTCCTGCAGTTGAAGACTATGTAAATGAGATGATCATGGATTGGACAGGTTCTAAAGAATATGAGGTAATAATAGATATTACAGATCCTTATTCTTACAGAGAGCAGCTTACATTACCTAAGTTTATTGTAAATGCTACTAGCGATGAATTTTTTGTTACAGACTCATGGCAATTCTATTGGGATGATCTTATAGGCAAAAAACATTTGCAATACCTTCCCAATACCGGACATGGCCTTTATGGAACCTATAAAACACCAAGTATGGTTTCTTATTATAATCATTTGATCTCTGATATAGAAATTCCTAAATATAATTGGAATATTAGTGGGGATACAATTAATATTTCAATCAATACTTCTAATGATTATGAGTTAAGAAAATGGGAGGTTATTAATGAAACGGAGCGTGATTTTAGAATATATAAGATAGGGGAGAGTTGGGCTTCAGAGGCAATTGAAAAAACTGATGATGGGAATTACTCTATAGTCATTGAAAAACCTGAAAATGGTTATAAAGCGGCTTTTATAGAGGTATTATTTAATCCTGAATCCAAATTTCCTCTTGGTTTTAGCTCAGGAACGTTAGTTACCCCAAATACTTACCCTTTTTCAGAATTTATCTCAAAAAACCCTAAGGGGACTTATTAAAAAAGTAATTACTACAGACCATTATTTTGTGTTACCCCTATACAATAATATCCATCATTTAGGTTAACACTTGAAAACACAACATTATCGCTATTGATTATGTTGTTAGCAGTTCTCACGATAGAAAAATCTCCTGAAGTATTAGATCTATATAATAATTTGTAATGTGTTACTGGGTTTACTGTTAATAAATTATTTCCTGTAACATCTCTAATATCAAATATCATTGTTGTTGAATTGACCGCACCAGTTTCATCGGTATTCCAAATTCTTTTTGATCGTCTAACTACTCCAGCAGGAAGATCAGAAGTAGAAGAGCTAGATAGATTGTTATTTCCAAAAACAACAAAGTTTTCTTCTGCCAAAATACTTGATACACTCATAGTCAATCCATTTGAAGGTTGAGAAGCATTTGTTCCTGTCATCCTCCACAACCCTTCAATATCTGTTTCATAATCATCATTTAAGAAACCTATTGGAACGTATGAATCTACCCAATCATTGCTGTTCATTCCACCTGTCATCGATCCATTTTTTGAATTAGTACTATTATCTGTTAGTGTAGTTCCTGAACCATTACTCATTTTATAATATGCTTTGAGATTACTTTCATTACCTTCTAATTCTTTGAACATATTCGATTTTATTTCTGTTGCAGTTCTTGCATCATTCCAAATTCTCAGTTCATCAATTTTCCCATCTATAGTAAGGCTTCCATTAGCTTTACCAATATACTTCCAATATAATTTTGCATTTGAAAGATTTTTTGTTCCTTTAGATGCTCCATTTACAAACAATTCAACATTGTTATTTTTACCAACCCATACAACATGCTCCCACTTACCAATTGATGTAATATAATTCCATTTCCAATCGGTATTTCCAAATTTTGTGATGCCAAGTTTATGAGTATTATTCCACTGCTCTAGTTTTAGAGCCCAACATCCTGAACCACATCTCCAAAGAAGATTAGCTCCATTATTATTTGATGCTCTTTCATACCAAACTTCTACAGTCCATGGAGGGTTCAAATCTGAACCATTGATTTGAATATTATCTCCATTTCCATCAAATTCTAGAGCATAATTAACAAATGGAATTGGCGGATCGGGTTTTTGTATTCCATGAAATGTTGGAAGAGAAATTTGAGATAACAGATTATTGAATGTTAATAAAAATAAAAATATAATATAATATTTCATTTTTGGAAGAATAATAAAACAAAGATATTAATTAATCAATACTTAATTTTATTATTATAAAATCCTTAATTTTAGAACACTTAATACATTAACCGAGTAATGAGATTTTTTGTTTTTATTGTATGTGCCCTTACTTCACAAGTCATACTTTCAAATTATGTGAATGCCCAAATGATGATTAATTTAAATAAGTATAAGGAGGAAAATTCAAGTCTTGGTCTACCAAAGCAAGGAGAAAATAGAATTGTATTTATGGGGAATTCTATTACTGAGGATTGGAAATCTCTTAGTCCAAATTTTTTTTTAGATAATAATTATGTAAACAGGGGAATAGGAGGTGAAACTTCTACTCAAATGTTACTTAGATTTAGATCTGATGTTATAAATCTTAAACCTAGTGCAGTAGTTATATTAGCAGGTATAAATGATATTGCAGAGAACCAAGGTCCAATATCTATTCCTAATATAGCAAGAAATATTTTTTTTATGAGTCAATTAGCCTCTGAAAATAATATTAAAGTTATTTTATGTTCTGTACTTCCTGCTTATGATTTTCCATGGAGACCAGGATTAAATCCAAAAGATAAGGTTATATCTTTAAATGATCTTATTCAAAAACATTCACAAGAAAATAGTTTTGAATATGTTGATTATTTTTCAAGTATGGTAGATGAAAGAAAGGGATTGATCAAAGAGTATGGCAATGACGAGGTTCATCCAAATTTGGAAGGGTATAAGGTTATGGAATCTATAATTCAGAAATCAATAAATAAAGTCCTAAAAAAATAATTAGTTTCTGTACTTATTAAACCATGCAAGTACATGATCAACTTTTGTTATTAGCTGACTAGGTCTATTGGAAATATTATGATAGGATTCAGGAATTTCTACATAAACTGTTTCTATTTTCCTAAGTTTCAAAGCATGATAAAGCTGTTTTGCTTCTGAAGGCGGTGTTCTTAAATCTTTTAAACCAACCATAACCATTGTAGGCGTTTTTACATTTCCAACTAATGAAATAGGAGAAAACTTCCAATACTCTTCAAAATTTTCCCATGGCTGGTCTTTGTATCTAGAATTTGCATATCCATAATAATTATCTGCAGTTAAAGTCTTTGAAATCCAATTCATAACAGGTTTAGCAACTACAGCAGCTTTAAACCTATCATTTTTCCCAATAATCCAAGCAGTCATAATTCCACCGGCACTTCCTCCAGTTACAAATAAATTATTTTCATCTATATATCCTGTTTTAATCATTTCATCAACTCCATCCATTACATCATGATAATCATCTCCAGGATAATTTCTATATAATAGATTTCCAAATTCCTCACCATAACTTGTACTACCTCTTGGGTTTGGATAAAAAACTACATAATCGCTTGCTGAATAAAGGAGAATTTCAGGTGAAAATCTATCTCCATAATTGCTAATTGGTCCGCCATGATTTTCAACAATCAATGGGTATTTAATATTTTTATTAAAATTTGGGGGTTTAGCTATCCATCCTTGAATCTTTCTTCCGTCTACTGAAGACTTATACCAAATTTCTTCAACTGTTCCTAGGTCTCTATTACCTAACAAATCCTTATTAAGATTAGTAACTTTTTTTACAGTTTTACCATCAAAATAAGCTACGTCTGATGGGTGATATGGTGAAGTTATGGTATAAGCAATTTTACCATTGCTGGAAACAGAATATGAACCTCCCCCATATGGTCTTCCAATTGTAGTACCTCCAAGGTCATCACATAGTTTTTTAGTATTTCCTTTTAAATTAATGTACCCAATTTTAGTATTTCCATTATCATCATAAGTAAAGTATAGCCCAATATTATCTTCAGACCAATTTAAATTGGAAATGTCTCTATCTAAAGTTGTTTTGATTTCAGTTTTATTTGAACCATCGACATTCATAACATACAACTTTGATATTTGATATGTTTGAACCTTATCATCATAACCTAGGTAAGCTATTTTTTTTCCATCAGGGGAAATAGAAACGCCATAATCTGGCCCAAATCTATTTGTCAACGCCTTTACTTTTTTATTATCAATTGAAATAGAATAAAGCTCAGAATTTCTAAAATCATATTCCCAATCTTTGTTATAATTAGAGGAAAAAATAAAATGTTTACCATCTGAAGTCCATTTAAATGACCTATGATTATAATTTTCACTAGTTATTTGAATAGGTGACCCTCCTTCGCTTGAAATTATAAAAATATGTCTAAAACCTCTTTCCATATAACCAGAACCATCAGCTTCGTGTTTTAATCTCTCCGTTATCCTAGGTCTAGGTGCCCAATTTGCACCTTTAGGCTTTGAAGGAGGAGTTACTATATGTATTGGATCTTGAGGTACAAACATAGAAAATGCAAGATATTTTCCATCGGGAGACCATTGAAGACTTCCAGGGGATTTTTCCAATTGGGATATCTTAGAATATTGTTTTGTATCCGTCCAATAAATATAAATTTCATCACCTTCATTGTTATCACTAGAAGAAATAAAAGCTATTCTTTTTCCATCTGGTGACCATCTTGGGCTTCTTTCATTTCTTTCATTTGAAGTAAGTTTTTTATGATCACTTCCATCAGGGTTTATTATCCATAAACTACTTCTTTTTCCATCCTTCATAATATCCATCATTGTTCTAACATATACAATTTTGTTTCCAGCATAAGATATTTGAGGATCTTGAGCATATTGAAGATTAAAAACATCCAGATTTGAGAACTTTTTCTGGCCATTTAAATTAAAAGAGAAAGAAAATAAGAAAATTAAAAAGTATTTCATTTATATAAATATATTTATATAAATATATATTCTTTAAACAATAATTAATGAAAAAAAAACCTTTTTTAATATATAAATCTTCTGCCGGCTCTGGGAAGACTTATACTTTAGCAAAGAACTATATTAGATTATCTCTTAAATCACCATATCATTTTAAAAAGATACTAGCAGTAACCTTTACAAATAAAGCTGCAAAAGAAATGAAAGAAAGAATTTTGGATATGGTTAGTGATATTATTAATCAAAAAGAAAAAGAGTTGATATTGGAATATGCAACAACCTTTAAAGTATCATCCAATGAAATAATAAAAAGAACTAAAAATCTACAAAAGAATTTAATGCATAACTATTCCTATTTTTCTATTACTACAATCGACACTTTCTTTTATAGTATAGTTCAATCATTCACTAGGGATCTTAAGTTTAGAGGAATTTTTAATATAGAGATAGATCAAGAACTTGTAACAAACGAAGTAATAGAAAATTTTTTATCTGGCCTAAAGAAAAATTCTGATGTATCAAAATGGTTAATAGAATTTTCTAGAGAAAAACTAATGTCAGAGAAAGATTTTATGATATTTCAGGAACTAAAAAATATGCTTAAAAATCTTTTTACTGAAGAGTTTAAATCTTTATCTAAATCTATTGAAAATAAAAATTACAATTCCGAAATAAAATCTTTGAAATCAAAAATTTATTTAGTTAAATCAGAGTTTGAAAATTTAGTAGCTTCTAAAGCAAAGGAAATATATGAGTTGATTATAAATAATGGGTATGATGTTGTGGATTTTAGTTATAAAGAAAGTGGAGTTGCAGGTTTTATCAAGAAAACTTCTAATGGAATAATTAGCTATCCGGGATCTAGAGTTTTTGAATGTATAAATAATTCAAATAAATGGGTAAGTAAGGATAAGGAAAATAAAGAAGAAATAATTTCATTTATTGATAGAAATTTAATGTTAAATATGAAAGAATTTATTTCTCATTTTGAAAATAAATACATCAAATACAACACAGCTTTAGAATTAAAAAACTATTTATATGTATTTGGTATTTTAAGTGAATTACAAAAACAAGTTGTTAATTATAGAGATGAAAATGAAGTTATTTTAATTTCAGACCTTTCAGAACTATTATATGAAATTATAAAAGATGATAATATTCCTTTTGTATTTGAGAAGGTAGGAAATACTTATGATAATTTTCTTATTGATGAGTTTCAAGATACTAGTAAATATCAATGGGAAAATTTTAAAGCTATGATTAAAGAATCTCTTTCATATGGCAATGAAAATTTAGTGGTAGGGGATATAAAACAAAGTATTTATAGGTGGAGAGGTTCGGATTCTAAGATTATGGATAGCACAATTAATTCTGAAATAGATGAAAGTTTAATTAAAACCAAAAATTTAAATGTTAATTGGAGAAGTGGAGAGAATATAGTTGAATTTAATAATAATATTTTTAGTTGTATTTCATCTTTTGTTAAAGATGAAAAAATCAAAAAACATTTAAACAAAATTTATAATGACGATATAAAACAAGAGGTAAGTAGTGATATGAAAAAGAAGGGATATGTTGAAATTTTATTTCAGAAAAAAAATCTATTTTCTAAAGAAGATAGGTTGGTTAATATTAAAGATTTTACTGTAAAATCAATACAAAGAATTCAGGATAAAGGATTTGCCGCTGGAGATATCGGAATTATTGTTAGGGATAATAATGAAGCTAAAATTATTGCAGAAATTCTAATCAAAGAATCTAGGGAAAATAATAAGTATAATTTTAATCATGTTTCAGCTGATGCTTTAGATATAAAGTCTTCTCCTATTGTTTTATTTTTTATTAGCGTATTTAAATACATGCATAATTATAGAGATAGGTTAGCATTGTCAGAGATAGTTCATTTTTATTATAAGTATGTATTAGATTCTAAAGACATTTCTCACTATTCTATGTCAAATCAGGATAAGCTTAGTTGTCTACCTAATGATTTTAAAGATAATATTTTTGAGATTTCAAGATTACCAATATATGAAATGGTTGAATCTATCATTAGAATTTTTAAATTAAATTCATTGAAAGATTATGTTCCCTACCTTCAAGCTTTTCAGGATTCAGTATTAGAGTACAAACTGTATAGGAATGGTGATGCTTCTTCTTTTATTGAATGGTGGGATAAAAACAATAATAAAAAACTTAATTTGACTGAGCAAAAAGATTCAATCAATCTTATAACTATACATAAATCAAAGGGACTTGAATTTAATTATGTAATTATGCCTTTTTTCAATTGGAAACTAGATAACGAATCATCAGGCTATAAAGAAAATATTATTTGGGTTGACCTTAAAAGGTTTGATGAGGAATTTAAATTTCCTTATCCTATAAAATATAAATCAAATCATCCAAAAAGTTTATATAGTGATTATTATGAAAAAGAAAGAATCAAATCTTATGAAGATAATATAAATCTAATGTATGTTTCTTTTACAAGACCAAAATTAGGATTATTTGTTAATGCATCAATAAAAGGTAAAGAAATGAAAACAGTATCAGATTTATTATATTGTAATCTTGAGAAAGGTATTGTTTTAAATAAATTTAAAATTGGCACCTTTACATCTGTTAAAAATAATTCTAAAATAAAAGAAACTTACAATTTAGATAAATACCCTTCATTTTCATGGAAAGAAAGGATTAGAATAAGAACAAATTCAGAGGATAAAATTGACTTTGATAGTATAAGTAGAGGAAAAAAAATACATAATATTTTAATGTATATTAAAAATATTAATCAAATAGAGAGAGGAATAAACTTATGCATTTCAAAAAATATTATTTCTAAATCAGAAAAGAAATATTTTTTAGATATGATTAAAGAAATTTTATACAACCCTAAAGTAAAACCATTTTTTGATTCAAATTTAGAATCGTATAATGAAATTGAGATAATCAACAAAAATGGAAACATCAGCAGATTGGATAGGATAGTTGAGATGAAAGATAAATCAATTAATATCATTGATTATAAGACAGGAACAGAAAAAGATGAGGATATTTTACAAGTTGAAAATTATAAAAATATATTAAAAGAAATTGAAGATAAAAATATTACCGCCTATCTAATTTATATTGATTTGAATAAGATTGTGAAAGTATGATTAAAAAGTTTTTTTTAGAAGAAGTTGTAGATTATACATTTAGAAAATATGATGATATAAGAAATCTAAAAATTATATTTCCGAATAGAAGAGCGGGGTTATATTTTCAAAAAGCATTATCAAAAAAAACAAATAAAGCCATGTGGTCTCCAAAAGTTTTGACCATGGAAGAGTTTGTTCAAGGGTATGTAGATATTAAGATTTCAGATGAAGTATCAGATAATATTTTATTAAATCATTATTTATTTCAAATAACTCAAAAATATCAAGAGAAAGACTCACTAAATAGTTTTGAAAAATTTTACTATTGGGGTCAGATTTTAATAAATGACTTTGATGATATTGATCAAAGTTTGAAGGATGAATCAAAAATATTTAAGTCGATTAAAGATCAAAAAGAAATAGATGAAACATTTAAATTTTTAGATAAAGAGAACTTTGAATCAATTAAATCTTTTTGGAAAAAATTTTTTCCAAAAATGAGTTCTAATCAAAAAAGTTTTCATGAAACATGGAAAATTTTATTAAAAATCTATAGAGACTTTAAGAAAATACAAATAAAAAATAAAATAGCTTATAAAGGATTAGTTTATAAAGAGTTTCTTCAATCTATTTCATCTTTAGATATAAATAAAAAAAATAAATATTTATTTGTAGGTTTTAGCTCATTAACTAATGCTGAAAAAGAAATAATTAAATATTTCATAAAGAAATATTCTTCAATGGCATTTTGGGATTTTGATCGATATTACTATAATGATATTGATCAAGAAGCGGGAGATTCGTTTAGGGAATTTAGCGAAGATAATATTTTGAATTCAACCTTCCCGGATTCAATTCCAAATAATTTTGAAGAAGTAGAAAAAAAATTATATTCTATTGGGGTTGGTTCTCAAGTTGGTCAGGCAAAAATTTTAGGAAATATTCTTTCAAAAAAATCTCGTGAAATAAATTTTGATCAAGATAAGGTATTAGTTCTTTTACCAAATGAAAACCTTCTTTTTCCTGTATTAAATACAATTCCTGATTCTATAAATAATATAAATGTAACTATGGGATTCCCTTTGTCTGAAACTCCTCTTTTCAATATGATTCATTTGATTGTAAAAGTTCACAAAAATTCTTTTAAAAGAGATTTGCAAACTTGTAATTATTTTAAAGATATTCTAGAATTAATATCCCATCCCTACATTTATCAATATGATAAACAAGGTTCTAATTCACTTATATCTGATCTTAATGACAGAAAAATAATTTATGTTAGCCATAAGTATTTATCTGAATTTTCTGAAATTTTAAAATATATTTTTGATTCAAAAAGTAGTTTACTTGAAATCTTAAAAAATGTATCTTCATTAATTTATAATAATTCAAATGAGTTGGGTAAGCTTGATAAAGAATACATAAGGCTATTTCTTGATATAATTGATAGAATTGAAAAAATTAATATTGATTTTAAATCTTTTGAAGTTTTATCGAAATTATTAACTCAAATTTTGAAAATTACTAAAATTCCGTTTTCTGGTGAACCTCTTTCTGGTCTTCAAATAATGGGGGTACTTGAATCAAGAAATTTAGATTTTGATGATGTTTATATTTTGAATATGAATGAAGGTGAATTTCCAAAAAATAAATTAAATATTTCATTTATTCCATTCAATATAAGAAAGGCTTTTAACCTTAAAACGATTGATGTTATGGATAGGGTTTATAGTTATTTGTTTTACAGGGTAATTCAAAGAGCAAAAAATATAACTTTTATATATAATAAAAACGCTGATTTTAACTCTAAAGGTGAAATAAGTAGGTATATTAATCAATTAAATAATGAATCAAATTATCAAGTTAAAGATTTATCTGTAACAGACAAAATTGGTATTGTTAATCATTCAAAATTAATTATTCCTAAAACAAATAATTTATTAGATAAAATAAGAAAAAGATTTTATAATGATGGATATCTTTCACCTTCTGGTGTCAAAGATTATATGGATTGCTCACTTAGATTTTATTATAAATATTTAGCTAATATTAAACAGTTAACACCTTATTCAGAAAATATTGGAAAGCCAGAATTTGGTAAGATTACTCATAATGCTTTAGAGTTAGTATACAATGATGTTTTAAATAATAAAAAAGAAAATGTTATTGAAAAGAATGATTTTCTAAAAATTAAAGCGGGGATTAGTGGATCTATTAGTAAAGTTATAAAGAAGCATTTTAGACTTAATAATAAAAACGAATTTACACCTGAAGGAAATAATATTATTTTAATAGAAATAATAAAAGATTATATGAGCAAGGTGATTTCATTTGATGAGAAATATGCTCCATTTAAAATATTAAATCTAGAAGGAGATAAAAAATCTGGGTTTATTAAGAAATATAATTTATCAAAAAAAAATAAAGTTAATATTTCAGGTTTTATTGATAGAATAGATGAGAAAAATAATAAAATAAGAATAATAGATTATAAAACAGGAGGGGATTCAAGAATAACCAAAGATGTTAAATCATTATTTTCAAAAGATAAAAAAGAACGGAATGACGCGTTATTTCAATTATTGTTTTATTCTTTATTAGTAAAAAACTCAAGAGATAAATGTTTATCTATTACCCCTGGTTTGATTAATATAAGACAAGTAAAAAATAAGATATCAGATATAAGAATTATTATAAATAAAAAAAAGATTGATAATGTTCTTCCACTTTTAGATGAATTTGAAAAGTACCTTAAAGGTAAAATAAATGAAATTTTTGATGATAAAATTCCATTTACTCAGAACGAGGACAAAGAAGAATGTAAATACTGCCCATATAAAAACATGTGTTCTACTTAGTCTAGATATTTAAATCAATTTTTTCAACTAGTGTGGATTTAGGAACAGCTCCAACTTGTTTGTCTACAACTTCTCCGTTTTTAAATAGAAGTAAAGTGGGAATTGATCTCACACCAAATTTTATTGAAGTTTCTTGGTTATTATCTACATCTAATTTTCCTATAACTGCTTTTCCTTCATATTCCCCAGCTAATTCATCTATCATTGGAGCTATCATTTTACATGGACCACACCATTGAGCAGTAAAATCAACCAGAACAGGTTTATCTTGTTTAATTATTTCATCAAAATTTGAATCAGTAATTTCTATTGCTTTTCCCATTTTTATTTTTTAGTTATTAAAAATTTATCAAATATAAAATTTTTGATTGATAGAAAAATGATTTATTTAATGATTTTATATTCTAAGTAGGGTAAATTTTCTAATTTAGAAATTAAATCATTCGAAACATCTATTTTCTTATTTCTTGATAGCATATCTAAGCTGAAGTTTTCACCGTTATTTTCTGAATTTATTGTAAATGTTAGTTTACAATTGCCTTTTGAATCCTCTACAAAAATATCATTTATTTCTTTTATAAAACTTTTATTTATATCATTTGAATTAATAGATATATTTAGTTCTTTAATCATTTTTTTTCTTAATTCAGATAAAAGTTTAATATCAAAAATTTTCAATTCATTTTGGTTTGGATCATTCCATCTTGGTTGTATTTTTCCAGAAATAATTATCATAAATTCTTTTTCAAAATAATTTTTCCATTTAATATAATCATCACCAAAAAAATAAAATTGATGATTGTCTTCATAATCTTCAAGCTTAATAATTCCATAAGGTTTTCCATTTTTAGATATTCTATGTTCAACATCAGATATTATTCCTCCAA
>CABZXU010000008.1 GCA_902529805.1 uncultured Marinoscillum sp.
AAAGTTATAGTGAGAAGTCCCTTTGAAGATATGAAAGCTTCAGAGTGGGAAATTGAAGACGCAATGGAAGAAAATATTCCAATTATTGATAATCATGTCCCAAAGAAATTTTTACATAAAAATGGAAAATTAATTGCAATGGAATTCGAAAAAGTAAAACCATCATATGATAAAAAAGGAAAAAGATCTTTAATTCCTACTGGTGAAGATCCTGTAATAATTAAGTGTGATGATGTTCTTGTAGCTATAGGACAATATAATGCCTACAATTGGATAGAAAGAGATATTGGTATTGAATTTGGTGAATGGGATATGCCCGTTGTTGATAAAAAAACATTTCAATCTACTCATGATAAAATATTTTTTGGAGGAGATGCCGCATGGGGACCTGAAAATATTATTTGGGCAGTAGCACATGGTCATCAAGCAGCAATATCAATAGATAAGCTTTGTAAAGGAGAAGATCTTAGAGATAGGCCTGATCCCATGACTAATTTAGTTAGTCAAAAAATGGGAGTACATGAATGGTCATATGATAATGATATATCTCAACAAAAAAGATTCCTTGTTCCTCATGCAGATCAAAAAATATCACTTAAAAATTTAAAAGTTGAGGTAGAGCTTGGATATGATGAGAAGTTAGCATTTGAAGAAGCTCAAAGGTGTTTAAATTGTGATGTGCAAACTGTGTTTACAGAAAGTAAATGCATTGAATGCGATGCGTGTGTAGATATATGTCCAACTGATACAATCAATTTTGTTACAAATGATAATGAAGAAAACTTAAGAAAAAAATTGAGGGTTCCAGCAACCAATAAAAATCAAGATTTATTAGTTTCAGAAGAACTTCCAACTAAAAGAGTAATGGTTAAGGATGAGGATGTTTGTGTTCATTGCGGCCTATGTGCTGAGCGATGTCCAACAGCAGCATGGGATATGCAAACATTTTTATATGAGGAGTCTCGTACATATAATCACAATACTACTATGGAAATCAAAAATGAAATGCATAATGAATAAAATTAGTTCAGTAAATGAATTTGTAATAAAATTTGCAAATGTAAATGGTTCAGGATCAGCAAGTGCAAATCAAATGTTTGCTAAAGGAGTTTTTAGAATGGGTATTCCCGTTAGTCCAAAAAATATTTTTCCTTCAAATATTCAAGGTCTTCCAACCTGGTTTGAAGTTAGAGTTACGGCTAAAGGGTACTTAGGAAGAAGAGAAGGGGTAGATATTTCAGTAGCAATGAACCCACAATCATACTCTGAAGATACTTCAGAAATAAATGAAGGTGGATATCTAATTTATGACTCTACTTGGAAAAGGGAATTTGCAAGAGATGATATTAACATCATAGGAATACCCCTTACTCAGCTATGTGTAAATGAATTTTCAAATCCTAAATTAAGATTACTTTTTAAAAATATTGTTTATGTTGGTGCATTATCTTATCTGTTGAATATTGATAAAAGTGTATATATTAATTTATTATCCGAAAAATTTAGGGGAAAAGAAAAGCTTATAACTCCAAATGTTAAGGCACTTGAAATGGGATTTAATTATGCTAAGAAAAATTTTAAAGACTTTTGTAAAATAAAAGTTAAAAAAATAAATAAAACTAAAGGTATGATTCTTACAAATGGGAATGAAGCCTCAGGGTTAGGATGCGTTTATGCAGGAGCAACAGTTTGTGCTTGGTATCCTATAACTCCATCCACTTCTGTTGCTGAATCATTTACAAAATATTGTCAAAAATTAAGAATTGAAAAAAAATCTCAAAAAAATAAATTTGCTATAGTTCAAGCTGAGGATGAATTAGCAGCTATAGGTATGGCTATTGGTGCAAATTGGAATGGTTCAAGAGCTTTTACTGCTACAAGTGGCCCAGGAATTTCTTTAATGTCTGAATTTTTAGGCTTAGCATATTTTGCTGAAGTCCCTGTAGTTTTGTTTGATATTCAAAGGGGCGGTCCTTCTACTGGAATGCCTACTAGGACTCAACAATCCGACATCTTGTTGTGTGCCTATGCTTCTCATGGTGACACCAAACATATTATTTTGATTCCTTCTAATCCCACTGAATGTTTTGAGTTTTCAGTTATGGCTTTTGATTTAGCTGATAGATTACAAACCCCAGTAATTATTCTTTCTGATTTAGATATTGGCATGAATGATTTTTCAACAAAAGAATTTGAATGGGATGATAAATATTCATATGATAGAGGAAAAGTACTATCTAAAGCTGATTTGGATGAAATTGACAGCTTTGGGAGGTATCTCGATGTAGATGGAGACGGGATACCTTATAGAACATATCCAGGCACCCATCCAGAAAAAGGGGGCTTTTTTTACGAGAGGTTCTTCTCATGATGAGTATGCTGTCTATACGGAAGATGGTAAAGTAAACGCAAGAAATATGTCAAGAATATTAAAAAAACACGAAAACGCTTCAGAATTAATACCAAAACCTATTATTAAATCTTCAAATAATTCAATAGGAGTAATATATTTTGGTGGGTCTGATTACTCTATGATTGAAGCTTTAGATAATTTATCTAATGAGGGAACTATATTAGATTCAATGAGGATTAGGGGATTTCCTTTTGGGGATGAAGTTAATGATTTTATTATCAATCATGATTTAATTTTTCTTATTGAACAAAATAGAGACGCACAAATGAAAAAATTAATTCTAGCAGAAATTAATGTTTCACCTGATAAAATGATTTCTATTCTTTGTTTTGATGGAATGCCAATTACCGCAAGTTTTATTAGTAAAGAAATACAAAGTTATTTAGCTGAAAAAAAAGTACAGGAATTAATTAAAGAGAAATAATATGACTTATATAACTAAACCTGCTAATTATCATCCCAGATTGAAAAAAAACAAATTAGGTTTGACCAGAAGAGATTATGAGGGACCCATTTCAACCCTCTGTGCAGGCTGTGGTCATGATTCTATTAGTGCTGCAATTGTAGAAGCTTGTTTTGAACTAAACATTGCATCCCATCAAGTTGCAAAATTATCTGGGATTGGATGTTCATCTAAGACTCCTGGTTATTTTCTAAAACAATCTCACGGATTCAATTCAGTACACGGAAGAATGCCTTCGATTGCGACAGGAGCAAGCCTTGCCAATCGTGAATTAACTTACTTGGGGGTTTCAGGTGATGGAGATACTGCTTCTATTGGAATAGGTCAGTTCGTACATGCTGTTAGAAGACAATTAAATGTTATATATGTAATTGAAAATAATGGGACTTATGGTCTTACAAAGGGACAGTTTTCTGCTACTAATGATTTAGAATCAAAAAGTAAATATGGGGATGATAATTTATTTCCTCCAATAGATTTAGTTGGTATGGCTTTAAATTTAGGAGCAAGTTTTGTAGCTAGAAGTTTTTCAGGGGATAAAGACCAATTGATTCCATTAATGAAAGCAGCCTTTAAGCATAAAGGCTTTGCTCTTTTAGATGTTATATCTCCATGTGTTACTTTTAATAATCATAAAAATTCAACCAAAAGTTATGATTATATAAGAGAACATAATAGTTCCGTTTCTTCTGCAACTGATTTTGTGCCTATTGAAAATACTATTACCGCAAACTATAAAAAAGGAAAAACTCATAATGTTACACTACATGACGGGTCAATAGTATCTCTTCAAAAAACTTCAAAAAACTATAATCCAGAAAATAAAGTTGAGGCAATTAAAAAACTACAAAAGTCGGATCAGGACGGAAAGGTTTTAACTGGGTTGTTGTATATTGATCCAAAATCAAAAGATTTAAATGAAATATTAAATATTGTGGATAAACCTTTAAATCAGTTAGATAAAAATGATCTGTGTCCTGGAAAATCTGAATTAAAAAAAATCAATTCAAGTTTTAAATAAAAAATTATTTTCCTCCAGCAGGACAGTTTTTTCTTAAAAAATCTGTAAACATTAAAGCTACATGAGGATAAGCGTTTTCTTCTCTAATTCCATGAGATCTATTTGGGTAAGACATGAAATAGAAAACCTTTTTATGTTTTATTAATTCATTTATCAATAATTCAGCATTTTGATAATGAACATTATCATCTGCAGTACCATGCATGTACAATAGGTTTCCTTTAAATTTTTCAACATGGGTTAAAGGAGATCCATCAATGAAATCCTGATAAGTTTCCTCTGTAATCCCCATATATCTTTCTTGATAAATATTATCATATGAAAGTTGATATGCAACTGCAGCAACAGATATTCCAGTATGAAATATTTCAGGGTATTGAAACAGGCAATTTAAAGTTGCAGAACCCCCTCCACTCCATCCGTGAACAGCAACTCTGCTTGTATCAATAAATTCATATTTTTTAAAAACCTCTAAAGCTCCCATTCCCATATCTCTAACATTAACCTTTCCAATTCCCCTATAAATTGCTTTTCTCCAACCTCTTCCTTTTGGGGAAGGTGTCCCTCTACCATCAAATGATACATAAACATAACCGTCTTCTTGCATGTCTCCATTATATAGTCTATTGTTTCCAACTCCATATCGATCAAGAACTGTTGTTCCTGCTGGTTCACTATAAAAATAAAAAAGAACAGGATATTTTTTTTTAGGATCCATATTTTTTGGTTTAACTATCCATCCATCCATAATAACATCATCAACAGTTGTAATTTGAAAAAAACTAAGCGCACTATTCCTTTTTAATTTGGGATCGAACTTCTCAGATATACTTTTTTCATTTTTTATTGATTTATGGTTAGGAAGACTTATTAATTGATTCATTGGTTTTGTGAAATAGTTAGAAAACCTATGAAATGCATAATTTCCATTAGGACTTATTTGATAACTATTAGATCCTTTTAAAGTGTTTGGAGTAACTTTTTTTAAACTTCCATTTCCATTTATATTGGTTTTATATAGAAATCTTTGAGTGGCATTTTCTGGAGAAGCTATAAAATATATAATTCCATTTTTTTCATCTATTCCTAGTGGTTGAATTACATCATATTCTCCGTTTGTTACTAAATATTCTTTTTTTGTTTCAACATTAAAATTATAAATATGAGACCACCCATCTTTTTCTGTTATGTATAGAAAGCTTTTCCCATCATTTATAAATTTCCAACCTGCTTGATCATTATTTGGCCATGAATTTCTAATGTCTACCCAAGCATCATCTTTTTCTTCCATTAATAATTTAACAGATCCAGAAGACGCATTTGCTATAAAAATTTTACTATGATTTTGTTTTCTATTTAATTGTTGAACATATAATTCATCAGATGAAGGGGCCCACATCATTCTCGGCAAATAATTATTATTTGCTGGTCCTGGAATTTTCATCCAAGTAATTTTATTTTCATTGGTTAAATCAATTACTCCAATTTTAGCAGGAGAAGGAAACTCACCAACTTTTGGATATTCGACCGGTATATTGAATGAATAAATTGAATCAGTATTATTTATCATTAAAAAATCTCTAACTTGATTAGCATCAATTTGCCAAAAAGCAATTTTTGTTCCATCTTCATTAAACAAAAATCCATCTCTACAATCAAACTCTTCTTCATAAGCCCAATCAAATGTTCCATTAATTAATTTTTTTGTGTTATTTGAACTTGTAATTTTTTTTATACTATTTTTTTCTAAATTTTCAATATATATATTGGCATTAGTACTACTATTTCTAACAGCATTTTTTACTGAATTTTCTTTGCTTACATAAGCTACATTTTTTCCATCTGGAGAGAATTTTGCAAACATTAGGCTTGATTCAGGAAGATTATTTCCTAGTTTTATTAACTTTTTAGTTTTTAAATCAAAAACCCAATAATCTCCTTTTGTTTCATACCTCCAAACTTTTTTTGTATTTGTGAAAATTAAAATTTTTTCACGATCTTTTGAAAAAGAATAATTTTTAATCTCAAGAGATGATTTATTATTTAGAGAAAGTTCTTTTTTACTTAAAATAATTAAATCTTTTTTTCCTCTTGTACTCTTAAAAATTAGCTCATTATTAATTATTTGATAGTAGCCTGTTTCTTTTGGGTTCCACTGAATTGATTGAGATGATAATTCTATATGACAGAATATAAAAATGAATATTATAGTATAAAGTTTTTTTTTAGTTGATTTCATTTAAAAGTTTATTTTATTAATTATTAATTAAAGTTATTAAATTAATAAATTAGTGATAATATATTTTATTATGACCGAAAATCCTATAGGATTTATATACAACGAGCATGAAAAGAATGCTGATAAGTTCAAAGTTTTTGATCAATTTGTTGATGAAAGCAAAGAAAAAATATCCAAGGCAGCTGATAACTTAATTATTTTACATAAATCAGATAAACTCGATGATAATACTAGATCAACTTTAAAATCTTTAGAAAAAAAATTAAGATTGGTATTTAAGGAAATTGATGATATAGATAAAGAGGTTGAAGATATAGCTAGAAGGTTTAGAATGAATAAATTATCTTAACTATTATATCTAATTTTTTTCTATACAATATAGAATGTGATCCCATAGTTTAATTCTTTCTTTGAGAGCTTTCTTTGAATAGATAATTACATCATCCCATTTTTTCTTGTTATCACCACATAGGTTGCTAATCATTTTTAAAGCAATAGGCCCATGATCATCTCCATCAAGCTCAATATGCCTTTCGAGATAATATATTAATTTTTTTGCTGAAACATTTTTTTCATTGTTTATGTTTTTAACAATTTGAATGAACATATTCGGAATTAAATCTTCTCTTCCAAATGTAAAAACAGAAGCAATTTTGTGAGGTTCATTAGTTGCAATTGTATCAAAAGTAAATTGCATAAAATTTTTAACTGGTAGTTTAGCATCAATTTCATCTAAACTTTGTGTAATTGATTTTTTTTCTTTTATTTTTTCTAGAAGTAATTCAATTTTATTTGTATTGGCCTTAATTTCTTTCATTGCATCTATATACATTTCATAGTGACTTGAGGGAATATTAGAATTACCAATGTCTGTTTCTTCTTCGAGAACTATTTCATTAATAAATCTTGCTGCATTACTATCTTTTGTTGGAGTCCAAGGAATTTTAACCGTTGTTAAATGCAATTGTAAAGATTTAAGTAGTGACATAAAATCCCATACAGCATAAACATGATTTTCCATAAAAATTTTTAAAGAATCTACATTATTTATTTTTTCATAAACCTTATGTGATACCAATTGTTTCTTTAATGCAGTTAACTCATCTTCAACCTTTATTATATTCATTTTTTATAAAGTAAATTATTTTATTTTTTTTTAACGGGATTGATTAATTTTGGTTTAAACTAAAACTTATTTTTATGGAATCTAAACAAAACTCTTATTTAATTGATATAATTACAAACAGCCTTTTACTAACATCAATTTTAATTATTTACGGATTGCTAATTTATGTTATTGATATTTCTTTGTATGTTAAATGGTGGTATGGTATATCAGTTCTTATAATATCAGTTTCCTTACTAATCTATTTTGGAATTAATTACAGAAAATCGATTGGTGGTATTTTATCTTATAAAGATTCCTTTATCTACCTCTATATTCTTTCATTATTTTCTGCTTTATTTCAGTTAATATGGGGAATTGTTTTTTTTCAAATTATTGATCCTGAACTAGGCGATAAATTGAGTCAATTGGTAATTGAAAGTACTGTTTCTATGATGGAGGGTTTTGGTACTGGCGGTGAGGCCATTGATGCTACAATAGAACAATTAGAGGAAGACATACCTCAAAGTTTTACTCCAATTGGACAAATTAAAAATTTTGGTTGGCAGTTTTTGACTGCTGCTATATCATCAGGTATAATAGCAATTTTTGTTAAAAAAAATAAAGAAGTATCAGATAGATTAAATTAGTTTTCGAAGAATTTTTTCAAGTAATTTTATTAGAAGATCAGCATTGGTAATAGAAAAACATAGTGGTGGTTTAATTTTAATTACATTATTATATTTTCCATCAGTTGATACCAAAATAAATTGTTTTTTTAATTCATTTGTTATGAACAAGGCTTCTTTTGTTGCAGGTGTTTCATCAATATTTTTAAATTCAATTCCTATGAAAAGGCCCATCCCACGTATTTCATTAATTATATTATATTTATTTTTTAAGATAGTTAGTTTCTCCATCAAATAATTTCCAACAGTTAAGGCATTTTTTTGCAGGTTTTCTTCTTCTATTATTTTTAGTACTGACTTTCCAATTTCGCATGAAACAGGATTGCCTCCAAATGAACTAAAAAACTCCATACCATTTTCAAATGATTTGTTGATTTTTTCCGTTGTTATGACTGCTGCCATAGGATGACCGTTTCCAATTGGTTTTCCAAGAATAATAATATCTGGAATAGTATTATACATTTCATACCCCCAAAAATATTTTCCTAATCTACCAAAGCCTGTTTGAGTTTCATCTGAAATATAAAGACCACCAAGTTTTTTTATTATTGGGTACAATTTTTTTATATAATTTTTGGGTAAAACCACCTGTCCTGCACAGCCAACTATAGGTTCAGCGATAAATGCACATAAAGATTTTTTTTCTTTAATTTTTCCTTTTGCATGCTTAATTAGTTTTGAATTGTATTTAAAACCTTGTTTTTTATTTATAGTATTTGGTATTGGTAATTCAATAATGTTTTTTTTCTTTTCATGTCCACCTTTTCCAGAATATTTGTAATGACTAATTTTTATTCCTTGGGAAGTATTGCCATGATACCCTTGTTCTAAAACAGCAATATTTTTATTTTGAGTATGAGTTTTAGCTATTCTTATGGCAAGGTCAGTTGCAGCACTTCCTGAATTAAGAAAAAATACTTTATTGAATTTTTTAGGAAATTTTTTTAATAATAATTTAGAATATTCTGTAAGATTAGGGTATAAATATCTTGTATTTGTATTCAATTTTGCAATTTGTTTCTGAGCTGATCTTGTTATTCTAGGATGTTCATGTCCTACTAAAGGAACATTATTATATGCATCAAGATAGGTGTTTCCATTTGAGTCATACATATACTGAAATGCAGCTTTATTTATTTGAATTGGAGATTTATAGCTTAGAGAATAAGCTTTACTTAAGTGTTTTTTTCTTTTTTTAATTAAGTTTAAATTGGAAGGGGGATTTTTTATAGGAATGTTAAGTTCTTTTTTAATTTTGTTTTGAAAAAAAATTGGATTAATTGTTATCCACTTTTTCAATAAATCCACCGCTCCTTTTTTACTTATTGTAATATACTTATCTGTTGGATCTTCTTTTTCGTGAAATGAGGATTTTAAAATTGTTGTACATAACCTTGCTGGAATAAGGTAGTATAATAAATCAATTTCAATTTCTTTTAATTTTACTGATTGATTGTAAGGCTTTAAAAATTTAACTATCCATTTTAGTAGATCTTTTTTATCAGAAAGAACATATGACAAAGCGATTGCAACTTCGTTAATCAAATAGGACTTAACCATATCCCCAAAATCTATAATACCTATAATATTGTCTTTATTTACTAATATATTCCAGTCATTTGCATCATTGTGAATTATGGATTCTCTTAAATTATAATTATTAGGAAAAACATTTTCATTAAACTGAAGCAGAAAGTATTCAACTAATTTTTTACCTTCTACGTCATCTATATATTTAAGGTATTTTTGATTCCAATTAAGATTTTTTATGTCCCATTCAATTTTTCTTGATTCAATATTTTCATCTTCTAGCTTTAGTAGTTCCTTATTTATTTTACCTAAAATTTTACCAAAATTTGAGAAAAGTTTTTGTGAGTGTTTTGATTCTGACAAAAATTTACCTTCTATAAAAGAAAGAAATCTATATATAGCCTTTTCTTTTTTTATAATTGTCAATTCTTCCTTATGAATATTTAAAACAATTTGAGGAAAAATATTTTTTATTTTTTTATTTAATAAATGTATTATTTTGTTTTCTGATCTAACAAAATTCAAATTTCTTTCACTCAATCTGTATTTTTTTAATATAAATTTTTTATTGTTGGAGATTATTTTATAGTTCAAGCTACCATATCCAATATTCATCTTATCATTAGAATCTATTTGGATTACTTTCGGTGTATTTATTCCATAAAATGTTTTTATAATATTTTTCATTTTAGATTTTTGAATAAATAATAAAATTCTAAAGCAATTTTATACGAAGTTTCAATGTATTTTTTAGTTTCTTGACTGGTTAAATCAAATTTTTTTGGGTCTTTATATGAGAGTAAAATTCTACTTAATACATTTGGTATAACCGGACAGTTTTTATCTGCATTTGAACATGTCATAATAGTTATAAAATTATCTTTTAAATAAAGCTCATCTATGAGTTTTGAATACATTGGTATTGAATTATGGTTTTTAGAAAAATTAAAAATGAATTTATTTGATTTTTTTTTTACTTTAAATCCAATTTCCTTTAAAACATTTACTACTCTACTATTAAACTTATCTTTGAATGTGCCAGCTGAAAAAACTTTAATATTTTTTTCAAATACAAAATTAAAAGTATGGGCCCATATTTCGGCTAATTGGCTTCTTGTTGAATTGTGCGTACAAATAAAAATTATTTTAGGATAATTTTTATCAACTATATATTTATTTATTTCATTAATTATTTTATCAAGAGTTTTTAATCTTTTTTTAGATATAGAATTTTCCTTTAGCTCAAGAATGTATTCTTTTATTCCATCATGAGCTTTATTTATTTGATTCACCATTCACCACTCTTAACTTTTTTTAACAGTAAAAATACAAATTAGAAATGAAAAAATGTTTCATTAGCACCCTAAGTATTAAGTGATGAAAACTGATTTTAAAAAAATTGATAAAATTTTTTCCGAAATAAGAAAAATTGTTGTTGGTCAAGACTACATGATAGATAGGTTACTTATTGGTTTATTTACTCAAGGCCATATCTTATTAGAGGGTGTTCCTGGTTTAGCAAAAACCTTAACTGTTAAAACATTATCTAAAGTTTTAAAACTTGATTTTAATAGAATTCAGTTTACTCCAGATTTATTGCCATCTGATTTAATTGGAACAATGATATTTAATCAAAAAAATTCAAAATTTGAAGTAAAGAAAGGTCCGGTTTTTTCTAATATAATTTTAGCTGATGAAATTAACCGTTCTCCTGCTAAGGTTCAATCTGCTCTTTTAGAATCTATGCAGGAAAATCAGGTAACTATCGGAGATACTTCATATAATTTAGATAACCCTTTTCTTGTATTAGCCACACAAAACCCTATAGATCAGGAAGGGACCTACCCTTTACCTGAGGCCCAAAGAGATAGATTTATGATGAAAATTAATGTTAATTATCCCACAAAAGAAGAAGAATTAGAAATAATGAAAAGAATGTCAAACCTAAATTTTAATGATAAAATAAATAGAGTTCTAACAAAAAAAGATATTCTGAAAATTAGAGATCATATAAATAAAGTTTCAATTTCTGATTCATTAGAAAAATATATTATATCAATTGTAAGCGCTACAAGAAACCCTGAAATTATTGGTTTGGAAAATGAATCCGATTATATTAATTATGGAGCTTCCCCAAGAGCTAGTATAAATATGAATTTAGCATCTAAAGCAATTGCCTTTTTTAATGAAAGAGACTACGTTTTGCCTGATGATATAAAGAATGTGGCAGTTGATGTATTGAATCATAGAATCATTTTAAATTATGAAGCTGAGGCGGATGGAATAACAACTACTCAAATTATTAATTCTATTTTAGAAAAGATTGAAATAAATAGCTAATAAAATTATCAAATAAGATCTTTAATTAATTTCTTATAGTTATCTAATTCCAAATACATTTTTTCAATAGAGGTTTCAAATATATACTTATTGACTTTATTTTTTTGATATATTTTATAGAGAAACCCTTTATTTTGTTCGAGTAATCTTGGTTGTTGTCTTATTAATCTATTTTGTTTTCTATCAATTTTTTTTATTTTATTTTCAAGTGAAATAATATGATCCTGATAAAATTTTCTTTGTAAAATAATTTTAACTCCTTCAAGTAATACTTTTACACTAACCATTTTTTCTTCATTAATATATTCTTCAGTTGTACTTTTTATAATTGTTTTTTTATTTTCATTTTCAATCAATGTTTTTATATCCAGCTCCTTATAATTTTTATTTGATTTAATTACATGATAAATTATTTTTTTATCAATATTTACATCACTAAATTTTTTAAAATAACTTAGGCATTCTTTCTTAACTAATTTTTTTGGTAATGAAACTTCCAGTGATAAAGAATTATAATTTTCATCATCAATTATAATTTTTGACTCATTGATTTCAGAAAATAAATTTTGAGCATTTAATTTGTGATTATTTTTAAACAAAAACAATGAACAAATCAAGCAAAATTTTATTAAGATCTTTTTCATATTTTACTTATAAAGTAATTGCAATATTATGAAATCTATTTTAATTTCTGGTGGGACCGGTTTAATAGGTTCTAAACTTCTTGAGTCTTTAAATAGATCAAAATACAAGATTTATGTATTAACTAGAAAAAGATCATTTATTAAAGATGATGTTCATTATATAAACTGGAATCCAGAAAAATTAGAATTAAATTTTTCAGAAATAAAAAACCTATATTCAGTAATTAGTCTTGCGGGTCAATCTATAGATGGTTGGATATGGACTAGAGTTTATAAAAAAAAACTATTAAATAGTAGAGTTGACACAACAAAATTATTATTTGAAAAAATTAAAGATCTAAAAATAAAGCCGGAATCATTTATATCTGCTTCGGCTATTGGTTATTATAAGTTAGACACTTTAGAGCCACAAGAAGAAAAAGATTTACCAGGTAAATCTTTTTTATCTAAGTTAGTTCAGGAATGGGAAGATGAAATATCAAAATTTAAATCTCTTAAGGTTAGAACTACAATTTTTAGAATTGGTTTAGTATTTTCTAAGAAAGGAGGAATACTTAAAAAATTACATCCTTTATTTAAATTATTTCTTGGCGTTCCTTTGGGTACGGGCAATCAAATTATGAGCTGGATTCATGAAGATGACATGGTCAATTTAATTATTAGAGCACTGGAAGATAAAAGTTTAAAAGGTACTTTTAATGCTGTAGCACCTCAAAGAACTACTAATATAATTTTTACTAAGTCTTTATTAAAAGTTCTAAATAGATTTTCATACCCATCTTTTATTAAAGTACCATCCTTTTTTCTTAAAATTATTTTAGGAGAGCAATCAAAACTCATTTTAAATGGATTAAATGTTTCCTCTAAAAAATTAATTAAAGCAAATTATAAATTTAAATTTCCTGAATTGAAGTCAGCATTAAAATCAATTTATGTTAAAAATTAAATTAAAAAAATAATTGATAATAATTTTACTAAAAGGGTTAAAAATATTTAATAAGCTATTATAGTTTTACTTTTATAAAAATAAAATTTGTTTATATGTATATAGTTAAAATTTTTCTTATCATATTTTCTTATTATTTAATCAGCTGTAAAAGTGATCTAACAAATCAGCAAAATAATGTGCAGAAAAAAGAAGGTTACCAAAACATCAAAATATATTCTGTTCCTTCATCATTTACTTTTGCTGGAGAACCTATTCCCTTAGATTTGCCAGATGTCAGAGAAAGGTTCGATAAGGAGCTTCATGTAAACTCTTATCTTCATTCATCAACCATTTTATTACTTAAAAGAGCACGAAGATGGTTACCTGAAATATCTGAAATTCTTAAATCAAATGATATCCCTGAAGACTTTAAATATTTACCAGTAATAGAAAGTGGTTTAGAAAATGTAATCTCTTATAAAAGAGCAGTTGGGTTTTGGCAGTTTTTAGCTGCGACCGCAAGAGAAAACGGATTAGTTGTAAATAATGAAATAGATGAAAGGTATGACCCTATAAAATCTACTTATGCTGCAGTTAAATATTTAAAGAAAGCAAATAAAAAATTAGATAATTGGGTATCTTCAGCTGCTTCCTATAATAGAGGTATTAGAGGCATTGAAAATTCAATGAGATCTCAAAAAGTTAATGATTTTTTTAATTTATATCTAAATAATGAAACTACTAGATATATTTATAGAATTCTTGCAATAAAGGCAATTTTTGAAAGTCCATCAAAATACGGATTTAATTTAGACTCATTAGATTACTATTACCCTGAAAAAATTAAGGAATATAAAATTTATAAATCTGTTCCAAATCTAACAAATTGGTCTTTAACCAATGGATCAAATTATAAGGAATTAAAAAGATATAATCCTTGGTTGAGAAAAAATAGTTTGACTATAAGAAAAAACAAAAGTTACATCATTTACCTTCCTCAATAGATGAATAATTTAAATAGTGATTTTCAAAGATTATCAGAGAAAAAAAATAAAATAGAAATATTAGGAGCTAGAGAAAATAATTTAAAAAACATAAATCTAGTTTTTCCAAAAAATAAATTAATAGTGTTTACTGGCATTTCAGGTAGTGGTAAAAGTTCTTTAGCTTTCGATACTATTTATGCAGAAGGTCAAAGAAGATACATGGAAAGCTTTTCAGCATATGCCCGAACATTTATTGGTAATATGGAAAGACCTAATGTAGATAAAATCAATGGCTTATCGCCTGTAATTTCTATTGAACAAAAAACCACCTCAAAAAACCCAAGATCTACAGTTGGAACGTTAACAGAAATTTATGACTTTTTAAGATTATTATTTGCTAGAATTTCAGATCCTATTTCTTATATCTCTGGAAAAAAAATGACTAGACAAAATTTTGAAACAATATATTCAATGATAAAAAAAAACTATGATAAAAAATCTATATTTATTTTATCACCTGTTGTTATTGGAAGGAAAGGAAACTATAAGGAATTATTTGTTCAAATAATAAAAATGGGATTTACTCAAGTAAGAGTTGATGGAGAAATAGTTAATATATCAAAAAATATGGAGGTGGATAGATACTCTATTCATGATATAGAAATTGTAATTGATAAATTGAAAATTGACAAGTCTAATTATAGTCGACTTGAACACTCAATTAAATTAGCTCTTGATAATGGTAATGATTCATTATATGTTATTAATGAAGATAATTCAATTCATTATTATTCAAAAAAATTAATGGATCCAGAAAGTGGAATTTCTTACGAGGAACCTTCTCCTAATAACTTTTCATTTAACTCACCATATGGTGCTTGTAAAAATTGTAATGGGCTTGGTATTGTTGAAGAAGTAGATCAGGGGGCTTTAATTGAAGATAAGAACTTAAGTATTAGTAGAGGAGGAATAATTCCATTAGGGATGTATCGAGATATCTGGATTTTTAAAAAAATAGAATCAATATTGAAGAGAAATAAATTAGATATTACAACTCCAATAAAAAACATACCTGAAAATGTTTTAAATGAAATTTTTTATGGTAGTAATAATGAAATTGGTGTAAAATCAAAAAAATATCCCGGAACCATATGGAATACAAAATATGAAGGCATTATAAACTTTATGACTAATTATAAAAATAAAGGACCATCAAAATGGAAGCTATTTATGGAACATTTTTTTGTCGAAAAAAAATGTTCCAATTGCCAAGGCAAAAGACTCAAAAAAGAATCATTACATTTTCTTATAAATAAAAAAAACATTTTTGAACTTACTGAATTTAGCATTTTTAAATTAAATAAATGGGTTGAAAAATTACCTAAGAAATTAAAAAAAGATAAACATCCAATTGCAGCTCCTATATTGAAAGAGATAAATAAAAGAATCAAATTTTTATTAGATGTTGGGTTAGGATATCTAAATTTAAATAGACCTTTAAAGTCTTTATCAGGCGGGGAGGCTCAAAGAATTAGATTAGCTACTCAAATAGGAACTCAATTAATGGATGTTTTGTATATTCTTGATGAACCAAGTATTGGGTTACACCAAAAAGATAATGATAAACTAATCAGCTCTTTAAAATCTTTGAGAGATATAGGCAATACTATAATAGTTGTTGAACATGATAAAGAAATGATGTTGAATTCAGATTATATTGTTGATATTGGTCCTGGACCAGGGGTTGATGGTGGTGAAATTGTAGCTCAAGGTCATCCTAAAGTTTTTAAATCGCAAGATACTTTAACAGCAAAATATTTAAATGGATCTAAAATAATTAGTAACAAAAATAAATTAAGAACAAAAACTTTTTTTATTGAACTTAAAGGTGCCTCTGGGTTTAATTTAAAAAATATAAACCTGAAATTTCCGTTATCTTCAATGGTTTGTATAACTGGAGTCTCTGGTAGTGGAAAATCCACTTTAATTAATAAAACTTTAGCTCCTATTTTGAAACAAAAGTTATATAATTCTAGACAAAAGCCTCTTCCATATATTTCTATTTCTGGAGTCGAACATATTGATAAAATAATCGAAGTAGATCAGTCTCCCATAGGAAGAACCCCAAGATCAAATCCGGCAACTTATATTGGTGTTTTTTCCGATATAAGAATTTTATTTTCTAAAATGTTAGAATCTAAAATAAGAGGCTTTAAACCAGGAAACTTTTCATTTAATGTTAAAGGAGGCAGATGTGAAGTTTGTAGGGGTGCAGGAATTAAAATAATTGAAATGGATTTTTTACCTAATGTAAAAATTGAATGTGATTCTTGTTATGGCCAACGATATAATAGAGAAACTCTAGAGGTAAGATTTCAAGGAAAATCAATTTTTGATGTATTAAATATGACTGTCGATGAAGCATGTGTTTTTTTCAAAAAAAATCATAAAATTTTTAAAAAATTAAAATCTTTATTAGATGTTGGTTTAGGATATATTTCATTAGGGCAATATGCTACTACCTTGTCTGGAGGTGAAGCTCAAAGAATAAAGTTAGCTGCACAATTAAGCAAAAAAGATACGGGTAAAACTTTATATTTATTAGATGAACCAACAACCGGATTACATTTTAAGGATATTGAAAATCTATTATTAGTATTAAATGAATTAATTCAAAAAGGCAACTCTGTATTGATAATTGAGCACAATATGGATATTATTAAATCATCAGATTATATAATTGATATAGGTCCAGATGGAGGAGAGAATGGAGGAAATATAGTAGTTCAGGGAGATAGAGAAATTATAATAAAAAATCAAAAAAGCTATACAGGTAAATTTTTAAAAAAAGAATTAATATCAAACAAGTAGTTTTTCTGCAATGTAATCGAGAAGAATTGATCCTTTTTTTGTTGCTTTGATTTTTGTTCTATTTATATATATTAATTTATCATTTATTAATTTATCAATTGTATTTTTTTGATTTTTGAGAATATCATATTTAAGTTGTGTAATTAATTGTTTATTATCTATACCCCATTTAGTTCTAATTCCAATCATAATTATTTCATTGATTTTCATTTTTTTTGATAGTTTTTCTTCAGTATTTGGAATGATTCTTTTATTTAAAGCGGATATATATCTGTTATTATCTGAAATGTTCCAACTTCTATACTTACCATCAAATGAATGAGCACTTGGTCCTATTCCAAGATATTTTTTTCTTTTCCAGTATCCAGAATTATGTTTAGATTCATATCCTTTTTTACAAAAGCTAGATGTTTCATATTGAATATATTCTTCTTTTTCAAGTATGTTTTTTAATAAATTAAACTGCTTTATTATTTCTCTTTCGTTTTCTTTTTTTATTATATTATTTTTTAACCAATTATAGAAAACAGTTTTTTTTTCAATGGTTAGATTATATGCTGAAATATGTGGGGGATTAAATTTTATAATTTCTTTAATATCATTTTTTAATTTATCATACCTGTTCCCTGGTATGCCATAAATCAAATCAATAGAAAAATTATCATAATGCTCAGAAATTTTTTTTATTGATGCAATGGCTGTTTTCTTGTCATGGCTTCTATTAATAAAATTTAAAAGATTATCATTTAGAGTTTGAACTCCTAAACTAATTCTATTAATTCCATATTTTTTCCATTTCAATAAATTATCTAAGCTTATATCATCTGGATTTGCTTCTATAGTAATTTCAATATTTGAATTAACAGAAAAATTATTTTTTATTTCTTTTATAATATTTCCTATATAATTTGGACTTATCATAGATGGAGTTCCCCCTCCAAAATATATAGTTTCAATGCTGTTTTTATTTAAAAAGTTTTTTCTTAAAATCAGTTCAAATTTAATTGCTTCAATTAATTTGCCTACATTATTTTTATTTAAAGTAATATAAAAGTCACAATAATGACATTTCTTTTTACAGAAAGGTATATGAATATAA
Source organism: uncultured Marinoscillum sp. (assembly GCA_902529805.1). Classification (GTDB taxonomy): domain Bacteria; phylum Bacteroidota; class Bacteroidia; order Cytophagales; family MED-G16. The sequence continues at coordinate 18,329 of CABZXU010000008.1, forward strand.
ATACCGGACATTTAAATATGTTTTTTGAAGACAATATTGTTAATATAAAAGACAAAGTCACATATAATTATGATATTTTATTAATAATGGTTGTGATAATTTGTTTATTAATCATTTATTATAAGGAAAATTTTAATAAATATTATAGAAAATATATTGATGGTAAATTTTTTTATGTATCCCAATTAGGGGATGATTTTTTTTATAAAAAAAGTATATATAGTTATTCAACAATTATTCCTATTATAATAATATCTCTAATTTTATCTCTTGCCTCCAGTTATATCGTAAAGGATATTTATTTAAATAGTTATTTTGGAGAGTATAGTTTTTCAGAAATTTCAGCATGGTTAATTGTTTCTATAATCCTATTTATTTACACCTATATAAGATTGTGGGGGTTTATATTTATTGGAAGATTATTTGGATTTGAGAATAAGATTCTCAAAGTTATTGTATTCGATTTTTTAAGAATTACAATTTTTTTGTTACTGGTTAATGTTTTTGTATTTTCTATTTTTTATTTTTTTTATGATTTTGAATTTTCAAAGAAAATATTTGAAACAAATCGTTACATAATAATTTTTTATAGGTTTTTATATTTTTTAGTTAGAGCTAGGAAAATTAAACATATAAACTTATTTAAAATAATTCTTTACTTATCTATAACTGAATTATTCTTTTCACTAATTACTTTACTTTTAGGATATGATAGTTTAAGGTTTTTTCTGTAAATAGATTGTCATAATCACTAACCATTATCAGTTTATATTTTAAATTAAAATTTATTATATAAATTTGTGCCTCATTTTTAAATCATGACTGAAATTAAATACGATAAAAAAAGATTAAAAAAGGTTGAAAGTATATTAATTTCTCAGCCTGAGCCTTCTAATGATGCTTCCCCATTTTATAAACTTGTTAACAAGTATAATTTGAAAGTGGATTTTAGACAGTTTGAAAAACTTGATCCTGTAAGCGTTAAAGATTTTCGTAAGCAGAAAATAAATATTTTAGAACATACAGCAATTATTTTTACTAGCAGAAATGCTGTCGATCATTTTTTTAAGTTAACTGAAGGATTAAAAATAAATGTTCCAACAGATATGAAATATTTTTGTATATCTGAACAGACTGCTAATTATTTGCAGAAATATATTGTAATTAGAAAAAGAAAAATTTTTACTGGAAACAGAACGCCGTTAGAATTATTAGATGCTATTAAAGAAGCTGTTAAAAAATTTCCAGATGAAAAATTTTTATTTCCTTGTTCAGATGTAAGAAAGAAATTAATATCTAAGTTTCTTAAAAAAAACAATTTGGATTATTCTGAAGCTATAATTTACAATACGGTTCCAAATGATTTATCTGATTTAGAAGATGTATTTTACGATATGCTTGTTTTTTATAGCCCCGCAGGAATTCATTCTTTATTTAAAAATTTCCCTAAGTTTGAACAAAATAATACTAGAATTGCAGGTTTTGGCCCTACAACTCAAAAAGCAATAAGTAAGAAAAAACTTATATTGGATGTAGAGGCCCCATTGCCTTCAGCTCCTTCTATGGTAAGAGCGATTGAATTATATATAAAGGCTGCAAATAAAATCACTAATTAATATAAACTTGTTTTAAATCGTTTTCGTTTATTGTTATATTTAATAGTAATAAATTAATGTTAGTTAGTTTAATGAGAAAAACAATAATTTTTTATTTTCTTTTTCTGTATTTATATTTTGATGGATATACTCAACAAGATCCTTATTTTAGTAGTTATTCATTTAATCCTGTAATTATAAATTCAAGCCTGTCCTCTTTCGAGGAAAAAAATTACGCAACCGCAATTTATAGAAATCAATGGACTGGATATTCTTCTTATTCCTCATCGAATTTATCTTATTTTAAAGGAGGTTCTCCTGTTACAAAATTATTAACTGTTGTTTTAAAAGATAAAAAGAAAAAATTATCATTTGGAGCTAATATTATTGATGATGAATTGGGTCCAAAATCTACATTTGAAATTAAACCATTTATTTCTTTTAATAAAAAAATTAATAATTCCATTTTGAGCTTAAGTTTATCTCCTTCTTTTGGTAATCAAACTTTAAATTTTGATCAATTTATATTTGTTGATAAAACGGATCCGTTTAATATTCAAGGAAAAGAAACCGAATGGCAACCCGATTTTGATATTGGGTTTTCTTATTTAGGAAATCAATTTCTCTTAAGTTTGTCAATAAATCATTTACTAACTCCATCTTTCAATTTTGGAATTCCAGGATTGATAAATAGAAAAGATATAACGTATAATATATTATCTAAATATAGTTTAGAAATAGATAAAGATTTGACCATAGAACCATATTTATTATTAAGATCAGATTTATCCTCATTTACTTTTGACATAAGTGGATTAGCTACATATAAAGATAGATTTAAAGTAGGCACATCATATAGACACAATGAGGCTGTGATTTTATTTTTAGGATATAGCTTACTTAAACAAAACAAATTACATTTAGGCTATGCGTTTGATTATGTTATAAAAAATGTTAATGCAAAAAGTACAGCTTCTAATGAAATTCTTATTAGATATGATCTTCCAATGCCTCAAGTTAAAAAACCGATAAGAACACCAAGGTTTATTTATTGATTTGGTCTAAATTTTTCAATTTTTTAAATTTTACAAAAATTTATTAAATTTGCTGTCCATTTTTAAGTAAACCTTTAATCACCGTAAAACTAAACCAACAATAGATTTAATTATTTGTTATTAAAAGCAATAATTTAGATATTTTAAAGTTAAACATTAACTTTGACAGTTATATATGAAAGTATTTAGACTAAATATTATATGTAATTTTTGTCTTTGGGCATTATTAGTACCTGTACTTAATGGATGTTTTATTTTAGGCGGAGGTGTAAGTCAAAAGGAAGGAAAGCAAAAAGGACAACTAGTAGGTGCCCCTGATAGAGATGGGTTTGAAATGGCTGCTCAATATGGTATGGTTAAAATACCGACGGGGAAGTTTTATATGGGACAAGCCGATGAAAATATTCAATTAGATCAAAGCAACAGAAACAGACAGGTAACAATTAGTGCTTTTTACATGGATGATACTGAAATCACTAATAATGAGTATAGACAATTTATTAGATATATTGAGATGAATTCTCAAGATGGTGTTGAAGAAGGAGGTGCAGAAGAAGATATAGATAGCGGAGGCCCTATCTATCGTATACCTGAAGGTTATACCCTTCAAGATTTAAAGCCTGATAGCACAGTATGGAGCACTGACTTTACTCATCATTATGGTGATCCATTACTAGCATATTATTGGAGTCACCCTGCATTTGATGACTATCCAGTAGTTGGTGTTTCTTGGAAGTCGGCTAGTGAATTCACAAAATGGAGGAGTAATTTTCTAAATGACTATCGTAGATCAAAGAAATTGCAGCCTTTTCCAAATTTTAGATTACCAACAGAAGCTGAATGGGAATATGCATCTAGAGGAGGTAGAGATAATGTAAAGTATCCATGGGGGAATCCGTATGTTAGAAATTCAAGAGGTTGTGTATTAGCAAATTTTAAACCCGGAAGAGGTAATTATGTTGATGATGGATATGCTTATACGTCACCTGTAGGAGCTTTTTTCCCTAATGATTTTGGTTTATATGATATGTCTGGTAATGTAGCAGAGTGGTGCTTAGATGCCTATGTTGATGAATATACACCTATAACTTGGGATTTAAATCCTGTTTTTAGAAATGATACCATAGATGAAAAAGTTATAAGAGGAGGATCATGGAAAGATATTGCATTCTTTATAGAAGTGGCAACTAGAACGTATGAGCATCAAGATACTGTCAGAGCATTTATTGGTTTTAGAACCGCACTACCTCATTTAGGAAGAAGCTACGATAATTTTTAATATTAAATTAAATTTTTAACTTACATATTATAAAAATATTATTTATAAAAACAAACTAAATTTTAAAACAACTAAATTAAAAAACTATGATTACTAAAAAAGCATCTAGTAATCCAGTATTAGCCTGGATTCAAAATGAAGACAACATGAACTTCATTTATGGTATGGGAGCAGCAGTTGTAATTATTGGGGCTCTTTTTAAATTACAACATTGGCCAGGGGCTAACGCAATGTTAATAATAGGTTTAGGAACCGAGGCATTAATTTTTGCTATTAGTGCTTTTGATCCACCAACTGTACATGAGTGGGATTGGAGTAAGGTTTATCCTGCATTAAGAGTAGACGGTAAAGAAACAAGTGCTTCTCAAGTAGATAATCTTATGAAGGAAGCTAAATTGGACCCTGAAGTATTGAAGAGTGTTGGTGACGGCATGAGAAAAATGGCCGCACAAGCTAAAAACATTAATACATTAGCGGATGCTTCTGTAGCTGCACAGCAGTATACTGAGAGTATGAAGGGAGCTGCTGAATCATTAAATTCGGTAAACGAATCTTATAACACAATTTCTTCTACAGCTAAAGACCTTGCCTCTTCAACTTCTAATGTTAAAGATGCAGTTGATTTGACAGAACAATATAAAGAGAACTTAAAGAATGCTAATGCTTCTTTAGGTGCTATAGTGTCTGCTTCTGGTGCTATTACTGAAACAGCATCAAGTATGTCGGGTTCTCCTGATGAAGCTGCTAAGCTACAAAAAGAACTTAAAGACCTTACGGACAATCTTAGTAAGTTAAATAAGATCTATGGAGGAATGTATCATGCAATGCATGATTAATAAATTAGTTAATCTATTTAACAATTAAACTAAAATAATACTATGGCTGGAGGAAATAGCCCACGAGATAAGATGATTCAAGTTATGTACTTGGTTCTTATTGCTATGTTAGCATTAAATATTGATACTGCTGTTTTAGAAAAGTTTGTATTAATTAATCAAAGCTTTGAGGTGACTAATGAGGAGAAAGAAGTTGATAACGATAAGAAAATTGATGCGATTAGAGCTGCTGTTGATGATTCTGGAAATAGAGCTGAAGATGTTGCTGTACTTGATAAGGCAACAAAATTGAGAGAAGAAGCTAGAGATTTGATGGCTTACATGACAAATTTCAAGGATAGCATTACAAATATGACTGGCGGAAGGGATGAAAACGGTAAATACCAAGGATATAAAGATGTTGATGCTGTTTCAAGATTTATGGTTAAGCTAGGTAATGGTGATTCATTACAGAATAGATTAAATAAATATACGGCACTGGTTAGAGAAGTAACAGAAGATACCTCTATTGTGGATCTTGCAAGAAATGCAAACCAGATACCAATATATAAAGATAATGATGCTTTTAATCATTTACCTTTTAAAGAATTGAATTTTGGATATAATACTCCAATGGTTGGTGGATTAGCTTCTTTAAGTCAGTTACAAAATGATTTAATTAATTTAGAAATTAAAGCTTTAGATTATTTAGCAGCTTCAGTAGGTGCTGCTGATTTAAAGTTTGATGTAGTTAGCTTAACAACGCTACCTGAACAAAAAATAGTAGCTGCAGGTGCAAAATATAGTGCTCAAATGTTTTTATCTGCAGGTTCTTCTGCTATTGTTCCGGTCATGACTGCTAATGGTGATACACTTGAGGTTGAAAATGGAAGGGGATTTTATGAGTTTACAACAACTCCTGGTAGTTATGACAGAGAAGGGCTGGCAAAGAAGTCATATATTGGTGCAATTAGCGTTACACTTCCTGGCGGAAGAGATACAACTTTTATAGATACTGTAGAGTATTTTGTTGCGCGACCTGTTATCCAAATCCAATCAGCTTCAGTTCAAGCGCTTTATTTGAATTGTGGAAACGAACTCCAAGTTAATGTTCCGGCTCTTGGTTCGTCATATTCACCTAGTTTTTCAATGGCGGGTGGTGAAGTAATTAAAGGGTCTCAGATTGGCCAAGTTACACTTGTTCCAAAGGCAAAAAATGTTGAACTAAGAGTAAATAATGGAGGAAATTATATAGGCTCTCAAAAATTTGGGGTAAGACAAATCCCCGCTCCAGAGATTCAAGCAAGAATTAGAGGTAAACAAATTGATGGTAAAAGAGGAATACCTATCAGTACTAGATCTTTTGATTTAGATGCTATAGCAGATGCTAGTTTCGCTCAGTTTTTACCAAAGGATTCAAAGTTTAGAGTGATGGAAGCTGAAATTACACTTGTTAGATCTGGTAGAGGAGGGGCTAGCTTTAGCGTAAAATCGCCAAAAGTTCCATTAAATAGATTATCTGGTCAAATGAGAAAAGGAGATGCTTTGGTTATAGAAATAAAAAGAGTAGCTAGAGCAAATTTTCAAGGTAAAACAGAAAACTTTAGGAGCTTTTCTCCTAAGTATATTAACATTCCTTTAAATTAATTTTTTTTATATGAAAAAAATAAATTTTGTAGTCTTTCTATTTCTTTTCCTGATTTTTGCTAATATAGATCAAGTCAGATCTCAGTCTGTAAGAGAAGGATATAATCCTTTATCAGCTACTAGACAAGTTCATGAGGATTATCTCATGTGGAAAAGAACTATTTGGAGAAATGTGAATTTGAAAGAACCTCAAAACAAACCTTTCTTTGCGAAAAACAGAGAAATTACAAAATTTATTTTTGATGCTGTCGCTAATGGTACGCTACAGCCATATACTAATGATTCTGTAACTGAAAGACAACTCATGACAGCTGAAGAATTTGCTGCTAAACTAGTTGTGGAAGAGGAAGGAGCAGGGGAAGATGATGGATTTGGTGATGATGGATTTGGTGATGATGGATTTGATGATTTTGGCTTTGGAGAAGAAGAAGAAGATCCATTTGGAGACCCATTTGGTGGTGCTGGTGAAGAAGAAGAAGAGGGCGGTATTATTATTCCTCCTCAAGAAATTTCTTTAATGGAATTAAAAGAAGATATTTATTTTGATAGAGTTCACTCTAGAATTTACTTTGATATACAAGCTGTTACTTTAATTCTTCCAGCAGCATCAGCAGATAGATCAAGTGATGGAGGTTTTACATCTTATGATTATAATCCAGCTGGATTTGAAAAAGCTATTGCTTCATTTAGGTTTATTGATCTTTATAATTTGTTTAAAGATAATCCTGATGCTATATGGTATAATGATAGAAATATTGCTCAACATAAAAACTTATCAGATGCTTTTTTATTAAGACTTTTTAAAGGTAATATTGTTAAAGTTGCTAATGTTGATGATAATAGAATTGCTGATCTTTTTGATGGCAAAGAAGCCATAATTCAAAGTTTAAAAGTAGAACAGGATCTAATTGAGTGGGAAGCATCTTTGTGGGAGTATTAATCTTTATTTTTCTTTAATAGTTTCTGTATAATTTCTGCTTTTGTAGAGGATCCTAATATTTTTTTCAATTTTATTTTATTGTTTATATCTATTTTTTGAATGCTTCCGAATTCTTTTATGAGTTTAAATTTCGATTTATCTCCTATTCCTTTAATATTATCTAAACTAGATCTTGTCAACATTTTATTTCTAAGCTTTTTATGATAAGAAATAGCAAATCTGTGTGCTTCATTTCTTATTGCCTGTAATAACTTTAAAGATTCAGATTTCTTATTAATTAATATAGGGAAGGAATCTTCTGGAAAATATATTTCTTCTAATTTTTTTGCAATCCCAATAATATTTACTCTATCATACATCTTTAATTTTTTTAATATTTTTGTAGCTGAAGATAATTGACCTTTTCCTCCATCAATAACTATTAGATCCGGCATAGATTTTTTTTCAGATATCAGCCTGCTATATCTTCTTTCTACTACTTCTTCTATTGATTTATAATCATTTATTCCATCAACATTTCTAATTTTATACTTTCTATAATCTTTTTTTAATGGATATCCATTTTTAAATTTTACCATCGAAGCGGTTTTATATTTTCCTTGTGTATTTGATATATCAAAACATTCAATAATTCTAGGTAATCTTTTGAGTTTAAGTTCTTCAAATAATTTGATTATATGATTATATTTTTTCTTTTTTCTCTCCTTTTTTTCATTGTAATAATGTTCCTTATAGAAAAGAGCATTTTTTAAACTCAAATCAATTAATTTTTTTTTATCTCCTGCTTTTGGACAAAATACTTTTATATTATTTATAAAACTATTTAGCTTATAATTAGATACAATATTATAATCATGTGTTTTATATTTATTTTTAAAATGAAATATTAAATATTTAATTAATGATTCATTAAGATCTATTTTTTTTCTCAGCTTTATTGTTTCTCCACCTAACATAATTCCATTGTTTATTTTCATATAATTTACATAAACATTTTTTTCATCGTCGATAATTCCATAAACTTCTATATTTTTAAACTTAGGGTTAACTACAGTTGACTTATTATTATAAACCTTCAATAGGTTAATTTTTTCTTTTATCTGTTGAGCTTTTTCAAACTCTAATTTCTTAGAATAAATTCTCATTGTTGATTCTAGGTTTTTAATCAACTTACTATGATTTCCTTTTAAAAGATCTTGTATTTGCTTTACATCTTTGTTATAATTTTCTTCTTCTTGTTTTTCTTCACATGGCCCTAAACAATTTCCAATATGATAATCTAAACAAACCTTAAATAATCTTTTATCTACATTTTCTTTCGTAAGCTTTAGATTGCAAGTCCTTATTTTATAGATTTTCTTTATTATTTCTAAAACATTTCTCATAGATTTTATGTTTGTATATGGGCCAAACACTTTTTCTTTTTTTAAATTTATTTTTCTTGTTGTATAAACTCTAGGAAACCTTTCCTTGGATATAGCTATATATGGATAGCTCTTATCATCTCTTAATAAGATATTATATTTTGGTTTATTTTGTTTTATTAAATTATTTTCAAGCAAAAGCGCATCATGTTCAGTTTCAGAAACTGTATATGAAATATTAAAAATTTCTTTTATCATTTTTGAAGTTTTATTACTTTGATTTTTAATGTTTGTAAAATAACTTCTAATTCTATTGTTAAGATTTTTGGATTTGCCTATGTATATTAATTCATTATCAATATTATAAAACTTATATATTCCAGGTGTTTTAGGAATTTTTTTTTCTAAAAAATCTTTAACTATCATTAAAATTAAAATATATCTGATTTATTAATAATTGAAGTTTCTAATGAATCAGGAACAATATCATTATATTTATTGCAATCAATTTCTATTGATATTGTCTTTGTTGGTTTATCAAACTGACCTTTATCTATGTTTAAAGTAGAATCATTATACACCTCTAACATATACTCTTGCCATATAGGCATTGCTGTTCTAGCTCCTTGTCCAAGCACCCAATTTCTAAATCTGATACTTCTATCATCACCTCCAACCCATGCTCCAGAAACTAAATTTTTTGTAACACCAATAAACCATCCATCAGAAGCATTTTGAGTTGTACCAGTTTTTGCTCCCACATCGTTATTTAATGTTAATTTGGGATCTAATCCTCTTGCGGTACCTCCTTCTTCTTCTTTAGAACCTTTTAACATATGTAGCATAATATATGCTGTTTCTTCATTTAAAGATTCTATTTTTTTTGGAACAAAGTTTTGAATCAAATTTCCATATTTATCTTCAATTCTAGAAATAAAAAAAGGTTCTGTCCAGACACCTCTATTTATAAAAGTGCTATATGCTCCTACTAAATCAAATAGAGAAACATCCCCACCAGCCCCAAGACAAACAGCAGGAACCGGATCCAAATTACTTGAAATTCCAAGTTTTTTGGCATAATCTACAACTGTATTAGGGGTCAACTTTTTAGTCATAAATGCTGTTATAGAATTTACTGATTTTGCCATTGCTTTTCTTAAGGTCATTGTTTCACCTGACCACTTACTATTATGATTATCCGGCCTCCAATAAGGCGGATCTTGTCCTGGCAACTCAAAAACAACAGGAGCATCTACTACGGGATAGCATGGTGAATATCCATTGTCAATTGCTGCAGCATAAACTATCGGTTTGATTGTTGACCCAGGTTGTCTTTTTCCTTGTTTTACATGATCATATTTAAAATATTTATGATTGATCCCGCCAACCCATGCTTTTATATGACCAGTTTTTGGTTCTATAGAAACAAATCCAGTTTGTAAAAACCTTTTATAATATTTTAAAGAATCTAATGCGCTAAATATTGTGTCTACTTCACCATTCCATGAAAAAACTTTCATTTTTTTTCTTTTTCTCAATTCATTATAAATTTTTAAAGAATCGTTATTAAATTTTTTAGCATAAAATTTATATTGATTACTTCTTTTTATTGAATTTGATATAAAATTTTTTATTTCAAAGCCTTTTTCATCAATCCAAGGATTTTCTCCCTCCCAGTGCTCATCAAATGTTAATTGAAGTTTTTTCATTTGATTTTCCACAGATTTTTCAGCATATTTTTGCAAAGTACTATTGATGGTAGTATAAATCTTTAAACCATCAGCAAATAAATCATATCCATTTTCCTTTGACCATTGTACTAAATAATTTTTAACAACTGTCCTAAAGTATGTTGCTATACCAACATTTTGATTTTCAACTTTATATTTTAGTCCAAAATCACTAGTATTTAATGAATCATATTCCATTCTATTTATTCTATTGTATTTAAATAAATTATATAGAATTTCTGTTCTTTTTCTTTCAGCAAATTCTGGATTATATATTGGATTATATTTTGTTGGCTTATTAATTAGACCTACCAAAACAGCAGCTTCATTATAATTAATTTCAGATGGAGATTTTTTAAAGTAAGTATCACATGCAACTTTTATTCCATAAGCATTACTTCCAAATTCTGCAGTATTTAAATACATTGATAGTATTTCTTTTTTTGTATAAAACTTTTCTAATTGAATAGCTACAATCCATTCTTTTAATTTTATAATAATAATTCCAATTCCAGGAACTTCAGTTAGTTTTCCTTTCATTTTTCTAGTTTTAAATAAATTTTTTGCTAATTGCTGGGTTATAGTACTTCCCCCACCCTCTAGTCCTGTTTGGCCGAAGGTTATGATATTTTTAAATACACCAAAGCTTGCTCTTAGCAATCCTCTTAAGTCAATTCCTGAGTGTTCGTAAAACCTTATATCCTCAGTAACTAAGATTGTTTCAACTAATTGATTTGATAATTCATTGAACCTAGTTGGGGTTCTATTATATCTAAAGTATTTTCCTAATATAACATTATCAGCTGAATATAGTTCTGAAGAAAGCTCACTTTTAGGTTTTTCTAGGTCTTCAAGACTTGGGAGTTCTCCATAAAGATTAAAGTGATTTTTTTGAATTGAAAAAAACAAGAAAGAAATAAAAACAACTATTATAATAAAAGTTATCCAACAAAATAATATGATATTTTTATTTTTCATTTTTTTTAAAATTTAAATATTCAAGATGACTTTTTGTTTCAAATAAAATTTTCATATTACTTTCTGCAATTACGAATTTAGATAATATAGGAATTTTTTCTTTATATCTTAATTCAAAATCGTCAATTAAAATATTGTATTTTTCATAATTTAAATTTGAAACAACAATTAACTTTTCTTTTTTAGTATATTCAAATCTATTAATAAAGTATAAATTCTTTTATCATTTTCTTGACTTCATCACTTATCTTATTAATTAGATTCTCATCATTATTTACTACAAATACTAAATAAAAGTTTTCTTCATTATTGTCTTTATTAAACTCAGGTATTCCACTAAATACATAATTGCTATTAACTTCTTCAGAAGATTTTAAAAGCTCCTTGCTAAATTGAATAATATCTTTATTTATAACATTGTTTAAAATTTTCTTTATGCTTAATTGAAATATAAAGTTTCCATATAATTCTCCATTTGTTAAGGCTTTGAGCAAAATAAATTTTTCATGTAAACTATTTTGCGAATAATTACTAATAATTGAATTTGATTTTTTAATTACAAAATCATAATCTTTACTTTCATATCTTTTAAAAAGATTATTGTATTCACCTATTAGAAATGTGTTTTCAACAAATTGATCTTGCTCATAATTTGGATTTATAATGAGCTTAGTAAAAAGGTTATTTGGGAAGTCATTTAGTAATTTTTCTTTATATATGTCAGCTATTTTATAATCAGATTCTTTTGTCCTTAGATATAGAAGATAAAGTACTTCTGGAATGTATTCAGATTTATCAAACTCTTTAAGTAATTTATCAAAATAATTTTTTCCCAGTGGAAATTCATTTAGTTGCTGAATATATATTTTGCCAACTTTAAAATATGCTATTTCAATTTCTTTTTTTAAATTATTTTTTTCACTTTCTTCAAATGGTATCTTTTTAAATAAATTTTCTTTATTATTTTCATTACTATTATTTTCTTTTGAAGATACCGCAATAGAGTCCTCAACATTTTTTGTATTTGTTTCCTCTATTTCAATAAGTTTAATTTTTCTAGAAATCCTCCAATTGTCAGTTAATTTCCTATTTCCCCAAATTCTTTTGAACTCATCTCTTCCTCTAGTCAAAACCAAATCATTGTAAAAGTACCATGAGTTTTTTGATAAATTTTCATCTATTATTTCTTGTTGATTATCATTAAAAGAAAAATTTTCATCTAATTTCTCCTTTTTTTTTTCTTCTTTTTTTAACTGATTTATGTAATTATCAACTATTTTGTTTATTTCTTCTTTATCTAATAGACTTAATTGAATTAGACTATCATTTTCTTCAATTAATTTTAAGTTTTCTACTAATTCTAATAAGATTTGTCTTCTTTCATTAAGATTTTTATATTCTTTATTTTCTCTATTTGTATTATTTAAAGTACTATCATAATATAATTTTGATATTTCATATTTTCTAAAATCATTATAATATATTTCAGCGAGTTTCTTATAATTTAAATATTTTTGATCAGAACTACTTTCATTTGACTTAAGCGATTTGTTATAATTTTTAATTGCTAATTCAATTTTATTTTGATTATATTCAAACTCACCTATTTCAAAAAATATTTTATCTAAATAGTTTTCATTTTTTTTATCTCTTAATAGCTTATTAAAATATTTATAGATTTTTTTTATGTCGCTAGAGTTAGTTAGCTCTGTGACTTTAGCTAAATTTAGCTTTGTATAAAATTCTAATTCAAATGACGGATTATTTTTTAAACATTTTCTATAATATTTATAAGCTTCATTTTTGAATCCCTTTTTTTGATAAATTTGACCAATTAAAAATAAAATTTTGCTTTGTTGATTTTTATTTGTTACTACTTCTTCTATTGAATTTAAATTTTTAATTACTTCATCATAATTTTCTATGTTTTGAAAAATAAAAGCTGAATTAAGATGAAATGAGATTTTATTTTTTTTATTCATTTCCACTTTGTCTAGGTAATTATAAACTTCGAGTGACTCTTGTATTTTATTATTTTCAAAATAACTTCTCATCAAGTAAATTAATGCTAGGGTACTTGTTTTTATATCTTTGGATTTTGTATTTACATATTTAAAAGTTATTTCAGCATTCTTAAATTCAAAATTATATAATCTAGAAAGTCCGATTAGAATATAACTATCCATAACTAAAGATGATTCTGGATGTCTTTGAATTAATAATGATGCTTTTTCAATTGCATTATTTGTTAAATCCGAATATTGAGAAATATTATTAGAATCCAAGGGTGAAATTATAGGGATTATTTCATCATAATTCCATTTATATGAATCATAAATTATATTTTGAACTTTTTTAATATTTTCATTAGCTATGAAATAGCTATTAAACCTTGCAGTTGAATCTTCATAAAATTGTTTAACTACAGATCTACAAGAAAATAATAAAAGTATTATTATAATTAAATATCTAACATTTGTATATGTGCTAATAATCATTTTTAGATAACTTATGTATAGTAATTACTATAAGTAAACGATAGTAATTAAGATATATTTTTGTTTATTTGTTTATAAAGATAATTAAGTGAGAAAAAAAACAATTAAATGGTTACAATCAAAATTTCATTTTGTAATTAGAAATGATGCGGATTTGAAAGAGATGTTTATTTACAAGCTTTCAAATTTTAGATTTATTTTAATTTCTTTTATTCTCCTTTTATCTTTTTTAACTATTAGTTTTTACTTATCAACAACAGCTTTAAAATATTGGTTTGACCCTAGGTTTGTTGAACAACTTGCTAATCAGCAAGTAATAAATTTATCACAAACTGTTGATTCATTAATTATTGAATCAACTAATAAGGATATTTATATTAACAATATCAAATCTATTTTACAAGGTAAAGAAAATATAGATAATACATTATCTATTCAAAATAATAAGTTAAAAGATACATTACCTACAAGAAATGTATTAGACGAATCTAATTCTACAGATTCTATTTTTAGAAAGCAATTCGAAGAATCTAATAACAATTATTTTTATGAAAATATAGAAAATAATTTTGATGAGATATTAAATGTCAATCTTTTTTCTCCTGTTTCTTCAGGTATAATTTCATCAAAATATGATGTTTCTAAAAAACATTATGGTATTGATATTCTTTGTAAAAAGGATGAGCCAATTAAAGCAATTGCAGATGGAACGGTTATTCTTTCCTCATGGACTAAAGATAGTGGATATATCATTTCTATTTACCATTCAAATAATCTTGTTTCAATATATAAACATAATTCAAAATTATTAAGGAATGTTGGAGACAATGTTTCTACTGGTGATATCATATCTATTATTGGTAATACAGGACAACTTTCTTCTGGACCACATCTTCATTTAGAATTGTGGTTTAATGGTAAATCAATTAATCCTTCGCAATTTGTTTCATTCTAACTATTTTTGTAGTTTACTTAAAATAATGATCAAGTGGAAAATTCAGAATCAAACAATATTATAGGAAAAGGAAGTTTACTAAAAGGCAATCTAAATGTTCCTGGAAATATTAGGTTGGAAGGGAAGGTAGTTGGAAATGTTAAATCAAAATCTAAAATAGTCTGTGGTGAGACGTCAATTGTTGAAGGTAATGTTAATGCAGTTAATGCAGAGATTGCAGGAAAGGTTAATGGTAAAGTCAAAGTTGAAGAATTATTAATATTAAAATCTTCATGTATTATTAATGGTGATATTTCAACAGAAAAATTAATAATTGAATCAGGATCTAAATTTAATGGTGGATGTGTTATGGGTGAGGGTCTAGAAAAACAAAAATCTTCTAAAAACCCGAATTTGTCTTCTAGAAATGGCAAGTAATTTTAAATCAAAAAAAAATTATTTTAAATATATAAATCTTGGGTTTCAGATTCTCATTTTATTATTTATTTCAGGTTATATCGGTGTTTTTTTTGATTCTTATTTTAAATTTGAATATCCATTTTTAGTATTTTTTTTTCCATTTGTTGCATTCATTATTTATTTATATAGGATATATTATCTACTTATAAAATGAAAAAAAAATCTTTAATAGAAATTTTTTTTTTTAATGGTTTTTTATTCTTTTTTTCTTTAATCGCTATTTATTTTAATTTCTATTTTATTCACCCTTATATTTTACCAATATATTTTTTTCACTTAATTTATTTTATTATTTTTTTTCTTTTAAATAAAAACATTAAAAACAAATCAAAAAGTGTAAGGAACCTTCTGATTTCGATAGTTTTACGATTTACTTTTTCTTTCTTTTTTCTTATTTCTATTGGCATTTTAAATATTGAAAGTTATAATTTATTTATAATGAATTTTTTTGCTTTTTATTTATTATATATAATATTTGAAATAAGAATTCTATTAATTAATTTGCAGCCTACTTAATAAGTTATGTTTTCTAAAACTCTACACGCCTTTTCTATAGTTTTTTTTATATCTTTTTTTTCTTTAGCTGATGCCAAAAAAAATTCACAAGATGATAAAGATGATAAAGTTGATATTGGAGGTATGATAATGCATCATATCTTAGATGATTATGGATATGAAATAATGGAAGGGGTTGTTATTCCATTACCTGTCATATTGTATTCAAAAGAGACGGGATTAGATATTTTTTCTTCATCAAAACTCTTTGATAAAGGTCATATTGCTATTAGTGAAGGTTATAAAGGATATTATTATGATCATGGTCATATTAAATCGATTGATAATTCAAGATCTTTTTATGATTTTTCAATCACAAAAAATGTAGCATTTTTAATTTTAAATGCATTTTTAATTTTGCTTATTTTTTTGAATGTTGCAAGAGGATATAAATCTAAAATCTCTGCTCCTTCGGGCCTTCAATCTTTTTTTGAGCCTATTATTCTTTTTGTAAGAGATAATATAGTTAAGCCTAATATAGGGAAACATTATGAAAAATATTTGTCATATATGCTAACTCTATTCTTTTTTATTTTTTTTGGTAATATTTTAGGTTTACTACCTGCTGCTGCAAATCTTACTGGAAATATTGCAGTTACAATGATTTTAGCAATTTTAACTTTTTTAATAACTAATTTTTCAGGTAATAAAAATTATTGGAAGCATATTTTCTGGACACCTAATGTTCCAAATGTTATGAGAATAATTATTTTACCAATTGAAATTATAGGTGTGTTTACTAAGCCGTTTTCCTTAATGATCAGATTGTTTGTAGCCATCACAGCAGGTCACATTGTTTTATTAAGTTTCATTGGTATGACTTTTATTTTTCAAAGTTATTTTGTTGGAATTTTAAGCGCTTTATTTGCCGTTGCATTAAATATCATTGAATTACTTGTTGCTGCAATTCAGGCTTATGTTTTTACAATGTTTTCTTCAGTTTATATTGGATTAGCTATAGAAGAAGAACACTAAAAAATTTTTATGTTAAACTTTAAAATTGATAATTATGATTGGTTTATTAATACTTGATATGAGTACAGCTCTTTTAGGTGCCGCTGTTGGTGCAGGATTAGCTGCTGTTGGTGCAGGTATAGGGATTGGTATAATTGGTGGAAATGCTATGACTGCAATTGCTAGACAACCTGATGCTTATGACAAAATATTCCCAACTATGTTAATTATTGCTGCTCTTGTTGAGGTTATTGCTCTTGTTGGATCATTAGTTGCAATGTTGATTGTATTTGGTGCTATTCCTGAAACATACTTATAATAAGTAAATTGATATGGATTTATTAACTCCTGGTGTAGGACTTATTTTCTGGCAGTTATTAATATTTGGATTGCTTTTTTTGTTTTTATCCAAATATGCTTGGGGACCTATTACAAAATCGTTGAAGGATAGAGAAAAATTTATTAGTGACTCTATAAAATCTGCTGAAACAGCCGAAAAAGAGCTAGAAAAATTAAATGAAAAAAACAAAGAGCTTGTCAAAGAGGCTAGAAAAGAAAGAGAAAAAATTTTATTAGAGGCTAAGTCTATTTCTAATTCTATTAAGAATTCAGCAAAAGATGAAGCTTCAAAAATTACTGATAAAATGATTGATGATGCAAAAAAAATGATTGAAGTTGAAAAGATGTCAGCAATTAAAGAAGTTAAAGTTCTTGTTGCATCTCTATCTTTAGAGATTGCTGAAAAAGTTATTGAGGAAAATTTAAAAAATGAATCTTCACAAAAAAAACTTGTTAGTGATTTAATTGATAAAATAAAAATTGATAAAAATTAATGTTTGATCATAGAGCTTCGGTAAGATATGCTAAACCTTTAATTGATTTATCAATCTCAAAGGGTATTATTGAAGATGTTTTCAAAGATGTTAATTTATTTTTGGATACCTGCAAAAGCAATTATGATTTTTCGTTAATGCTTAAAAACCCTATTATCCCATTAAACAAAAAAGTTGATATTCTTAAAGATATATTTTCAAAAACCTTTAATGATTTAACCTTAAATACATTTATAAAAATCATTTATAATAATAGAGATCATATACTCGAAAATATTTGTAAAAAGTTTGTAGATCTATATAATAAACATAATAATATTCAAGATGTTATTCTTACTTCAGCTATTAGACTAGATGAGTCATCTTTAAAAAAAATTAAATCTAAATTAAGTAAATTATCGACTAAAAGTATATCGATTAATCAAAAAATAAACTCAAATATAATAGGAGGTTTTATTTTAAAAGTTGATGATAAAATGTACGATGCAAGTTATAGAACTAAATTAAAAAATATTAAAAAAACGTTGTTAAACAATTAAATTAAATTAAAATGTCAGAAATAAGACCAGATGAAATATCCTCGATAATTAGAGATCAATTATCGAATTCTAAATCAACAACGCAGTTAGAAGAGACAGGAACTGTTTTGCAAATAGGTGATGGTGTAGCAAGAATTTATGGATTAACCAATGCTCAGGCAGGAGAAATAATAGAGTTTGAAAATGGAACCAAAGGACTTGTATTAAATTTAGAGGAAGACAATGTTGGTTCAGTACTAATGGGAGATTATAGTGATTTAAAAGAAGGAGATTCTGTTAAAAGAACAAAAGAAATAGCATCTATTAAGGTAGGTGATGGAATGTGTGGTAGAGTAGTAGATACTTTAGGTAATCCAGTAGATGGAAAAGGCCCAATCAAAGGTAAACTTTATGATATGCCTTTAGAGAGAAAAGCCCCCGGGGTTATATATAGAGAGCCTGTTTCAGAACCTCTTCAAACAGGAATAAAAGCAATTGATTCAATGATTCCAATAGGTAGAGGTCAGAGAGAGTTAATTATTGGCGATAGACAAACCGGCAAAACTGCTGTTGCAATTGATACAATTCTAAATCAGAAGGAATTTTATGATAAAGGAAATCCAGTTTATTGTATATATGTTGCTGTAGGTCAAAAAGCTTCAACTGTTGCGCAAGTAGCTACAATTTTAGAAAAAAATGGTGCATTACCATATACAGTTGTTGTTTCTGCTCCCTCATCTATTCCTGCTCCAATGCAATTTTTTTCTCCTTTTACAGGAGCTTCTATTGGAGAATATTTTAGAGATACCGGAAGAGCCGCTCTTGTTATATATGATGATTTATCTAAACAAGCAGTTTCTTATAGAGAGGTTTCTTTACTTTTGAGAAGACCACCAGGCAGAGAAGCGTATCCAGGCGATGTATTTTATTTACATTCAAGATTATTAGAAAGAGCAGCAAAAATTATTAATAATGACAAGTTAGCTTCTGAAATGAATGACCTTCCTGATTCATTAAAAAAGGATGTAAAAGGAGGAGGATCATTGACTGCTTTACCAATTATTGAAACCCAAGAAGGAGATGTTTCTGCTTACATTCCAACAAATGTTATTTCAATTACAGATGGTCAGATATTTTTAGAATCTAATCTATTTAATTCTGGTATTAGACCAGCTATAAATGTTGGGATTTCTGTTTCTCGAGTTGGTGGTAATGCCCAAATTAAATCTATGAAAAAAATATGTGGGTCTCTTAAGTTAGACCAAGCTGCATTTAGAGAATTAGAAGCTTTTTCTAAATTTGGATCTGATTTAGATGCCGCCACTCAGCTTGTTATAGATAGGGGAAGAACTAATCAAGAAATACTTAAACAAAATCAATATTCTCCACTTAGAGTTGACGAACAAATAGCTGTTATTTATTGTTCTTCTAATGGTTTTTTTGATGGTGTTGATTTAAAAAATATATCAAAGCTTGAGAAAGAATATTTAGATACTGTTAATTCTAAACATAAAGATTTGTTAGATGAACTTGCAGAAGGGAAGGTAAATGAAAAAAGTTTAGAAAAACTTGGAGAAGTTGCAAAAAAAGCAGCTTCAAACTATAAAAGTTAATTATAATATATGGCGAGTTTAAAAGAAGTTAAAAACAGAATTTTATCTGTTAATTCTACACAGCAGATAACAAAAGCCATGAAAATGGTAGCAGCTGCTAAATTAAGACGTGCTCAAGATAGGGTAATTCAATTAAGGCCCTATTCAGAAAAACTAAGAACTATATTAAATAATTTAAGTTCAAGCTCTGGTGATTCCAAATTATTAGTAGAAAGAAAAATCAATAAAGTTTTGATAATTGTAATAGGTTCAGATAAAGGTCTTTGTGGAAGCTTCAATAGTTCTGTAATTAAATTTACAAATCAATTGATAGAAAATAATTATAAAAATCTTTACGAAAATAAAAATCTAACAATTTTACCTATTGGAAAAAAAATGTTTGATCATTACAAAAAA
Source organism: uncultured Marinoscillum sp. (assembly GCA_902529805.1). Lineage (GTDB taxonomy): Bacteria > Bacteroidota > Bacteroidia > Cytophagales > MED-G16. Next base: position 38,513 of record CABZXU010000008.1, read on the forward strand.
AGAAACTTTGTAATTTTAGATAAGTTTTGGTCAATATTAAAGAAATCTAGTTACGATGATGTTGCTGATATTTCAGAGTTTTTAATGAATGAATTTATTTTAGAAAATTATGATAAAATTGAAATCATTTTCAACGAATTTAAAAATGTTGCAGTTCAAAACACTATGTCATCTGCCTTTTTACCAGTGCATAAAGCGAATGATGATGATGTAAAAAACGATACTAATTATATATTTGAACCAAACAAAAAAGATATTTTAAATAAGTTAATTCCTAAAGCTCTTACTGCAAACTTGTTTAAAACAGTACTAGAATCTAATGCTTCTGAGCAAGGTGCAAGGATGACAGCTATGAGTCAAGCTACTGATAATGCTACCGAATTATTAAAGGAATTAAAACTATCATACAATAGATCTCGTCAAGCTGCTATTACTAAAGAAATTTTAGAAATTGTGGGTGGAGCAGAAGCTTTAAACGCTAATTAATTTATTTAATCTTTACTCTTTTAACTGGAATCGATTTGTCAAAGTGATATCTGTAAGTATGATGAGTTTTTGCAATTTTTACTCCAACTTGTTCAGCTACTTTTATCATATTTGTATTGAAATCCGGAATCCAATTAAGTTCTAAAGTATGGTAAGAAAGTTTTTCTTGAATGGTTTCTCTGGTAGCAGTAATTAAAGCACCATCTAAACCTTTACCTTGATGAGCTGGCACTATTCCAAACACAAGTCCAACCATTTTTTTACAAGATTTTAAAATTTTAAGATGGTAAAAAATTTTTATTTTTCCTATGAGGTTTAATTTTCCATTTACATGTTTGAAGATTTGATTCATTTCAGGAATACATAGAAAAAACCCTACAGGTTCTTCGTTGTCATAGGCAAACCATGCTATTTTCTCATCTATTATTGGTTTTAGTTGATTCATTATTGATTTTGCTTGTAGTGATGACATTTTTGAAACTCCTGGATATTTTGCCCATGCTTTGTTATAAACTTTTCTAAAATCATTAGTATATTTTTCTAGTTGGGTAAGTTTTAAATGCTTGAAATTATAGTTTCGGTTTTGCATTGCCACTTTTGTTTTATAATATAGTCTTTCTGAAATAGGAGAGGTTATTTTTCTTGTGAAAGTAAATTGTTTGAATAGAATTTTAAATCCATAACTTTCAAATAATTCTCTATAATATTTTTTTCCAAAGTTTTGTTGATAATTTGGATTGATATTGAATCCTTCAACAAGACATCCCCACCATTTATCTCTTTCTCCAAAATTAATTGGACCATCCATTCCTTCAATTTTATTCGATTTCAACCAATTTTCAGAGGTTTCAAATAATAAATTAGCTGCTTTTTGATTGTTAATGCATTCAAAAAAACCACAACCACCTATTGAAAGTTTTCCATCAAGCTTTTTAGTTTTATCATTATAAAAAGCTGCAATTCTTCCAATAAATTTACTTTCTTTAATCAAGACCCACCTTTTTACATTACCATGTCTGAAGGTTTTATTTTTCTTTTTATCAAACACATCTTGAATATCAATATCAAGAGGCCTTACCCAATACTTATCGTCTTTATAAATGTATGATGCTACATTTATAAATTCTTTTTCCAATTTCTTATTATTGACTTCAATTACTTTCATAAAAAATTATAAAGTTTTTCAATATTAATCTCTTAAATAGTTTTCTTTTTTAAATTTGTAAATCATAAAACAACATTAATTAAATTCTACTCAAAATTAAAATTTTATGATTTATTCTATTTCTTTATCTGGATTAATTGTAGTCTTTACAGTACTATTTTTTGTTTTTTTTGTTGGAAAACTGCTTATTTTAATCACAAATAAATTTTCATCTAATTTAAAAAATGAAGAAAAGGAAATTAATAAAATTATTGATTCAAAAATAAGTGATTTATCAGAAGGTAAAGGGAGAGTGATAAAAATAACCAAAATTGATTCTTAGTTATGAATAGAGAAGTTAAGCTTTGTTTAGTTTATAGGGACATGTGGCAATCTTCAGGAAAGTTTATGCCAAGTGGTAAGCAACTTGAAAAAATTGCTGAACCTATTATTAATATGGGGTGTTGGGATAGAATTGAAACTAATGGAGGTGGGTTTGAGCAAATTCAATTGCTGGCAGGTGAAAACCCTAATAAAGTACTAAGAAAATGGACAAAACCTTTTAATGAAGTCAAAATAAAAACTCAAATGTTAGAAAGAGGGCTTAATGCACTTAGCATGTCTCCAGTTTCAAAAGATGTTAGAAAACTTATGTTTAATGTTAAAAAAAGTCAAGGCACAAATATTTCTAGATCTTTTGACGGGTTAAATGATATAAGAAATTTAAAATATTCAATTGAATATTCCATCGATGCAAATATGATATCTCAGTCTTGTTTATGTATAACTCATTCAAATATACACACTGTTGAATATTATATTAATTTGGCAAAGGAGTTGATAAATATGGGCACAAATGAAATAGCCATTAAGGATATGGCTGGAATAGGAAGGCCAACTTCTCTAGGTAAAATTGTAAAAGGAATTAAGAATTTTAGTCCTAAAACTCTTGTACAATATCATGGACATTCGGGTCCTGGTTTTTCTGTGGCTTCATCTTTAGAAGTTGCTAGAGCTGGTGCCGATATTATTGATGTAGCAATGGAACCATTATCATGGGGCACAACTCATGCAGATTTATTAACCATACATGAAGTTTTAAAGGATGATGGGTTTACTGTAAAAGATATAAATATGAATGGATATAGAGATGTTAAAAACTTAACTCAAGAATTTATTGATGAAAATTTAGGATATTTTATTAATCCAAAAAACCGCTTTATGAATTCTTTATTAATTGAATCTGGTTTGCCTGGTGGTATGATGGGGAGTTTGATGTCCGATTTAGAAAAATCTTTATCAAGTTTGAATAAATGGTTAAGTAAAAAAAATAAAGAAACTTTAAATATTAATGTATTATTTTCAATGTTATTGGATGAAGTTAAGACTATTTGGCCTATAATGGGTTATCCTCCTTTAGTAACCCCCTATAGTCAGTATGTTAAAAATGTTGCGCTGGGCAATGTTATATTAGGAATAAAGGGAAAAGAAAAATGGGGTTTATTAGATGATAACACATGGGATATGTTGTTAGGTAAATCTGGTAAACTACCGGGTTCTTTAGGTAAAGAAATAAACAATTTAGCTTTAAAATTAAACAAAAGCTTCTATAATGATGAACCTCAAAATTTATATCCAGACAAACTTGAAGATTTAAAAATAGAGATGAAAGAAAAGGATTGGACGTTAGGAAAAGATAATGAAGAACTTTTAGAATTTGCTTTGCACAAAAATCAATATATAGATTATAAATCTGGAAAAGCAAAAGAAAGTTTTAATAAGATGATTGAGAAGAGTAAAAAAACATTAGTTAAAGATGATAATATTGATTCTAAAAATCTTAAAGTAAATTCTACTATAATAGAATTAGACAATTCTAAATATAAAGTAGAATATACTATAGATGATTTAAAAAATAAAAATCAGTATATGTCAGGTATAGAAGTTTTATCTCCACTTGAAGGAAAGTTTTATTTAACCAAAAACTCAAATCAAAGCCAGGTAAAAATAGGAGATCAAATAAAAAAAGGGGATACAATTTGCTATATTGAGTCAATGAAAGTTATTAATGCCATTAAATCTGAACATTCTGGTAAAATTGTTCAAATTTGTTTTGAGAATGGTCAAGAGGTTTTTGATGATGATGTTTTATTTATTTTAAATTAAAAAATGAATTTTATAGAAAAGGTATATAATATGACGGGAATTGAGGAACTAATAGCCTCTCCATTTATAATTATTATGCTAATGATTTCTCTATTTTTACTTTATCTAGGTATAAAAAAGAAATATGAGCCTCTATTATTAGTACCAATTGGTTTTGGTATGTTATTAGCAAATTTACCAGGAGCAAACTTAGGTGTTTCAAACACGTTAGAGAATCAAAGCTTAATTGAAATAGCTCAAAATAATGGGATAATTAATTTTTTATACTATGCTTTGATTAAGTCAGGGTTTTTGCCGCCTATAATTTTTATGGGTGTTGGTGCATTAACTGATTTTGGTCCTATGTTAAAAAATCTAAGATTGGTTTTTTTTGGTGCAGCAGCTCAAATTGGAATCTTCATAGTACTTGTATCAGCTACTTTATTCGGTTTACCAGCTAATGAAGCTGCTTCAATAGCTATAATTGGAGGAGCAGATGGCCCAACAGCTATTTATACTTCTATTATTTTAGCTCCGCATTTACTTGGACCAATAGCAATTGCAGCTTATTCATATATGGCATTGGTGCCTGTTATTATTCCTTTTGTTGTTAAGTATACAGTTTCAAAAAATGAATTAAAAATAAATATGAAAAAACAAGATGAAAAATTTCCCTCATCAACCAAAATTAAAAATATTGATACTTTAAAAATTTTATTTCCAATTATCGTAACTATATTAATTTCAATTATAGTACCTTCTGCAGCTCCTCTAATTGGATTGTTAATGTTTGGGAACCTGATAAAAGAAATTGGATCAACCACAGGTAGATTATCTAATGCAGCATCAGACACCATATTAAATTCCTCAACAATTTTTTTAGGTTTAACTATTGGAGCGACAATGACACATGAAAGTTTTTTAAATTTTAAAACCTTATCTATTATAGTTGGTGGTTTAATTGCTTTTGTTTTATCTGTGTTTGGGGGTATTTTAGCCGTTAAAATTTTTAATTTATTTACTCGAAAAAAAATAAACCCACTAATTGGAGCAACTGGATTGAGTGCTGTTCCAATGGCATCAAGAGTATCCAATAAAATTGCGTTGAAATATGATTCATCCAATCACATAATGCATTACGCTATGGCAAGTAACATATCTGGTGTAATTGGATCAGCAGTAGCAGCTGGGGTTTTAATTAGTTTTATTTCTTAAACTGATGCTAGATTTTGTTAAAATATTTGCTCCAGCTTCAGTTGCAAATGTATCTTGTGGGTTTGATTCAATAGGATTTGCAGTAGAAACTATTGGTGATGAAATGACCTTTTTAAAAACTTCAAATAAAGGGATTACTATTAAAAATATTACAGGAGCTCAAAACTTAAGTTTAGACCCTACCAAAAATGCTGCTGGTGTTGTCGCTTTAGCTATGCTTAAAGAGTATCCAGTAGATTTTGGTATAGAAATAACTATGAACAAAGGTTTTTCTCCTGGAAGTGGTTTAGGTAGTAGCGCTGCAAGTTCAGGTGGATCTGCTTTTGGAGTAAATCAATTACTTAATAAACCTTTCAGTAATTTGGAGCTAACTAAGTTTGCCATGCTTGGAGAAAAAATAGCTTGTGGAACTCCTATAGCTGATAATGTTGCTGCAGTGATTTTTGGAGGTTTTATTCTAATTAGAAGTTATGAACCTTTGGATGTTATAAAACTTCCTGTTCCTAAAGATTTAAGGTTGGTTGCCATTCATCCTCAAATTGAAATTAAAACAAAAGATGCTAGAGACGTTTTACCTGATCAAATTCCTTTAAATAAAGCTGTTAAACAATGGGCTAATGTTGGCGGTCTAATCAGTGGTTTATATACTAAAGACTATAAATTGATATCGAATTCCCTTATTGATGAAATAGTCGAACCAAAAAGAAAACATTTAATTCCTTACTTTGATCTTGTAAAAGAGGAAGCTGTAAATGCTGGAGCTCTTGGTGCTGGTATTTCTGGGTCTGGTCCAACTATTTTTTCACTTTGTGAAGGAGACTCTGTTGTTGAAAATGTTTATAAAGCTATAAAAAAAGCTTACAAAAATAAAAATGTAGACTTTAGACTATTTTCATCAAAAATTAATACAGAAGGTGTTAAAATAATAGAAACTAAAACTATTTATTAAATCAAACTGAACAAAAACAGTTTAAAAAATGAGATACTATAGTTTAAAAAGGAAATCTCCAGATGTTAGCTTTCAAGAGGCGGTTCTAAATGGTTTAGCTCCAGATAGAAGTTTATACTTCCCAGAGAGCATAAGTTTTTTGTCAAAAAAGTTTTTTGAAAACATTGATCAATACTCTAATGAAGAAATTGCTTATCATGTCATTAAACAATTTATAGGTGATGAAATTCCCAAAGACGTCTTATACGATATTATTAAGAATACTGTAAATTTTGACTTTCCTATTATTCCTATTAATGATTCCATTTGTGCTTTAGAATTATTTCATGGTCCAACAATGTCTTTTAAGGATGTTGGAGCAGTTTTTATGGCAAGCTGCTTAGGTTATTTTAATAGAAACAAGAATAACAAACTTACAGTACTAGTTGCAACCTCTGGAGATACCGGGGGTGCTGTAGCACATGGCTTTTTGGGAATAAAGGGAATAGAAGTTGTTATTCTCTACCCTTCAGGAAAAGTTAGTGATATTCAGGAAAGACAATTAACAACTTTAGGCCAGAATATAACAGCGATTGAGTTAGATGGTTATTTTGACGATTGCCAAGAAATGGTTAAAAAGGCTTTTTTAGATAATCAAATTAAAAGAAAATTTACCTCTGCTAATTCTATAAATATTGCACGCTGGCTTCCTCAAATGTTTTATTATTTTATAGCTTATAAACAAGTATATAAACAACAAAGGGATATTGTTTTTTCGGTTCCTAGTGGAAACTTTGGTAATATTTGTGCTGCTATCATGACAAAAAAACTAGGCTTGCCTATTAAACATTTTATAGCATCAACAAATATTAATGATACTGTACCTAATTACTTAGCTAACGGAGTTTATAATCCTAAGCCTTCAAAAGTTACTATTTCAAATGCAATGGATGTTGGCAAACCAAGTAATTTTATTCGCATTCAACAATTATTTAATAACGAATTAAGTTCTTTAAAAAAACTATTCTCTGCTTATTCATTTACAGATAAAGAAACAAAAAATGCTATGCAACAAATTTATAATAATAGTAAATATCTAGCAGACCCTCATGGAGCTGTAGGTTATTTGGGCGCTAAATTATTTCAAAAAGAACATCCAAAAAGTTTATGTATTTTTTTGGAAACAGCACATCCAGTAAAGTTTATGGATATTGTAAAAGAAACGCTTTCAGCGAGAATGGTAATTCCTAAACAAATTAAATCTTCTTTAGAAAAAGAAAAGAAATCAATTAAAATAAAAACATATGAAGACCTAAAACGGTTTTTAAATTTTGAAAAGTTATCGTAACATAACATATTGAATAAAAATTCTATTAATTTATTATGCTATTAATTAAATCTTCTGAATTATTTGATACTATTATTTCATCTATAAAATTTTTGTGAAGAAAATCATTTTTCCCCATTAAATGAATATGCTCTATGATTTTTTCATAGTAGTTTGAAATATTTAAAATACCAATAGGTGCTTTTTTAAGTTTTAATTGTTTCCATGTAATTATTTCAAATAGTTCTTCAAGTGTTCCAATGCCGCCGGGAAGAGCTATAAAAAAATCTGAAATATCATACATTTTTTGTTTTCTCTCATGCATAGAATCTACTAAATGCAATTCACTTAAATTCTTATTTATTATTTCTTTTTTATTTAAAAATTTTGGAATGATACCGATTACTTTTCCTCCATGCCTTTGAACTTCTTTTGCTATTAATCCCATTAAACCAATTTTAGCACCGCCATAAACAAGTTCTAGATTATTTTCTGATATTATTTTAGCCAATTTTATGACTTCCTTTTGAATTAGTTTGTCACTCCCTAAACTAGAACCACAAAAAACACAAATTCTTTTTTTATCCTTTAGCATATGTATATAAACTAAGTTAAGCCTTTATTTAATTAATCAATATTTTATATTTGCCTAATGATTGACATCCAAGATAATAATTTAAAAAAAATAATTTCTCATTCAAAAGAATATGGTTTTGTGTTTCCTTCTAGTGAAATCTATGATGGATTAAGTGCAATATACGATTATGGTCCATATGGTGTAGAATTAAAAAATAATTTGAAAGAATATTGGTGGAAATCTATGGTTCAATTGAATGATAATATATTGGGAATCGATTCATCTATTTTTATGCATTCAAGCACATGGAAAGCCTCAGGCCATATCGATGCATTTAATGATCCTCTAATTGATAATAAGGACTCAAAAAAAAGATACCGAGCGGATGTATTAATTGAAGATCATATCGGAAGAATTAAAAAGAAAAAAGAAAAAGAAATATTAAAAGCAAAGAAAAGGTTTAAAGAAGACTTTAATGAGAAAAAGTTTTGTGAAACTTCACCTAGAGTTTTAAAATATATTGAAGAAATAGAAAAAATTTCAACCCTATTGAATGATTATTTAAAATCAAATAATCTAAATGGCTTAAAAGATTTAATTATTAGTTTAGGAATAAGTGATCCAATTTCTGGAACTAAAAATTGGACGGATGTTCGCCAATTTAATTTGATGTTTTCTACTGATATGGGTTCCGTTGATTCTAATAAAAATTTAATTTATTTGAGGCCTGAAACTGCTCAAGGAATTTTCCTTAATTTTCTAAATGTAATTAATTCTAGTAGAATGAGAATACCATTTGGAATTGCTCAAATAGGGAAAGCTTTTAGAAATGAAATCATAGCCAGACAATTTATATTTAGAATGAGGGAGTTTGAGCAAATGGAAATGCAATTTTTTATTAGTCCAAACTCTGAAATAGAGTGGTATAAAAAATGGAAAAATACTAGAATTAAATGGCATCACATATTAAACTTAGGTAAGGATAAATATAGATTTCATGATCATAAAAATTTAGCTCATTATGCAAATGCAGCATGTGATATTGAGTTTAATTTTCCTATGGGATATAAAGAATTAGAAGGAATTCATTCTAGAACAGATTTTGACCTTAAAGCTCATCAAAAATTATCCGGCAAAAAACTAACTTATTTTGATCAAAAAAGCAATAAGGCTTTTTTGCCATATGTAATAGAAACCTCAATTGGTCTTGATAGGCTTTTTTTAGCAGTTCTTTCTGGTTCATATATTGAGGAGTCTTTAGATGATGGATCAAATAGAGTTTATCTTAAAATTCCTTTTCCACTAGCACCAATTAAAGTTGCTGTTTTACCTCTCAACGCTAAAGATAAATTACCTGATAAGGCTAAAGAAATATACAATCAATTAAAAATTCAGTTTTCAAGTCAATATGACGAAAAAGATTCAATAGGAAAAAGATATAGAAGACAAGATGCAATTGGAACACCATTTTGTATAACAGTTGACTACGAATCTTTGGAAACTAATAAAGTAACAATCAGAAATAGAGATTCAATGCAGCAAGAAAGAATCTCTGCTGATAAAATAAATAAATACTTAGAAAATAATACTTCTCTTAATATTTTATTAAATCAGTTAGATTAAATGATTGATTCCCTATCAAATTTTATTGTAAAGTATAGGTTGATTTTTGTTATATCAATTTTGTTGATTACGGTATTTATGGGATATAATATGAGATTTGTTGAATACAATTATTCATTCGCTAAAACAGTTCCTGATACAGATGAAGATATGATTTATTATCAAAATTTCAGAAAAACTTTTGGTGAAGATGGCAATATTTTTGCGGTAGGAGTGAAAGATAGTTCGGTTTTTGAATTTAAAAATTTTGTTGATTATAAAAACCTGATAAGTAGTATAGAAAATATAGAAGGGATAAATGGTGTTTTAGGTTTACCCAACCTAAAATCATTAAAAAAAAATGTATCAGAAAAACGATTTGAATTAGTAGATATTTTCCCTAACATGTTAACTGATAAAAAAGAACTTGATAGTCTTTTATCTTATTCTAAAAATATTAAGTTTTATTCAGGACAAATTTTAAATTCCTCCGGTGCAATCAACTTTTTAATAACTATCGATAAAAAAATATTAAACTCTCCCGAAAGAGATGGTTTAATGTTAGATATTTTATCAGAATGTGAAAATTTTGTATATAAAACAGGCATTGAATTAAGATATGCAGGGTTGCCTTACTCAAGATATGTTATGGCAGAAAGTGTTAAAAAAGAATTAAATTTATTTTTAGTACTTTCAATATGTATTACTGCTCTCATTTTATTTTTCTTCTTTAGATCTTTTAATGCTGTCCTTGTCCCATTAATTATAATAGGTGTTGTTGTTATTTGGGTATTTGGATGTCTAGTAATTTTTGATTTTAAAATTACATTACTTACAGGTTTATTACCTCCTCTAATTGTTGTAATCGGAATTCCTAATTGTGTATATATGTTAAATAAATATCATAATGCTTTCAGTTCGTATAAGTCAAAAAAAGAAGCATTGATATATGTTATCAAAACTATTGGTTTAATAACTTTTATCACAAATTTCACAACAGCAGTTGGTTTTTTTGTTCTAACAATTACTGATATCAAAATTTTAGGTGAATTTGGTATAGTTGCTGGAATTAATGTGTTAGGAACTTTTTTAGTAAGTATAATTTTTCTTCCTTCAATTTATCTTTTGCTACCAGAACCAAAAACATCAGATACAAATTATTTAAATAATAATAAACTAAATTATTTAATTAATTTATTTACTCATATTTCAATCAACTATCAAAAAAGAGTTTTTGCTATTACTTTTTTAATTATACTAGGATCTATTTTTTATATGTCCAAAATTGAATCAGTTTCTTATCTGTTAGATGATGTGCCAGAAGAAAGTAAATTAAAGAAAGATTTGATTTTTTTTGAATCTAATTTTTCTGGAATAATGCCTTTGGAAATTATCATAGATACTAAAGTCAAAAAAGGAATTCAAAATTTAAAAAATTTAAGAAAAATAAATCAGCTTGAAAATAAATTAAATTCTATTACTGTAATATCTCAACCTTTATCAATGATTGGTTTTATTAAAGCCGCAAGACAATCTTATTATAATAATAAGATTAATTATTATGATTTGCCAAATTCTAGAGACCAATCTTTTATTCTTAGATACCTTTCGAGCGGTTATTTGTCTGAGAACTTTCAAGGTAATAATATTTCCAGTTCATTCGTTGATTCTCTTGGTCAAAAGATTAGAATTTCTCTAAAAGTTGCAGATTTAGGTTCAAAAAAATTAGATTCTTTAATAAGTAGTGTTATAAAACCTGAGGTTGATGAAATTTTTAAAAATACAAAAATGGAAGCAAAAATAACGGGGTCAACATTATTGGCGGTTAAAGGAAATAGGTTTTTGATATCAAATTTGTTTCAATCCATGTTTCTTGCTTTTATTATAATAAGTTTAATTATGGGATTATTATTTAGAAATTTAACTATGATAATAATTTCTTTAATACCTAATATAATTCCTCTAATAATAGCAGCAGGTTTAATGGGCTTTTTTGAAGTGCCACTTAAGCCTAGTTCAGCATTAGTATTTAGTATTGTTTTTGGTATTTCTGTTGATTATTCAATTCATTTTTTAGCAAAATATAGAAATGAATTATTGTTAACAAATAATATTAAGGAGTCTATTCTAAAGACTATTTCAGAAACTGGGAAAAGTATGGTATTTACATCATTTATTCTTTTCTTTGGGTTTATTATTTTTACATTTTCCTCATTTGGGGGCACAATAGTTTTAGGAAGTTTAACTTCTATAATTTTATTTATTGCAATGATTACCAATTTAACATTATTACCTTCTTTAATATTATATCTTAATAAGAAAAAAATTTCCTAGTATGTCTTATAAAGAATATAAAAGCATAAACTTTTATGATATTTCCACTCAAGTTCAAAAGTATTGGGATGATAAAAATATTTTTAAAAAAACAATAAGTTCAAGAAATCAGGATAGTAAAAATTTTATTTTTTACGAAGGCCCTCCTTCAGCTAATGGAGAACCTGGAATTCATCACGTGATGTCTAGAACTGTTAAAGATGTTTTTTGTAGATACAAAACATTGAAAGGATTTAAAGTGGTAAGAAAAGGCGGATGGGATACACATGGTTTACCTGTTGAATTACAAGTTGAAAAAAAATTAAATATCAACAAAGATGATATTGGGAATAAAATTTCTGTAGAAGATTATAATAAAGAGTGTAGAAAAACTGTAATGGAATTTAAAAATAAATGGGAAGAATTAACTATAAAAATGGGTTATTGGTTGGATTTAGAAGATTCTTATATAACCTATAAAAATGAATATATTGAATCTATTTGGTGGTCATTAAAAACCTTATATGAAAAAGGACTTTTATATAAGGGTTATACTATTCAGCCATTTTCTCCTGCTGCAGGTACAGGGTTAAGTTCACATGAATTAAATATGCCTGGGGCTTACAGGAATATAAAAGACACATCTATTGTAGCACAGTTTAAGCTTTTAGAAAACAAATCGAGTATTAATCTTTTTAAAAACATTAATACCGAAATATATCTTTTAGCATGGACAACTACTCCTTGGACTTTACCAGCAAATAATTCTTTAGCTGTAAATGAAAATATGGAGTATTCCATTGTTAAAACTATCAATACATATACGAACATCCCTGTTACAGTGATATTAGCAAGCAGTTGTATTAGTGGTTATTTTGAGAATAAAAATTTAAAATATGAATTATTAAAAAAAATTAAAGGCAAAGACCTATTAGGATTTGATTACGAGCAGTTATTAGAGTATGTGCCTGCAGAAAAGCCTGCTTTTACAATAGTTCATGCTGATTTTGTTTCGGCTGAAGAAGGCACTGGTATTGTTCATATTTCTAGAACTTTTGGATCTGATGATTTTTTTATATCTGAAAAATATAATATTCCTGGTATTTTTGTTAAAGACGAAAAAGGAAATAACGTACCTATCGTAGATAAGTCTGGGAAATTTGTTAAGGAGATAACAGATTTTTCTGGTATGAGTGTAAAAAATTTTGGAAATGATGAAGAATTGTCAACTGACATTCAGATAGCAATAAAACTAAAAAAAGAAAACAAAGCTTTTTTAGTTGAAAAATATGAACATTCTTACCCTCATTGCTGGAGGACAGATAAACCAATCTTATATTATCCATTAGAATCTTGGTTTATTGCCACTACTAAAATTAAGAATGAATTAATTCAAATGAACAAAGAGATTAATTGGCAACCAGAATCAACTGGATCAGGTAGGTTTGGAAACTGGTTAGAAAATATTGTTGATTGGAATTTAAGTAGGTCAAGATATTGGGGAACTCCGTTGCCTATTTGGACAACAGAAAATGGAAATGAAGAAATTTGCATAGGAAGTATTAAGGAATTAAAAGATGAAGTCAAAAACTCTGTTAAAGCTGGATTTATGAAAAAGGAATTACCAGATGGATTCGACCTTCATAGACCTTATATAGATGATATTATATTAGTTTCTAAAAGTGGTGAGAAAATGAAAAGGCAAAAAGATATTATAGATGTATGGTTTGATTCCGGTGCTATGCCTTTTGCTCAACATCATTATCCTTTTGCTAATAAGAAAAATTTTGATAAATTTTTCCCAGCTGATTTTATAGCTGAAGGAGTTGATCAAACAAGAGGTTGGTTTTTTACTTTACATGTTTTAGGTGTTTTATTATTCAATAAGATTTCTTATAAAAATGTTATTTCTAATGGGTTAGTTCTTGATAGTATTGGTAATAAAATGTCGAAAAGGCTAGGAAATGCAATTGATCCTTTTAAAACTATTTTTTCTTATGGTCCTGATCCAACGAGGTGGTATATGATGTTCAACTCTAATCCTTGGGAAAATTTAAAGTTTGCTACGGAAGGAATTGAGGAGGTTAAAAGAAAATTTTTTGGAACATTATTTAATACTTATAATTTTTTTGCCTTATATGCAAACATTGATAAATTTTCTCATGAAGACTATAAAATAGAAGAAAAAGAAAAGACAGAAAGTGATATGTGGATTATAAGTAAGCTTAATTCTACAATATTAAATGTTGAAAAAAATTTGGATAATTATGATCCAACTAAAGCAATTAGGTTAATTCAAAATTTCTTAATAAATGATTTAAGTAATTGGTATGTAAGATTAAATAGAAAACGTTTTTGGAAAGGAGAGTTTAATGAAGACAAAGTTATGGCTTATCAAACATTATATGAATGTTTAAAAAAAATTTCAATTATTTCATCTCCTTTTGCACCATTTTATTGTGAAAAAATTTATTTAGACCTTCACCTGAATCATATTAAGAAAAAAGATATTTCTGTTCATCTTTCTGATTTTCCTAAACCGAATATTCAATTAATCAATGAAAATTTAGAAGAAAAAATGATGTATGCTCAACAAATCTCTTCTCTAGTTCATTCTTTAAGAAAAAAAGAAAAAATTAAGGTTAGACAACCGCTTGATAAGATGATAATTCAATCAAAATCAAAAAGTATGGAAAAAAGTATCAAATCTGTTGAAGACTTAATTTTATCTGAGGTAAATATTAAAACCCTTGAATTTATTAATGATTCATCTAAGATTCTTTCAAAAGAAATTAAACCTAACTTTAAAGAAATAGGTATTGCTTTTGGTAAAAACACCCAACTAGTAGCCGATTCAATTTTACAATTCAATAAAAAAGACATCGATTTATTAGAAAAGAATAAAAAAATCAGTTTATCTATTAGTCAAATTGGTGAAATAAAAATAACAATAGATCAAGTTAATATTACATACACAGATATTCCTGGTTTGAAAGTTGTTTCCAATGATAATTTCACAATTGCAATAGATATTAATATTTCAGAAAATTTAAAAATGGAGGGTATCGCTAGAGACTTTGTTAATAAAGTTCAAAACGTAAGAAAAGAAATGAAATTTGAAGTTACTGATAAAGTAGAGTTAAATATTTTTTGTGATAATAAGTTTTTAATAAAATCGATTAAAAATAATTTAGATCATGTGTGTAATGAAATTCAAGCAAAAAAAATAGGATTTATTAAAAAAGAAAATGACATGAAAGAATTACAAATCAATGATAGTATAATATATTTTAATATATCAAAATCTTCTTAATTTAAGAATAATGGATAAAAAGAATTTTTATTTCGTAACCCTAGTAATAGTTATAATTGATCAACTGGTTAAACTTGTTGTTCATTTCAATATGCCGCTTGGCTCAGAAATAAATGTAATCGGAGATTTTTTCAAATTACATCACATTGAGAATCCTGGTTTAGCTTTTGGTATTGATATAAATTTTAAATATGGAAAATTATTACTTACCTCATTTAGACTTGCAGCATCTTTTTTTATTGGGTATTATTTGTATACTCTCATATATAAAAAAGCTAACAATCTATTAATTTTAGCTATATCTATGATTCTTGCTGGTGCTATTGGAAATGTTATTGATAGTTTACTTTACGGAGTTTTACTCAATAATGCTCCTTTAAACTCACCTTTTTCTTTATTTTATGGACAAGTTATAGACATGTTTTATGTTGACATCTGGGAGGGGTTTGTGCCTTCATATGTTCCCCTAATAGGCGGGTCATATCTTTCATTATGGCCAGTTTTTAACATAGCTGATTCCTCGATATTTGTTGGGGTTTTGATAATTATTTTATTTCAAAAAAAATTTGTTGATTATTTATAAACATTATATGAATACAACTTTTTGAATTTCTTTATAATGTTTTTGAAATTTTTTTAGGGTAATTTCTTTTGAGTTTTCTAATTCACTCTTTAGAGGCGATGAATTTATTTTAATATAAATAATCATATTTTTACAATATACTCCTGTTGTTCTATCTTTAATAAATTTATTTGAAATGGAATTCCATATATTTTCAATTTTTTTATCAAAAAGTTTTAACTCTATTTTATTTTGATTGAAAAAATTAGAAGTTAATTTTTTAATGGATTCTATTTTCCGATGCCTTTTACCATTATTTTTTATCATAATTTATCTGTCCATTTTTTATTTTTATTAAATTAATATTATATTTTTTTGAATTAAAAATTTCTAATCTATCATTTAATGCATCGGTTATAAAAATTTGTCCTCTTATCTTTTTTTTAATAAATCTCATAAGATCTTTGATTCTTTTATTATCTAATTTATCAAAAATATCATCAAGCATCATCAGAGGGTTAAGTGATAATTTCTTAGAAATAATATAATACTCGCTCATTTTAAGGCTAATTATAAAAGATTTTTGCTGACCCTGAGATGCAAAAGTTTTTATTGGTTTATTATTAATATAAAATAAATAATCATCCTTATGTATACCGAAGTTGGTTTTTTCAGTTAATATATCATATTCAAGGAATTTTTTATAAACATCATTTTCAATAGATTTTTCAACCTTACTTTTATATAATATTTCTATTTCATGCTTTTCTTTTGTTATAGAATTATAAATTTCAAAAAATTTTTTTTTAAATTCAATCAAATATTCTGACCGTTTATTTCTTATATAATGATTTAATTTAATTAGTAAATCATCATAATGTTCAATCTCATTTCTATCAACATATTTTTTTTTCTTAAATTTTTGTAAAACGAGATTTCTTGATTTTATAATTTTATTATATCTTATAATACCCTGCAAGTAGTCTTGTTCGATTTGAGAAATAATCAAATCAAAAAACCTTCTTCTATAATAACTTGAATTTCTAATGAGATCGCTGTCATTTGGAGCAATAATTATAGCAGGTATTTTTCCTAGATGAAGGCTAATTTTTTCATAAGGTGAATCATTAAATAAAATGATTTTTTTTTCATTTTTTTTATATTTACAATCTATTGATATTGATTTTTTATCAACTTTATAATTACCCCTTATTGAAAAAAAATTAGTATCATTTTTAATATTATTTTCGTCAATTTTATTGAAAGCACTTTTAGTGAATGACAGATAATAAATGGCATCTAATAAATTGGTTTTACCAGAGCCATTTTCACCAGTAATAAAATTAATTTTATCTGAAAAATTAATATTTTCTGATTCATAATTTTTAAAATTTTTTAACTCAATTTTTTCCAGATACATAATAATTTGCTCACTCTTATATTTTAATTATTTTTGTCAAAATTATAATTCATGTTTAAAATAGATTATAATATTAATTTATGCCAAGAAAAAAAGAAAAACAATCTGAAGTAATAAATCTAGCAAACGACTTTTCTAAGGAAACTTTTCTTTATTGGTACAAGTCCATGTTATTAATGAGAAAATTTGAGGAGATGGCTGGAAAACTATATGGACAACAAAAAATTAGAGGATTTTGCCATCTTTATATAGGCCAGGAAGCTTGTATCTCTGGATGTGTTACTTCGTTAAAAGAAGGAGACAAGTATATTACTTCGTATCGAGATCATGCTCATCCATTAGCTTTGGGTACAAATCCAAAATTCATTATGGCTGAATTATTTGGTAAAGAAACAGGGATCTCAAAAGGAAGGGGAGGTTCAATGCATATGTTTGATAAGTCAAGACACTTCTTTGGAGGTCATGGAATAGTTGGAAATCAAGTTCCAATAGGAGCTGGTCTTGGATTTGCAGAACAGTATAAAGGAACAGACAATTTATGTGTAACTTTTCTCGGTGATGGAGCTGTTAGGATTGGCGCGTTTCATGAAGCTTTAAATATGTCAATGTTTTTTAAAATTCCAGTGATATTTATTATAGAAAACAATGGTTATGCAATGGGTACCTCTGTGGAAAGATCATCAAATGTAACTGAGTTATATAAAATTGGAAAAGCTTATGAAATGCCTTCATATCCGGTTGATGCTATGAATGTTATAAAAGTTCATCATGCAGTTTCTAAGGCTGCTAAAAGAGCTAGAGAAGGATTAGGGCCTACCTTACTTGAATTTAGAACTTATAGATATAAAGGTCATTCAATGTCAGACCCTGCGAGCTATAGGTCAAAAGAAGAATTGATCTTATACAAAGAAAAAGATCCGATTGAACAAATAAAAAAAATAATTTTAATTAAGAAAATCCTTAAGGAAAAAGATTTTGATTTAATTGAAAGTCAAATTAAAACTCAGGTTGTTGATTCAGTGAAATTTGCTGAAGAGTCTCCTTATCCATCAAAAGATGATATATATAAACATATTTATGAGCAAAGTGACTATCCTTTTTTAATTGAATAGTGATCAACTGTAGATTTTAATTAAATTTGTCAACTATTTTATAATTATGGTAAAAATAAAAAAACAAAAATCCAAAAAAGAAGATACTTTATTTGAGTCAAATGATGCTTTAGCGGGTAAGTTGTCTTCGTATGAAGAATTATTTGAAAAAAATAAAAATACATTTTCAATAATTTTTATTTCAATAATTTTAATAGTTACATTTTTTGGTATTGGAAACTATTATATATCTTCTCAAAATAGACTTGCCCAAGAAGATATGTTTCAAGCCGTATATTATTTTGAATCCGATAGTCTTGTTAAAGCTTTAAATGGTGATGGGAACAATTATGGTTTTCTTGAAATTATAGATGAATATAATTATACAAAAGCCGCTAATATGTCTAATTATTATGCTGGCGTTTCATATTTAAAATTGAAAGATTATGATAATGCAATAAATTATTTAAAATCATTTTCAAGTAATGACGAATTGATTCAAGCACGATCTTATTCTTTAATTGGAGATGCTTATACTGAGTTAGAAGATTATCAAAATGCAATAACATTTTTTAAAAAAGCAGTTAACTATAATCCTAATGAATTTTTTACACCTAATTATCTTTTGAAATTAGCTCTAGTCTATGAAGAATTAGGAAATTTAAATGAAGCATACAATTGTTATTCTAAAATTGTTGATTCATATAAGGATTCTTCAGAATATCAAATTTCTATTAAAAACAAATCAAGGTTAGAAGGTTTAATTTAAATTAAAAAATGTTTATTGAAAATAAAGGACTTGATTTAAAGCACAATAAATTATTTGCTTCTTCAAAAATTTCTATTATAGTTTCTGATTGGAATAGTGAAATAACGGATTTGTTATATGATGGAGCTCTATGTAAATTATTAGAACATGGAGTAAAAGAAAAAAATATAAAAAAATATAATGTTTCGGGTAGCATGGAACTTGTTTTTTTATCACAATATTTATTAAATAAACATAAAGACTTAAGCGGTATAATTTCTTTGGGTTGCATAATTAAAGGAGAAACTGATCATGATAGATATATTGCACATACTGTTTCTAAAGGATTATTAGATGTTTCACTCAAGTTTAATAAACCAGTCATTTTTGGTGTCTTAACAACAAATAATAAAAAGCAAGCATTTGAACGAAGTGGTGGCAAGTTTGGTAATAAAGGTGAGGAGTCTTCATTAGCTTTATTGAAAACTCTCAAAATAGTTAAGGAAACTAATTTAAAATAGAGTATTGTATAATGTAGGTAATTATTCCAGCTATGTAGCCAATAATTGCTAAAATTGTAAACTTTCTGACATACCAGAAAAATGGTATATTTTCTAACCCCATTATGGCAACTCCAGCTGCGGAACCGATTATTAAGGCACTGCCTCCAGTACCTGCACAATATGCAAGAAATTCCCAAAAAAGGCCATCTTGTTCAAAAAACTCCATTCCACCTAATGGATACATTCCCATTGCAGCTGCTACTAATGGAACATTATCTACTAATGCTGAAAGTAATCCAATGATAGAGCCAATAAGGTATACGCCATTTTCCGTTGATGTGCCAATCTTATCATCAAGAAATCCAGCCATTTGATTTAATTGACCGGCGCTTTGAAGACTTCCAACAGCAAGAAGAATACCTAAGAAAAATAGAATAGTGGGAACATCCATTTTTTCTAAAGCATGAAATACAGAAAAATGCCTTTTTGTTTTAATATCATCTTTTTTATGCATAACATCAGTTATAAGCCACAGGACACCTAAACTGAGCATCATTCCCATAAAAGGAGGTAAATGAGTTAGAGATTTAAATATGGGCACAAAAATTAGACCGCTTACCCCTAGTCCAAAAACCAAATTTCTTTGTTGTCTAGTTGTATGATGGGCTGTTTTATTTTCTTCATCACTGGGTCGTTCTACATTTCCTTTCGTATAAAAGGACATTATTGTCAATGGGACTAAAAGGCAAACTAAACTGGGAAGAAAGACATTCAAAATTATTTGTTGAGTTGTAATTTGTTTTCCAATCCATAGCATTGTAGTTGTTACATCCCCTATTGGAGACCAAGCACCTCCAGCATTAGCTGAAATAATTACCATACCAAGAAACATCCATCTTTCCTTTTGATCTTTTATAAATTTTCTAGTTAGAGATACCATAATTATTGAAGTAGTTAAGTTATCTAGGGCAGCAGAGAAGAAAAATGATATAATTCCAATAATCCACAATAATTTCAATTTATTTCTTGTTTTGATACGATCTGTAACAACTCTAAAACCACCGTGAAGATCAATAATTTCAACAATAGTCATTGCACCCATTAAAAAGAATAAAATGCTAGATATTTCTGATAGAATTTCAAATAGTTGAACCTCAGTTACAAATTCTGCTATTGTTTCATATGTAATCTCATCATTTACTGATTCTTCACTCGTTTCAGTAATTTCTCCTGGGTAGGTAGAGCTAAACTCATGAATAGCATGGTCCTTAACTTTATCTAAATCAACAATTTGTTCTTTACCAACAACATAAATTGTCCAACAAAGTATTCCTGTTACTAATGCTACTGCTGCTTTGTCAATTTTTAATTGATGCTCTAGGGTAATACAAAGATACCCTAATACAAAAATTACGACCATTAATTCATACATATAATAATAATTTTACTCAAAATATAAATTATAAAATGTTTTCAAAAGTATTTCCTGCTGAAATTTTAAATTTACTACCTGTAACGTCATTTAATATATTTTGTTTATTCATTTTTTTTAATAAACCCATAAAAGCAAAAATTAAAGCTTCTTTGTAATTAACTAAATTATCATTTGGTATTATCCATTCATTTTTATTATTATCATAAAGCTTTATTTTTTCTATTAAATATTCATTGTATGCTCCTCCACCAGTAACTAATATTTTATTTTTTTCCCCATTAATATTTTTAATTAATTGGTATGCAATATGATTAGAAAATGTATTCATAACATCTTTTAAATTATAATTTAATTTATAAATAGTTGGATAAATATTTTTATTTATCCATTCAATCCCAATAGTTTTTGGATAGTTTTTTTTATAATATTCTATAGAATTTAACTTATCAAAAAGTTTTGGTATAAGTTTTCCATTTCTAGCTATTTCTCCTTTATGATCATATTCTAAATTTAATTTATTAGAAATGTTGTTTAAAACTAAATTGGAAGCAACTACATCATAGGCATACATATTACTTGAATCAATTTTTGTTAAATTCAGAATACCTCCTAGGTTTATGAAATAATTATAGCCTTTAAATAATAATTTTTCTCCTATTGGAACTAGAGGAGCTCCTTGGCCACCTAAAATGATATCCAATTCTCTAAAATTATTAATTACAGGTAATTTTACAATTGATAAAATTTTGTTTGCATTGCCTATTTGAAGACCAATTTTTTCTTTTGGATTATGAAAAACAGTATGGCCGTGAGATGAAATAAGTTCAGGGTTTAGGTTGTTATATTTTATAAATTTATTTATCTCTAAACCAATAAATTCTCCAAGACTATGATCCAATTTAATTAAATCATAGCCACTTAATTCAATTGATGATTTTAATTTATTTTTTAATTTTTTAGGGTATTGAATTGTTATTGCTTTATCAATTTTGTATGTCCAATTTCTTGTTTCTTTAAACGTACAGTGAGCGATGTCTATTCCGTCTAAAGATGTTCCAGACATTATACCTATTATTTTAAAAATATTACTCATTTTTTTAAATTCTTAAATTCAAACTTATAATATATTTTCTTTTTTTATATAAACCTTACATCTTTGCTATCTTTGTAAATTTACAAAAATATACTTTTGAATTTTTGAATATAATGAAGCTAAAGTTTTTACTATTTATATCTTTATTTTTTACTTTAAAATTATTTTCTCAAACCACTTCACCCTTTACTTCTGTAACAGGTATTGGAGAGTTAAATGATTTGGGCTACTCCAACAATGTAGCTATGGGTGGTGTTGGGATTAGCAATGGGTCTGTTTGGCATTTAAACAATCAAAACCCCGCGGCTTTAACTTCAAATATTTTTACCACTTTTGAAATGGGACTTTCCTCTGATCTAAGACAAGTATCGAATAATAAAATAACTGATTTAAATGGAAGTGCTAATTTAAACTATATTGGTTTTGGTGTACCAATTATAAAAAGTGGAAAATGGGTTTCATCTTTTGGCTTTAATCCATTTAGTTCTGTCAATTATGTTTTATATAACGAAGAGGTTTTAGAGAATACTTCTGCAGTTGCAAGATATAGATATGAGGGCGAAGGTGGCTTGACTCAAGCATATTGGTCTAATGGATTTAAAATTTCAAAAGATTTATCTCTTGGGCTAAAAGGGTCATATATTTTTGGAAATGTTAAAAATGAAACAAGTGTTATTTTAACTAATGAAGAAAAATTTTATACCACCCACTATGAAAGCTCTTCATACAATGATTATAATTTGACATCAGGATTATTCTATAAAAAAGAATTAGTAGAAGATAAGTTTTTAAAAATAGGTTTCATTTATGATTTGAAATCTTCATTAAATGCAGATCGTTTTTCTAGATTGGAAAGAAGATTAGTTAACACAACTAATGTTGTGCCAATAGATACTCTAATTAATCATGAAATTCAAAAATTTTCTATACCAAAAAGTTATGGAATTGGTTTTTCTTATGAAAAATTAGACAAATTTTCTGTTGGTATTGAAGTAAAACTACAGTCTTGGAATAATAGAAGTGGTTTTCAAGACAATTATGATAACGTGGTTTATAAAAACTTTTTGAAAATTTCTTCAGGAATTGAATTTATTCCAGACGCTCAAAATGTAGATAAATATTTAAAAAGATCTACGTATAGGTTTGGTGTTTTTTTTAAAAAATCTCCATATTTGATAAATAACAATCAAATTAATAATTTAGGATTGAATCTAGGTTTATCTCTCCCAGTTGGTTCTTTGTCAAGAATTAATGTTGCAATGGAAATGGGAATTAGGGGAAGTGTAGATAAAACTTTTGTTAGAGAACGTTATTTTAAATTTGTTTTGGGAAGTTCAATTAACAATATTTGGTTCATTAAAAGAAAATTTGATTAATTTTACCTAAATAACATTGACTTATTATGAGATTTATTGCCTTCTTATTTGTTAATATCATCTTTTCATCACTGGTTTCTGCTCAGCCTGGTTGGAATTGGCCTAATAATAAAAGTTCAGCAGAAGAAAAAAATGTTTTATATACCGATTATTTAAAAGAAGGGAACTGTGAAGCAGCTCTCGAACCACATACTTGGCTTCTTGATAGTGTGCCGAATCTTCATGTTTCACTTTATCAGAACGGTATTAAAATCTATCAATGCCTTATTAAAAATGAAAAAGATAAAGTTAAACGCGATCAGTTAATTGAAAAAGCACTAGAGATGTTTGATTTAAGGATAAAATACTTTAAAAGAGAAGCTTATGTTATTAATAGAAAAGCATTTTATGCATATCAATATTATAAGTCAAGCAAAGATCAATTTTCTTTTTTATATGAACTATTTAATAGAGCTTATGAACTTAATGATGATAAAATTTCTAACAATAATATAGTTTCATTTATGGACTTAATGAGAAGATATAAAGCATCTTTTCCTGATAATATCAGTGATGATGAAATTTTAGAAAAATACACCTTGATAACAGATGTTATTAGTAGAAAAATTTCAACTGAAAATATGAATATTAGTATTCATAATGATGATGAGAAGCCTAAGTATGAAAAAAATCTTGAACGTCTAAAAAAATATCAGAGTTTGGTAGATGAGTTATTAACAAATACAGTAACTGTTGATTGTGATTTTATTTTCAATAAACTAGGTCCAAAATTAACAAACTTAACATCAAATATTGATGGAGAAATCATGCAAACAAATTACGATGATATTGCACCTGTTTCAGATAATCCAGCAGTCTTGAATCTTGCAAAAGAAATTTTTATGTTGTCTAGGAAAAATAAATGTGGTTTTACTGGAATTGTATTAACTGCTTCGAAGATTATTTTTGAAAACACCCCAGATGTTGGAATTGCTAAGATTATAGCTTCTAATGTTCAAGATAATCTTTCTGAGGCTTTAGGCTATTATGACAGAGCGATTGAAGTGTCAGATGATAAAAACCAAAAGGCTGAGTTGCATTTACTGAAGGCTACGTTATATAGAAAAAATAATCAAAAAGTTAATGCAAAACAAAGTGCTTTAGAAGCATTGATTGAAAATAATTCTTATAGAGAAGCATATAAATTTATAGGTGATTTGTATATGGCAAGCTATGAGGATTGTAAAAAAGGTCAAAGTAGAGTAAAAGACAGGTTGGTTTTTATAGCTGCTCATAAAATGTATATGAGGGGTGGGCATACTAAACAAGCACAATCAGCAAAAGCACAATTTCCTTCTGCTGAAGAAATTTTTACTGAAAATTATGAAGTTAAACAACAACTGAAAGTAGATTGCTGGATTAATGAAACTGTAAATTTAGAAAAAAGAATAAATTAAATTTTATGAAATTAAATGCCAAAACAATACAAGATTTAATTGATAGCATTCCAATTGTTAAACTTCTATCTAAAAATGTTGGTGCTGCAGGTGCTATAGGTTTTATTATACAAGACTTTGTTCTTCCTTTATATGGAGACTTCATTGTTCCAATTGTACTTTCTTTAGCTGGTGCAGGTTTGATTGCATTTGCTTTATGGTATTTTATATTTAAAATTGACACTTCTGATAACTTTAACCACGTATCTTTTCAAGCTTCAATTGTATGTGTATTATTGTCAATTGTTATTTTTGGATTTAGTTTTTTATCAAAAGCTCTATCCGGGGAAGATGGTAGAGGACTTTTAGGATCTC
Source organism: uncultured Marinoscillum sp. (assembly GCA_902529805.1). Lineage (GTDB taxonomy): Bacteria > Bacteroidota > Bacteroidia > Cytophagales > MED-G16. Next base: position 63,581 of record CABZXU010000008.1, read on the forward strand.
AGGTAGGTTTTGTCGCTGATTTACAAGATAATGCTAATGTATATCAAGAAGATGCTGCAGCCTTAGCTAAAATTGCTGAAAATTATTCTGATATGCAAATGCAGTTAGCTACTCTTAATAATCAAATAGCAAATCAAATGTCACAAAATGGTCAGTTAGATGATGATTTAAAGTCTCAAATAAGTGAAATTATGTCTACATCAGTTCCAGGAAATAATGATTCTTCACGAGTTACACAATTAGAGAAAGAACTTGATATTGCTTATGAGCTATTAAGACAGATGAGTATGAATAATCAAGTCCTACAATCAGATGAAAAAGATGATTTTAAAGATAAAGTTCAACAAGCAAAAAATGATAGCATTTTTTCTATAATAGGATCTTTAAATTCTCAAATAGAGAGTTTAGAAGAGGTTTCTTCAAGTATGTTAACTGATATTAAATCCTTAGATAAATCAGCTGAACTTGCTGAATTAAAAACATTAACGCTTGAAATAATTGAAAAAGAAGATCAATTAACTAAAACAATTCAAGAATCGGAGAAGAGAGCTAATAAAACAATGAGAAAAGAACTTGATGAGATTTCATCTTCTATCAGAAAAAGGAATAACAAAGGTGATAAGGAAAGCGAAAAATATTTAGATGAAATTGTAAGTTCATATGAAAAAGTTTTATCCAAAGTTGAAAATAGAAAATCAAGAAAAGATGAAAGAAGTACAGAGAAACAGTTAGCTGAAACTCAGAAAGAGATAGATGATCTAAAAGGTAAATTGGTTGACTATGAGTCAGCACAAAGCGAAGATGAAGCTAATGAAGAATTGAGTTCACTGAAGACTTTAATTTCTCAATTGGAATCGTATAATGATGTTCAAACTTCAAATGTTGAAACCCTTCAAAAAGATACTCAATCACAGATAGGAGAACTTACTAGTTCCATGTCTCAGATTTTAAATGACATCACTGATTTAAAGGCAATGATAGTCAACAGTGGAAATAATATTCAAAGCAAGCCGCCAAGTGATGAAGTAGAAATTACTAGTACTTTTGTTGGAAACAATACTTTAATGTCAGAAGAATCACAAATGCTTTTAGCTGGTATGACAAATAATGAAACTCAGAATCAACTAGCTAATGATAATGTTGTTGCCAAGGCATTTAATGATGAGATTAAGGTTTTAGATAATCAACAATCAGATTTATATTATAAAAAAGCACAGATGTTAATCATTAGCAATAATTTTGAAGAATCACTAGATAATGCATTTAAAGTAATTGAATTATCTCCGGAAAGATTAGAAGCCTATACTTTAATTGGAAATATATATATGACGGCAATCAACAGATGTTCAGATATAGGTGAAGATCAGTTTTCAAAAAAATTAGTTGCTATTGCTGCATATAAAATGTATGAAAAAAGTCAAAATGATCAAAAAATGAATGAAGCAATGATGTTTTTTCCTACAACAGATGAAATTAAAAGTAGTGGATATTCTAAATCTAAGTCAGTCGATTTAAATGTTTGTTGGGTTAATGAGGAAATTACTTTATTATCAAAAGGAGATTGATGTTCATTGATCATAGATGATGAGACTTTTATATTTTTCAATATCATCTTTCTTTTTATTAGGTTGTTATTTAGATACAAAAACTCAATCTATTCCTGAAGATTATGGTGGGCCGGTTATAGAAATGTATAATAGTATGACTTCATATAGTGATAATTCAAGATTACGATTAAAATTAAATTCTAAAGAATATTTTGTATATAAAAATGAAAATGAAGAATATCCTCAAGGCTTATTTATGGAGGTTTATTCAACTGAAGAAAAAAAAATCATCGCTACATTTGTTGCCAATTATGTTATAAAGTTTTATAATGATAATTATTATAAGGCTACTGGAAATGTTATATTAACTAACCTTGAAACTAAAGATGTATTAAATACTGAAGAATTATTGTGGTATCCTGAAAAAGAAAAATTTGTTACAGATAAATTTTTGACTATTAAAACGGATGGCGAATTGCATAAAGGTGAAGGAATGGAATCAAATCAAGATTTTTCATCATATAGAATTATTAAACCAATGGGTAGTATACAATTTGAAGATTAGTGATATAATACATATGTTTTAATATTTTCTATTTTAAAAAAATGATATTTTATAACTTTTTACATTTAAAAAAATTAATTTTGGCTTCCTAAATTTTAATTATGTCTATAATAGGTACTTTAAGAAATAAGATGGGAAAGTTTCTAGTCTTTGTTATTGGATTCTCAATAGCATCTTTTGTATTAGGTGATATCCTGGGTCCTAACTCAACTTTATTTGGGGGGAATGATACAACTGTTGGTACTATAAAGGGTGAAGATATAGATTTCACATCATTTCAATCTTTATATGAAGAGTTTTCCTATAATTTTTCTTTGAATAGTGGAACTTCGCCTTCCCCTAATGATGTGCAACTTTTAAGGGAACAAGTTTGGGAAAAATTTATTCAAGACATTGCATTTCAAAATGAATATGATAAATTAGGTGTTACTGTTACGAGTTCTGAGCTTGTTGAAATGGTACAGGGAAATAATATCCACCCAGTTGTTAGACAAGCTTTTACAAGTCCTGAGACAGGAGTTTTTGAATCAGAGCAGGTTGTTTTTTTTCTAAAGAATTTATCTAATCAAAGCGTTGAACAACAACAATTTTGGTCAAATTTTGAAAGAAACTTAATCCCTTTAAGACTAAGGGATAAATATGAAAACCTTATTTCTAAAACTAATTATGTTAATAAATTAGAATCAAAACGTGAATATATAAACTCTAATCAATCTTCTTCTATATCTTATTTATATGTCCCTTTTTATTCTATTAGTGATTCTTTAGTTTCTGTTTCTGATAATGAATTAAAATCCTTTCTTTTTAATAACAAAGATGATTATAAACAAGAAGAATCTCGTTCTATAAAATATGTGTCTTTTGATGTAAGTCCTTCTATTGAAGATACTCTTTATGTTAAGGAAGAAATGAATAATTTAAAATCACTTATTAATCAATCTTCTAGTGATTCTATTTTTTCTTCAATCAATTCAGACGATTTTGATTATTATATTTCATTAAGAGAGGATGAAATAAAGAATTTGTTTGGTTCAAACCCTAATGTTGGAGATATTATAGATCCTCAAATTTTAAATAATCAATATGTTTTATATAAATTATCTGAAATCATTAAGGAAGACAAATTTAGTGCAAGAGCAAAGCATATTTTATTCAAGTGGGATGATCAAAGTTTAAACCCTAAATCAGAAGTTAGAAATGAAGCCAATAGAGTTTTGAATTTAATAAGAAATGGAAGTGACTTTGGTGAAATGGCTAGAATGTATAGTCAAGATGGATCGGCTAGTAATGGTGGCGATTTAGGATGGTTTACTGAAGGGCAAATGGTTGATCCTTTTGAAAGAGCAGTTTTTTCTAAAAGATCTTCAGGTTTAATTAATAGAATTATTGAAACGGATTTTGGATTTCACATAATTGATGTAAGTTCTACAAAATCTAATAAGGTTTTTAAAGTTTCTAAAATTGTTAAAGATATAATTCCTAGCGATGTAACAAGAAACATTTCATATAGACAAGCAGAAATTTTTAGATCTGAAAATAATAATATGGATGATTTTTTATCTGCTGCTGAGAAGTTTGGTTTAAAAATTTCTTCTAATAAAATAAATAAGAACGATCAAACTGTTGGATCTTTACAAAATTCAAGATCTTTAATTATGTGGGCTTATGGAACGGATGATTTAGATGAGATATCTAATGTAATAGAATTGGATAACTCATATGTGATTGGTATTTTATCTGAAATTAAAGAAGAGGGAACTTCTGAATTAGAAGATGTAAAGTTTTCGATCAGAAGAAAAATTATTAATAATAAAAAATTTGATTTTGTAAATGATAAATTATCTGGGATAGAAGGTTCTTTAGATGAAATTGCTGCGTCTTATGGTATTAATGCTAATGTTTTTACTATGGACAATTTACTTCTTAGTTCAAGTTCTTTAAATAATGTTGGATATTCTCCAAATGCTATAGGAGTTGCTTTCTCTATGGATGAATCTGAAAGAACTAAACCTTTTGCTACTGATGACGGTGTTTTAATTTTACAATTAAACTCAAAAGATAGTTTTTCTGAACAAGAAGATTATTTACCTTTTTCTAATTCATTGCTCGAGGCACTTAACCTAGCCTCTCCTTTAAAAATAGATAAAGCAATTAAAGGGTTTTCTGATATAAGCGATTATAGATACAAATTCTTTTAATTTGAATTGGAACAAAAGTAGTTTTTTAGAAAGGATCAATTCAGTCCATAAATTTCCTTGTAATTATATGTTTAAATTTATTGTTCCAATCTCGGAAAAGGATAAGCTTTTAATGTTATTTGAAAATGATGATTATAAGCTTAAGGAATCCTCTAGTAAAAATTTTATTTCAATTACATTGTCTAAAATGATGAAAAATGCTGATGAAATAATTTATATTTATGAAAAAACATCTAAAATAAAAAACATTATCTTACTTTAATTATGTGGAATAAAGTTGACAATAAGCTTACTAAAAAATTTGAATTTAAAAACTTTATTGAAGTATGTGCTTTCTTTTCTAAAGTAGCTATTATTTCTGAAAAATTAAATCATCATCCTAAAATTATAGTTGAGTATAATAGTGTTCAGATAGAGTTGTTTACTCATGATAAGAACAACTCTGTAACTGAAAAAGATTATAATTTAGCAGATGCTATTGATAAATTGTCATGAATGAAGAAACAAAATTATTTATTGTTCCAACCCCAATAGGAAACCTAAAAGATATAACATTTAGATCAATAGAGATTATGAAGAATTCTGATTATATCCTATGCGAGGATACTAGAGTATCTAAAAAACTATTGAATCATTATAAAATAAATAAACCACTCAAAACATATCATGCTCATAATGAGCATAAGGTATTTTCAAAATATATTCATGATATGAAATTGGGAAAAAAAATTTGTTTAGTTTCGGATGCGGGAACCCCCTCAATATCTGATCCAGGTTATTTATTAGTTAAAGAAGCTAATAAATTAAAATTAAAAATCGAATGTTTACCTGGCCCAACTGCTCTGATCCCTGCATTAGTAAAATCAGGGTTGCCATCTGAAAAATTTGTTTTTGAAGGGTTTCTTCCAACTAAAAAAGGAAGATCAAAAAGACTTAATCTTTTATTAAATGAAACTAGAACAATGATTTTTTATGAGTCTCCTTTAAGATTATTAAAAACAATAGAAGAATTTAAAAATATTTTTGGACAAGAAAGAAAAGTATCAGTTTCAAGAGAAATTTCTAAAATTTATGAAGAAACAATTAATGGATCTCTTTCCAAGGTTCATGAAATCCTTCTTAATAAAAAAATTAAAGGTGAAATTGTTATTGTTTTAACAGGTAGTAAAAAATAATGTACAGAATTATTCTTTTTATATTCTTTTTTTCTTTTTCATTTAGTTTGTTTTCATTTCAACTATCTCAAAATTCTCAAATTTCTGTAATTACTATTGGACCATCTCAAAAAGAATTGTATAGTGCATTTGGTCATAGTGGAATTAGAGTTAAAGATGATAGTTTAGGTATTGATTATTTTTATAATTATGGTGTTTTTGATTTTGATCAGCCTAATTTTTACATCAATTTTTTGAAGGGAAAGTTGCTTTATATGGTAGTTCGGTATAATTATAAAACTATAGAAGATCATTATATTTTTAATAATAGATTTATTAAAGAACAAGTAC
>CABZXU010000009.1 GCA_902529805.1 uncultured Marinoscillum sp.
TAAATGCGCTAGAAATACCAAAAGAAGATGGTTCTAGTCTTACACTAGAAGTTCAACAACATCTAGGGCAGGATAGAGTAAGAACAATAGCTATGTCTGGCACAGAAGGTTTAAGGAGGGGAATGAAAGTTATTGATACTGGAAAAGCAATATCTATGCCTGTTGGTGAAAATATTAATGGAAGATTATTTAATGTTGTTGGTTCAGCAATTGATGGAATGGAACAACCCAAAGGCAAATATAGACTCCCTATTCATAGAGAAGCACCTAAATTTGAAGAACTTTCAACTTCAGCTGAAGTTCTTTACACGGGGATTAAAGTTATAGATCTTATTGAACCATATAATAAAGGAGGTAAAATTGGTTTATTTGGAGGAGCTGGTGTTGGTAAAACTGTTTTAATTCAAGAACTAATCAATAATATAGCAAAGGCTTATTCGGGTTTATCAGTTTTTGCTGGGGTTGGAGAAAGAACAAGAGAAGGTAATGATTTATTGAGAGAAATGATTGAAGCTGGAATTGTAGATTATGGAGAAGATTTTAAAAAATCTATGGAAGAAGGAGGATGGGATTTATCAAAAGTAGATAAAAAGAAATTAAAAAAATCTAAGGCTGCATTTGTGTTTGGCCAGATGAATGAACCACCAGGCGCTAGGGCAAGAGTAGCCTTATCTGGTTTGACTTTAGCTGAATATTATAGGGATGGTGATGGAAAAGGTAAAGGAAAAGATATTCTTTTCTTCATTGATAATATTTTTAGATTTACTCAGGCAGGATCAGAAGTATCTGCACTTTTGGGAAGGATGCCATCTGCTGTTGGATATCAGCCTACCCTAGCAACTGAAATGGGAGCTATGCAAGAGAGAATTACCTCTACAAAAAAAGGTTCTATTACTTCTGTTCAAGCAGTATATGTTCCTGCTGATGATTTGACTGACCCTGCACCAGCAACTACATTTTCTCACCTTGACGCTCAAAGTGTATTATCTAGAAAATTAGCAGCAATCGGAATTTACCCTTCAATTGATCCTCTTGACTCTACATCTAGAATTCTTACAGAAGAAATAGTTGGAGAAGAACATTATACATGTGCTCAAAAAGTAAAAGAGCTACTTCAAAGATATAAAGAACTACAGGATATAATAGCTATTTTAGGTATGGATGAGCTATCCGATGAAGATAAAGAAGTTGTTCACAGAGCAAGAAGAGTACAAAGATTTTTATCTCAACCTTTTCATGTTGCCGAACCATTTACTGGAATTAAAGGAGAGTTAGTTGATATAAAAGATACCATTAAAGGATTTAATATGATCATGAATGGAGATTTAGATCATCTTCCGGAAGCAGCATTTAACTTAAAAGGTACAATAGAACAAGCCATAGAAGCAGGAGAAAAAATGATTGAAAAAGTAAAATAATAAAATTTAGCATTCAAATATTATGCATCTAGAAATATTATCGCCTGAAAATAAAATTTTTGAAGGTGAAGTAAATTCTGTAATTTTTCCTGGATCTAATGGTAAATTTCAAATATTAAACAATCACGCTCCTCTAATAAGTTTTTTAAATAAAGGTGAAATTATTTATGATAAAAATAATAAAACCGAAAAATTATTAATTTCAGGTGGTGTTGTAGAAATAATAAAAAATAAAGTTAGTGCTCTTATAGAGGTAATACCTAGTTAATAGGTTATATGACAAAGTGTCATATTAATAATCTGGCATAATAGTTGCATAATTAAAGATGAAATTAAAAATTTATTAATTATGGCTAAAATTATAGGAATCGATTTAGGAACTACAAATTCATGCGTTTCTGTTATGGAAGGAAATGAACCAGTAGTTATACCAAATAGTGAAGGAAAGAGAACTACTCCCTCAATAGTTGCTTTTTTGGAAAAAGGTAAAGGAGATAGAAAAATTGGTGATCCAGCCAAAAGACAAGCTATAACTAATCCAGAAAACACTATAAGTTCTATTAAAAGATTTATGGGTAAAAAATATTCTGAAATAAATAAAGAAATTACAAATTTATCTTATAAGGTTGAAAAAGGAAGTAATGATACAGTAAGAATAAATGTTGAATCAAGAAAATATACACCCCAAGAAATATCTGCTATGATTTTACAAAAAATGAAATCAACGGCAGAAGATTACCTTGGAAGTGAAGTAAAAGAAGCAGTAATTACAGTCCCTGCATATTTTAATGACTCTGAAAGACAAGCTACTAAGGAAGCTGGAACTATTGCAGGCTTAGATGTCAAAAGAATTATCAATGAACCAACTGCAGCTGCATTAGCATATGGATTAGATAAAAAAAATAAAGATGTAAAAATAGCTGTTTTTGACCTTGGTGGTGGAACATTTGATATTTCAATTTTAGAACTAGGGGATGGTGTTTTTGAAGTAAAATCTACCAACGGAGATGTGCATCTAGGTGGAGATGATTTTGATAATATAATTATAGATTGGCTCGCAGATGAGTTTAAAAAAGATGAAGGTATAGACTTAAAGAAAGATCCTATGGCTTTACAAAGGCTGAAAGAAGGTGCAGAAAAAGCAAAGATAGAACTTTCAAGTTCAACATCTACTGAAATAAATTTACCATATATTATGCCAGTAGACGGCGTACCTAAACATTTAGTAAAAACTCTATCAAGAGCAAAATTCGAACAGTTTTCAGATCAATTAATACAAAGAACATTGGAGCCTTGTAAAAAAGCACTTAAAGATGCTAAATTGGATGCTAGTGGTATTGATGAAATAATTTTAGTTGGAGGATCAACCAGAATACCAAAAATACAAGAAGAAGTATCTAAGTTTTTTGGTAAAAAACCATCAAAAGGAGTAAACCCCGATGAAGTTGTTGCGGTTGGTGCAGCTATACAAGGTGGTGTTTTAACTGGAGAGGTTAAAGATGTTTTACTTTTAGATGTAACTCCACTGTCACTCGGAATAGAAACTCTTGGAGGGGTATTCACAAAACTAATTGAATCCAACACTACCATTCCTACTAAAAAGTCAGAATCATTTTCAACTGCTGCTGATAATCAACCTGCTGTTGAAATTCATGTTCTACAAGGAGAAAGACCAATGGCTAAAGATAATAAAACTATTGGTAGGTTTCACCTAGAAGGAATTCCACCTGCACCAAGAGGTGTTCCACAAGTAGAAGTTAAATTTGATATTGATGCAAACGGTATATTAAATGTTTCTGCAAAAGATAAGGGTACAGGAAAAGAACAAAAAATTAGAATAGAAGCTTCTTCTGGACTAACTGAAGAAGAAATTGAAAAAATGAAAAATGAAGCTAAAGCAAATGAGGAGTCTGATAAAAAAGAAAGAGAGAAAATTGATAAAATAAATAGTGCTGATGGTTTAATATTCCAAACTGAAAAACAGTTAAAAGAATTTGGTGATAAATTATCTAAAGAAAATAAATCAAATATTGAAAGCTCTTTAGCAAAATTAAAAGAGGCTCATAAGAGTGAAAATTTAGAAGAAATTGATAAATGTATTGAAACTTTAAATAAGTCTTGGGAAGCAGCTAGTCAAGAAATGTACAAGGCTTCTCAGGAACAACAACAAGGCCAAGAACAAGGAAATCCTAAAACTGAACCTAAAAGTAGTAAAAAATCTTCCTCAAAAAATAAGAAAGATGACATTGCAGATGTAGACTTCGAAGAAGTAAAAGAAGATAAAAAAGAAGATAAAAAGAAATAGTTAAGACTACTTAATTCTTTTTACCAGTCCACGTACCTTCAACAGAATTTCCATTTGGATCTTTACTTTTCCAAGTCCCAGAAGCATCCTTTTTTTCAAATTTACCAAGCCACTCTCCTCCGTCATTTGTAGTTCCAATTGCAGCAGTTATAGTTCCATCGCTTCCTAATGCACCTGCAATTTGACTATTTCCTCCACCAGCATTGGATGAAGTAGTAGTTCCAGTCACAACACCAACACCATCATCAGAAGAATAAGTAACAGTAGCCTCCCAAGTCCCTGAATCTCCTCCCGTATAAGTTCCAGACCATGTCCCTTCAAAAGGTTTCACATCATCTTCTTCACAAGCAAAAAAAAATATTGCTATAACAACCAAAAATGATAATAATAAATTTTTCATGATTTTATAATAATAAGGTTTATGATGAGGTAAATTAAATTAAAAAGTTAAAATTTACAATTCCCTGGACTTCTAGGAAAAGGAATAACATCTCTAATATTAGTCATTCCTGTAACAAATTGAACTAATCTCTCTAAGCCAAGGCCAAAACCAGAATGAATAACTGTACCAAATTTTCTGGTTTCCAAATACCACCATAACTGCTTTTCAGAAATATTCATCTCTTTCATTCTTGATAAAAGTTTATCATATCTTTCTTCTCTTTGGGATCCTCCAATAATTTCCCCAACTATAGGAAATAAAACATCCATAGCTGCAACAGTCTTATTGTCATCATTTTGACGCATATAAAAAGCTTTTATTTTTTTTGGATAATCAACAATAATTACGGGTTTCTTAAAATGTTTTTCAACAAGATATCGTTCATGTTCAGACTGAAAATCTATCCCCCATTCATTAACTGGAAAATCAAATTTATTTTTTTTATTAGGCTTTGAATTTTTTAATATTTCAAATGCTTCGCTATACTTTAATCTTTCAAAAGTATTATTACAAACAAACTTCAATCTTTCTGTTAAATTTAAAGATTGCCTTTCTAGCATAGGCTTTTGTTTATCCCTATCTCCTTCTGCTTTTTCTAAAAAAGAAAGATCATCTTTACAATTGTCTAATGTATATTTTACTAAATACTTTAACATTTCCTCAGCTAGATCCATATTATCTTTAATATCATAAAAAGCCATTTCTGGTTCAATCATCCAAAATTCAGCTAAATGTCGTGATGTATTGGAATTTTCAGCTCTAAATGTTGGACCAAAAGTATAAACTTCAGAAAGTCCCAACGCAGCTAATTCAGCATTCAATTGGCCAGAAACAGTTAGATTAACTTCCTTTCCAAAAAAATCATCTTTATAATTATTTTTGATTTTCTTTTCTATATCTAAAGTAGTAACCTTAAACATTTCTCCTGCACCTTCAGCATCAGATGAAGTTAAAATAGGAGTATGAATATTTAAAAATCCTTTACTATTAAAAAAATTATGAATAGCATAAATAATAGCATGCCTAATTCTAAAAATAGCACCAAAAGTATTTGTTCTAGACCTCAAATGGGATATATCTCTCAAAAATTCAAAAGAATGTTTTTTTGGTTGTAAAGGATATGACTCAGGGTCAGCAACACCTAATATATAAATTTTATGTGCAATTAATTCAAATGATTGATCCCTACCCTGACTTTTTACAATCTTTCCAATAATAGACAATGAAGTTCCAGTATTAATTTTTTCAATTAAATCAATCTCCACCTTTGACAAATCTATTACAACTTGTAAATTCTTAATTGTTGAACCATCATTAACAGATAAGAAAGCTACATTTTTACTTTGTCTTTTATTTCTAACCCAACCAGAAATTAATATATCATTAGATTTCTTTGAAGCTTCTACAATATCAATGACTTTATATCTTTTTTCAATACCCATTTTAAAAATAAATGTTAAAGACAAAAAAACTATATTTTGCTCTTATTTTCAAAGAATCAAGTAATTATAATAAATTTGCTTTAAAAAAAATTTAAAATGCAAAATCTTAGCATTACCCAAAATTTAAATCAAAAGTTATCACCTCAACAAATTCAGTTTATGAAGCTGCTCCAAGTTTCGTCTTCTAATATAGAGGGTATAATTAAAAAAGAACTGGAAGCAAACCCAGCTCTAGAAGAAGAAAGTAATGATTTATCGATAGAAAACGAGAGTAATATTGATGACTTCAAACTAGATCAAGAAAGTTATAAAACAAAGTCTAGTTTCAATTCAGAAAATAAAAATAGCGAAATCCCATTCTCAGTTGGAAGTTCATTAAATGAAAAATTGCTAGATCAATTGAGTTATTTAAAACTTAATGAAAAAGAACAAATAATCGCTAAACAAATAATTGGAACAATTGATGAAGATGGATATTTAAGAAGAGATATAGAATCAATCGTTGATGATATTGCTTTTGCTGAAAATTTTGAAGCAGAAATTAAGGAAATAGAAAATATTCTTAAATTAATTCAAAGTTTTGATCCTCCTGGAATAGGAGCAAGAAATCTAAAGGAATGTTTAGTAATACAATTAAATAATATTGAGAGAAAAAATCAAGAGGAAATTATTGCTTTAAAAATAATTAATGATTTCTATGATGATTTTATTAATAAACATTACGATAAAATAATATCAAAATTATATAACACAAATAGAGAAATAATTAAAAAAGGAATTCAAATTATAAAAAACTTAAATCCAAAGCCCGGAGGATCTATGGATGAAAGTCAGCATACAGAATACTTAATTCCTGATTTTATTTTAAAAAAAGAAGAAGGTAAGTTTTACGTAAGTTTAACTCAAAATAATTTACCAAAAATAAAAGTTAGTAAAGATTATATTAGCATGCTTGATGATTTAAAACTTAATAAAAATGAAAACGAGAATAATAAAAAGTCATATGACTTTATAAAACAAAAATTAGAATCAGCAAGATGGTTTATAGATGCTTTGGAACAAAGACAAAATACATTAATCAATACCATGAATACAATTATTGAATTACAATATGAGTTTTTTAATAATTCTGGAGACAATAACTTTATAAAACCAATGATCTTAAAAGATATAGCTAATATAATAAAAATGGATATATCTACAGTAAGTCGTATAGTAAGCACAAAAGTTATTCAAACTGATTTTGGAGTATATCAACTCAAAGATTTTTTTTCAGAAGGTCATATTACTAAAAATGGAGAAAATATTAGTAACAAAAAAATTAAAAAATTACTACAAAAACTTATAAATGAAGAGGATAAAAGAGAACCTTTATCTGATGAGAAACTTGAAAAATTATTCCAAGAAAAAGGTTACAATATAGCAAGAAGAACAATTTCTAAATATAGAGAGCAATTAAAAATTGCTGTTTCAAGACTGAGAAAAGAAATCTAAAATAAACTAAATGAAAATCCAGTTTTTAGAAGAATAGGTTTATTTAATATAAATTCCGGATTACTATTGGATTGAAAAAAATCAGATAAAAAATACTTTATAAAAAGATTGAAGTTATCATTACCAAAAGTAACTGACGTAGAATATCTATACTTAGCTAAACCAAAATCATTTTTAGATATATTCGCAATTGATTTATTATTTTTTGTATATTTTACTTTAGTAAATGACTCTAATCTTAATCCTAAATCAATCCCTATTCCTATAAAAAATCTATTAGTACTATTTTCTTTGTCTCCAAAATAATATCTAAACTCCAAAGGAACTTCTAATAAAGAATTAACAAGTTTAGTTTTATCTGAATCAATTGATAAGCTATCTATGAAATTTATTTGATTATCATCAACATCAAATCTATAATCAATAATTACATTATTTTTAAATGAATAGTTTTCAAATTCAACTCCCAAACCAGTATTAAAAGATAAATTATCAGAAAGAAAAAAAGGTTTGGAATAATTTAAACCAACTGATCGTGAGGAAAAAACTTTCATTTTCATTGCTTCATTGTTATCAAGTAAAAAATTTAATCCGAGATTCATTTTAATAAAGCCAGGAAAATCAGTATTTATTATTTTTTTATTTTTATCTACTTTATTCTCTTCTTGCTGAGAAAATAAACTTGAAAAAGAAAAGAAAAATATAAAAAAGAAAAATAATTTTTTCATGATTAATTATTTGTCTGCAAATATAGATTTAATTATATAAAGTCTAATATAATATATATGCTAAATTGATTGTTAAATTTGTAGAAGATAGTATCATATGGACTCGTAGCTTAACTGGATAGAGCACCTGGTTACGGCCCAGGAGGTTGGGGGTTCGACTCCCTCCGAGTTCACTCTGTTTTGATGGTCTAAATTTTTAAATTTAATTATAAACTATTTGCAAAATTATTAATGTGCATCAACGATGATCTATATATTTTTGGAGTCACTTTTATAAAAATCATATCTCCAGCGTGAACAGTTCCGTTAATTGTAATACTTGATGCATCAACTCCAGCAATAAGTAATTTTTTATAATATAAAAGACCTTCATCTCTCAGAGGATCTAATTCGTTGACAGATATAACATGAGGAGGTAATCCAGTTAAATCTTCAGTTGATGCAAATAATGGCCATGCCAGTGGATTTTTGCTATCAACACCATCATAAGCTGTTGCCATTACAGCCATATCTTTTACATTTAAAAAATAACCATCGTTTTCTACAAGAGAAGGAAGATTATTAATAGATCTATGATATTCGTTAGAAATGTAAGGACATTGGGCATAAACTCCATCAATTTGAAAAAGTTTTTTATCTTTTTTTGCTTTTAATGTAGTAGCCAAAGTAAGATTACCTCCGCCAGATTCACCAGAAACAATAATTTTTGAAACACCTAATTTTTCTTTATTATCAAACATCCATTGTAAGGCACTACTACAATCATTCAAACCAGCAGGAAAAGGATGACTTCCTAATTCTCCAGCTACATTTCGAAACTCAACACCTATAACAACTAGTCCTGTTGATGCTAGATCATCTCTCCATCTAATATAATTAGGATTACTTGCTTTTAATATACTCATACCTCCACCATGTATATGAAGAATTCCAGGAATATTTGATATTTGTTTTTCTGGCTTATGTATATATAATGTTATTTGATTTCCATCAACTCCATCAATAACTTTTGTAAATCTTTCTAGACCCTCAACCTCTGGAAGCTCTGAATACCAAGATTGAAATATTTCTTCGTAAAGTGGCTCAAGAGATGTCATATAATCCACTTTCTCTTTTAGAGTTGCTTCTATTGATATTGGAGGATCAGGAGCTAAAGCATCCAAGCCATATTGAGACATTACTTTTGTTACTGCTGGAATGGCTCTAGAATCATTTTTTAGGCTCATTTCAGGATTGCCTAGTCTTCCAGGCAAGTTGCTTGAGTCCTTTACAGAATCTGAACATGAGATAATAAATAATAATAATAATAATAACAGTGATGTTTTTTTCATTTTTCTGATTTTAAATTAAAAAATTAAATATTTTTTATAAAGTAAAATATAACCTTTCATATTTTCTAAGATTTATTTTAAAAATTTTTATTCTACCAAATTAAAAACAATTCTTTGAAATAGTTCAGAAGAATTGTCTTGAATATTTTGAGTTTGTTTAAAAATCAATCCAATTACATTTTCCTTGGGGTCAGCAAAATATGAAGTATTGTAATAACCTCCCCAGTACAAACTACCCTTACTTCCTCTACCCCCAAACCTTAAATCTTCATCTCTTATTATACCAAAGGCAAGTCCATGTCCAAGAGGAAAAGACTCTGCTTTTAAATTTCCTTTATCATAATTTAGCAGATAAAAATTTTCAATTCCTGGTAACTGATTTTGAAATAGTAATTCATTAGTCTTTTTACTAATAATTTGATTATCATTATATTTTCCTTCATTTAAAAAAACAGTAAGAAATTTATAATAATCACTAATTGTACTTGATAAACCACATCCTCCAGCAAAAAATTTTTTTGCTCCCTGAATTGGATAATTAATATTAAATCTTTTGTCTTCAAACATGACCCATTTGTTATTTTTCTTAGTTAAAACAGGGACAAGTCTATCATATTTATTTTCTGGCAAATAAAAATACGTGTCATTCATCTCCAATGGTTGGAAAATCTCATCATAAAAATATTTATCTAAAGTTTTACCAGATATTATTTCTATTAAATGTCCTAGTACATCTAAGCCGATTCCATAAGTATATCTTTCACCTGGATTGTGATGTAAAGGTACCTTAGCAAGATTTCTTATAGTTTCGCCAATTGTAATATCTTGATCACAAAAACATAAAACCCCATATTTCATAAATTTTTCCTTTTCTTTATGATATATAGATTTTATTGAAGGATTACCATCAATAAAACCATAACCAATACCAGAAGTATGAGTTAATAATTGTCTAATTGTTATACTGTTTGAGGTCTGAATCGTCGAATAAGTTGTGTCTTTCTTATTATAAGAATCTAAAATTTGAACATTTTTAAATTCTGGTATATATTTTTCTATTGGGTCATCCAATCCAATTTTTCCTTTCTCCCAAAGCTTAATTACACCTATAGATGTTATAGCTTTAGTCATAGATGCAATTCTAAAAATATCATTAATCTGATATTTATCATTTGTAATAGGATTTTTAATACCAAAAGATTTTTGATAAATAATATTTTTATTGTCTCCGACTAAAACAACAGCTCCGGGTATTTGATTATCCTTTATAAATGAATAAATTAATGTATCTATTTCATTTAATCTAGTTGTATTGAAGTTAGAATTTTGTTGATTAGAACAAGCAACTATAAGAAAAAAAAAAAAAACTAATTTGATTAATGATTTCATTTTATTTTTTAGATTCAATAATTTCTTTAACAATATCTGGGTTAAGTAATGTAGAAGTATCACCAAAATTTTCAAAATCATTTGATGCTATCTTTCTTAGTATTCTTCTCATAATTTTACCAGATCTAGTTTTTGGTAGTCCTGGAACTATTAATATTTCATCAGGTTTTGCAATAGGGCCTATATAATCAGATACTGTATTTCTTATTTCATCTTTATAATTTTGATTGTATTGATTTTTATCAATTATTATGAAAGCAAAAATACCCTGTCCTTTTATTTTATGTGGATACCCTACAACAGCAGATTCAATTACTGAGGGGTTTTCATTTATTGCATTTTCAACTTCAGCAGTACCAATTCTATGACCAGAAACATTAATTACGTCATCTACTCTACCCAAAATTCTATAATTTCCTTCTTTATCTCTTTTTGCTCCATCCCCGGTAAAATAGTAACCTTTAAAAGTTGAAAAATATGTCTTTTTACATCTTTCATGATCCCCATAAGTTGTTCTTAATATTGAAGGCCAAGGGTATTTAATACACAAATTTCCCTCAACCTCATTTTCTTTAATTTCATTTCCATTATTGTCCAAAAGTATAGGTTGAATTCCTGGTAAAGGTAGTGTTGCATAAGTAGGCTTGGGTTCAATTACTCCAGGAATAGGAGAAATCATAATACCACCAGTTTCAGTTTGCCACCAAGTATCTACTAAAGGACATTTGTCTTTACCTATATTTGAATTATACCAATTCCATGCTTCTAAATTTATTGGTTCACCTACTGATCCAATAACTTTCAATGTATCTAGACTTGAGTTTTTAAAATAGTTATCTCCAAAAGATTGTAAGGCTCTAATTGCTGTTGGAGCAGTATAGAATTGATTTACTTTATGCTTATCAACTATTTTCCAAAACCTACTGGGATCCGGATAAGTAGGAACACCTTCAAACATTAAGGTTGTTGCCCCACTCAATAAAGGACCATAAACAATGTATGAATGGCCAGTAATCCATCCAATATCAGCTGTACACCAATAAATTTCATCATTTTTGTTTTGAAAAATATTTTCAAATGTATACTGACTGTAGATCATATATCCACCACAAGTATGAACTACACCCTTAGGGCTCCCAGTTGAGCCAGAGGTATATAAAATAAATAAAGAGTCTTCAGAATCCATAATTTCAGCTTTGCTTTCAGTAGACTCATTTTCTACTGTATCATGATACCAATAATCTCTATCTTTTTTCATTGACACATCCATATTAGTCCTATTTAAAACAATTACTGTTTCAATTGAATTTGTTTTTTTAATTGCTTCATCAACAATTTTTTTTACTGGAATTATTTTATTGCCTCTAAAATTTCCATCTGATGTTATAATTACTTTTGCTCGCGAATCATTAATTCTATCCGATAGAGAGTTTGCACTAAAACCAGCAAATACAACCGAATGAATTGCACCTATTCGAGCACAAGATAACATAGCCACTACAGCCTCAGGTACCATCGGCATATAGATAATTACTCTATCTCCCTTTCTTATATTTTTTTTCTTTAAAGCATTTGAAAATTGGCAAACTTGGGAGAATAATTGATTATATGTTATTTTTTTTGCTTCAGCATCAGAATCATTTGGTTCCCATAGAATCGCGGTTTTATCTCTTATTTTAGATAAATTTCTTTCAAATATATTTTCTGTTATATTTAATTTGCCATTAATGAACCATTCGACTTTTGGTTCATCAAAATTCCAGTTTAATACTTTATTGAACGGAGAAATCCATTGAAAATTTTTTGCATAATTAGACCAAAATTTCTCTGGATTAGAAATGCTTAATTCATACTCTTTTAAATATTCTTTTTTTGACTTAATCATAAAGCTTAAAGTAGATCATTAGCTAAATTGGCTAACTCTGATCTTTCACCTTTCTTTAATGTAACATGAGAATAAATCTTTTCTTTTTTCAGCCTATCAATTAGATATGATAACCCATTACTTTGTGAATCAAGATATGGTGTATCTATTTGATATATATCACCTATAAATACAACTTTAGTATTATCTCCAGCTCTAGAAATTATAGTTTTAATTTCATGAGGAGTTAGATTTTGAGCTTCATCGATTATAAAAAAAATATTTGAAAAACTTCTGCCTCTAATATATGCAAGAGGCTGAATAAGTAATTTCTCTGTATCAATCATATTCCTTAATGCTTTAAATTCTTTATCTGTTTGATTATACTGATTTTGTATGAATTTTAAATTATCCCATAAAGGTTCCATATAAGGATTAATTTTTGATTGTATATCACCTGGTAAAAAACCAATGTCTTTATTACTTAAAGGAACTATAGGTCTAGCAATAAATATTTGTTTAAAATTTCTTCTTTGCTCAAGAGCAGATGCTAAAGCCAGAAGAGTTTTTCCAGTTCCTGCTACTCCATTAATTGTAACAAGTTTAATTTTAGGATCAAATAATGCATGTAATGCAAATGCTTGCTCAGCATTTCTTGGATTGATTCCGTAAGCATTTTTCTTTTCAACTTTAACAAAGATATCTTCTGCATGATCATAGAAGGTAAGTATTGATTTTTTTTCACTTTTTAAAATATAAAACCTGTTTTCACTCAAAATTTTTTTTCTAAATACCTGAGTCTTTTTAAGTATAGAATTTTCATAAAGTCTATCAATTGAAGAATCTTTTATATTTTCTAAAACTTGACTTTCAACATCTAAAGAATTAACGTTTTGTATTTTTCCAGTTAAATAATCTTCTGCTCTAAGATTTAAAGATTTTGCTTTTAATCTAAGGTTTATATCTTTAGAAACTAAAATCACAAGTTTATTTTTTTCTTCTTTTTGTAATTGAACAGCGGAATTTAAAATTTTATGATCATTAATTTCATCATTAAACACATTGTTGATATCATTTTTTTTATCTACTAATACTTTAAAATTACCTTTATTTTTTCCATTTAAAGAAATCCATTTATCAAGCATTTCATGTTTTGAAAGTTTATCAATTAATCTAATAAATTCTCTAGCTTCAAAATTTTTTGTATCATTTCCTTTTTTCATTTCATCAAGCTCTTCAAGAACAGTTATAGGAATTCCGATATCATTTTCTTCAAAATTCATTATCGAATCATGAGAATGTAAAATAACAGAAGTATCTAAAACAAAAATTTTTTTAAGTTTTTTCATTTATTATTTTATTATAAAACTTTACATACTCAGGCACAATTTTCTCTATACTATACTTTTTTGCTCTCATTAATGCATCATCTTTAAATTTTTTAAGATTCATCTCATCTAATACAAATAAAGATTTTTTTGCCATTTCATTTATATCCCCCACATTGCAACAAAAACCAGATTTGCCACTAACTATTAATTCTGGTAAACCTCCAATATTTGAAGATATGACAGGAATAGAAGAAGACATAGCCTCTAGAGCAGACAAGCCGAAGCTTTCTTTTTCTGAAGGCAACAAAAATAAGTCTCCATTTGACAAAACATCTTCAACATTGTCTATGTTTCCAAGAAAAGTCACGTCCTTCAGACTACAAGTGGCTCTTGCTAAAGATTCAATATTTTGTCTTTCTGGACCATCTCCAATCATTACAAGTTTAGATGGTATATTCTTATTTATCTTACAAAAAACATTTATTACATCTTGAATTCTTTTTACTTTTCTAAAATTTGAAGTATGTAAAATTAACTTTTCATCATTTTTACAAATCTTATTTTTGAACTTATTATTTTTTGATTTTTTAAACCTCTTCAAATTAATAAAATTTGGAATAACATTAATATCAACATTAATATCAAAACTATCTAGTGTGTCTTTTTTCAAGCTTTCAGATACTGCTGTAACGCCATCCGATTCATTTATTGAATAATTAATTACTGGCATAATAGATGGATCATTTCCAATTAAAGTAATATCGGTTCCATGTAATGTTGTTATTATAGGTATATTCAAGCCATAACTAGCCAGAATTTTTTTTGCTAATAATGCAGAAGAGGCATGAGGAATAGCATAATGAACATGAAGAACATCTAATTTCTCATATTGAATAATTTCCACAAGCTTACTTGTAAGAGATAATTCATAAGGGGGAAATTCAAATAAAGGATAGTTTTTTACCCCAACTTCATGATAAAATAAATTTTCATTATGAAAATTTAGCCTAGCAGGTACAGCATATGATATAAAATGTACCTTATTATCTCTGTTAGATAATTCTTTTCCTAATTCAGTAGCAACAACGCCACTTCCTCCATAAGTAGGATAACAAACAATTCCGATTTTCATCTATATAAAATTAATATATTTGATCTCAATTTCATATAAAAATTGATGATGAATAGTTTAATTTTCTATAAAAAAAAAAATAATAAATTTATCTTTATAAAAAATATATAATGAAATTTCCCTCACTTGTAAAACTACCAAAAAATAAAAAATTTAATGTTAAACCAAGACATTATGATCCTATCAAAGATGATATAGAGCAAAGGATATCTAAAATCAAAAATGAAAAGAAAAAAAAATTGTTTATTAATAAATTTGATAACCCAACCGAATTAGAGATTTTAAAACCCGGTAATTTACAATTATTGCTATTTCTATTACTTTCACTAGTTTTCGTTGGATGGCTGTATTATGGTAACATAATTTTTATTTTACTAGTTATAATTCCTCTTATCTACTTTTATAAATTAAATAAAAAAAATTGATTTCTTGATGAAAAATATTATTCATAAACTATCTGAATCTGTTGCAAATCAAATCGCGGCTGGGGAAGTTGTTCAAAGACCATCTTCTATAATAAAAGAGTTATTAGAAAATAGTATAGATGCTTCTTCAAAAAACATAAAAGTTATTATTGAAGAAGGAGGAAAAAATAAGATCATGGTAATAGATGATGGTTCAGGAATGAGTAAAGATGATGCAGTAAAATGTTTTGAAAAACATTCAACTTCAAAACTGAAAAAATCTGATGATCTTTTTAAAATTAAAACGATGGGGTTTAGAGGGGAAGCATTATCATCAATTGCATCGGTTTGTCAAGTAGAACTTTCAACACAAATGGAAAATAATGATATTGGAAGTAAAGTTATAATTGAAGGATCTAAAATTAAGGAAACCTCTGAAATATCAAAAAATAGAGGAACAACAATTATTATAAAAAATATATTCTATAACATACCTGCTAGAAGAAGTTTTTTAAAATCAGATACCGTTGAATTAAAACATATAATTAATGAATTTCAAAAAATTGCAATAGCCAATACTGATGTAAGCTTTTCATTTTATAACAGAGAAATGGAAATTTATAATTTAAAGAAATCAAATTTAAGTAATAGAATCGTATCTATTTTTGGAAAAAACTATAAAGAACAGCTTATCAAATGTGATGAAAAATTTGATGATATTTATATAAAAGGTTTTATAGGAAAACCAAAAAATTCAAAAAAAACTAGAGGGGAACAATTTTTTTTTGTAAATAATAGATTTGTAAAAAGTTCATATCTAAATCATTCTATAATCAAAAGTTACGGAGGACTAATTGAAGAAAAAAGATTTCCATTTTACTTAATATTTATTGAAATCAACCCTAAATCAATAGATATAAATGTTCATCCAACAAAAAATGAAATTAAGTTTGAAGATGAAAAGCTTATATATAATATAGTCCATTCATCAGTAAATAAATCATTAGCGATTCACAATGTATCTCCGTCCATCAATTTTGATGCTGATGTTAATTTCAAATCTATAAGGATAAAAGAATATAATGTTATAGATAAAGATTCAAAATCTAAAAATTTTGCTAAAAATAAATGGGAAGGAATTTTTGAGGAAGCTAAATCTGAAAATATGATTTCAAATCAAGAGTCTATTTTTAAAGAAAAAGAAGAAAAAAAAGAACAATCAAATAATGTACCCATTCAATTGGTAAAACCGTATATTTTTAAGCAACTTAATAACAAAGTCTTGATATTTAATCAATCACT
The DNA here is from genome assembly GCA_902529805.1 of uncultured Marinoscillum sp. Lineage (GTDB taxonomy): Bacteria > Bacteroidota > Bacteroidia > Cytophagales > MED-G16. The sequence goes on from CABZXU010000009.1 coordinate 16,583, forward strand.
AATGCATGAAAGAATATTATATGAAAAATATAAATCTAATTTTAAGAATAAGAAATCAAATTCTCAACAATCTCTTTTCCCAAAATATGTTGAATTAAATAAAACAGATTTTCAATTAATTAGTGAAATGATAGATGAAATAAAACTATTAGGCTTTGATATTGATTTATTCGGAGACAATTCAATTATTATAAACGGAATACCATCCGGTTCTGAAGAGATTAATGAAAAAGATTTGATTGAAAGTTTTATTGAAGAAATGAAATTAAATAATGAAAAAATTGATGGTAATAAAAATGAAAAAATCATTAGATCTTTTGCAAAAAGATGCAGAATATCTGAAGAAAAAAAATTAGAAGAAGGCGAAATAAAATCACTAATTGATCAACTTTTTTCATGTGAAATTTCCAATTATACACCAGATGGCGAAAAAATATTTATTCAAATAAACAAGGAACAAATAAATAATTTATTTAATGTTTAATCTAACCCCAGCAGCTAAAAATATTCTAATTATCAATGGAATATTATTCTTTATAACTAATCAGGATGTTATTGAGTTTTTAGGAATGAGATACGTTCTATCAGAAAACTTCAAACCATTCCAGATGCTAACCTATATGTGGGTTCATGCTAATTTTTTACACTTATTTTCTAACATGTTCGCAGTTTTTGTATTTGCTCCGGTTTTAGAGAAAGTCTGGGGATCTAAAAAATTTTTTGTTTTTTATTTACTAACTGGAGTTGGAGCCGGAATTTTGTATTGTGGAATTAATTTTATTGAAACATATAAATTTGAAAAAGAAACAGAAAATTATGTCACAAACCCTAGTCCAGAAAAATTTAGAAAGCTAATACTTGACAATGCACCTGAATATTATAATCAACTTTATGATTTTATTATTGATTATTCTGATAATCCAGAAAATATAAACTATATAGAAGAAAGTAAAGTTTCAGCTAGTCAGTTATTTAGATTTAAAAGTGATATTCCAATGGTAGGGGCATCAGGAGCAGTATTTGGAATTCTTCTTGCATTTGCTATGTTATTTCCAAACATGCAGTTAATGCTTCTCTTCCCTCCAATTCCAGTAAAAGCAAAATATTTGGTGCTAGTATATGGAATATATGAACTTTGGAGTGAACTAAACAGAATGCCTGGAGATAATGTTGCACATCTTGCTCATTTAGGAGGTATGTTAATTGCATATATTATATTAAGATATTGGAAAAATAAATATGGAACTTACTATTAAAATATGGCCAATTTTATTATTGAAGATTTAAAAAAAGAATGGAATAAACCTGAAAATGGACTTATCAAAATCATATTAATAAATGTGATTGTTTTTATTTCTATTAGCATAATAAAAGTGCTTTCTCAAATTTTAGGTTTTGGAAGTTTATTTCTAAGTTTTATTAACTCTTTAATGCTTCCGTCAGATTTTAAACAATTTCTATTTCAACCATGGAGTTTAATTTCATATTTTTTCCTCCACCAAGGTTTTTCTCATATTTTATGGAACATGTTATTTCTCTATTGGTTTGGAAAAATTATGACCGAAAACCTTGGAAATAACTCTTTAATTAGTCTTTATATAATTGGAGGTATAATTGGAGGATTATCTTACATGGCAATATTTAATATTATTCCATTCTATTATGATAGAGTAGAAAGTTCTTTAATGCTAGGAGCATCCGCTGGGGTGTTTAGTGTTGTAATAGGGTCAGCAACACTTATGCCAAATTATACTTTTCATCTTCTCTTTATAGGGCCTGTAAGAATTAAATATATAGCTCTATTCTATTTTTTAATTTCTTTTTTTGATATAACAGGCCAAAATGCAGGTGGTGAAATTGCCCATATAGGAGGAGCAGTCATTGGATATATATTTATTAAACAGTTACAAAATGGAAATAATATGGGGGATCCTATTATCAAGATTTTATCATTTTTCAAAAACTTAAAATTTGAAAAAAAAGCTGAATCTTATGCTTATAAAGAAGAAACTATTAAAAATGAAAGTGATCAAGATGAAATCGATTTGATTTTAGATAAAATATCTAAAAGTGGGTATTCAAGTTTAACAAAAGAAGAGAAAGAAAAACTATTTAAGTTGAGTAAAAAATGAAAAATATTATTTTTTGTTTACCATTAATTATTATTTCAATATTTAGTTGTAAAAATCACGAAAACCAATTAATTAATAAAAAAGCAGAAATGCCATTGTTAGATATAAATATGGCTGAAAAACTTGTTAAGCTTTCTCTTAATTGTGTTAATAAAAAATACCCTTATAAAATTGGTTACCGATTCAAAGATGAAGAATGGGTGAAGCCCCACTATGAAATCACCCCATCATTTTATGGTTGCTGGGATTGGCATTCAGCTGTTCATGGACATTGGACAATGGTAAAAATATTAAAAAAATTTCCTGACATATCACTAAAAAATGAAATTCGTTCAAGATTAAATACAAATCTTTCAGAAGAAAATTTAAAAAAAGAGTATAATTTTTTTCAAAATGAATTTGCTAAAGGATTTGAGAGAACATATGGGTGGGCATGGTTACTAAAATTATATAGTGAATTAAAAAGCTGGGATGATGAGGATGGAATAATATGGTCCAAAAATTTAAAACCATTAGTTGATCTTTTATCTTTAAGAACTCAAAATTTTTTAGAAAACTTATCATCTCCTTTGAGGCCAGGAACACATGCTAATTCTGCTTTCTCTTTTTCATTAATGTTAGATTATATTGATGCAGTTGGAGATCAAAAACTGAAAAATAAAATAAATGAATTTAGTTTAAAATATTTTTTTAATGATAAAAATTGTCCAGTTGATTATGAGCCCTCTGGAACAGACTTTCTTTCTCCGTGTCTTGCAGAAGCAGAAACAATGAGTAAAATTTTAAGTAGTAAAGAATTTAATAATTGGTTGAAAGAATTCTTACCTCAACCAAAAAGTAAAAAATTTTTAAATATTGTAAACCCACCAATAGTACTAGATCCTCAAGATCCAGGTATAGGACATCTAATTGGATTAATGTTCCATCGAGCATGGACTTTAAATAAAATTTCATCTTCAATTGATGGAGATGAAGAAAAAAAATATTTATACAAAGAAATCGCTAGTAAACATGCAAAAAAAGGTTATGAAATTATGTTTGATAGCGGATATGGAGGCGAACATTGGCTTGCAACATTTGCAGTGTATTGCTTAACATCTAATAATTAGGATCTATCGATCTCTTTCCAAATATACTGTTCCAGCAATTATATCCTTACTTCTTTCATACTTTGTTCCTTTATATTCTACTGGTGTCACTTCAAAATAGTAGAAATCTGATTGGACAGGTTGCCCTGAATTATTTTTACCATCCCATACTTGATCTGTAGAAACATCATTGTTTGTATAAACTATTCTTTCGTATCTATCATATATTTTTACTGTAAAACCAATGTACTCTTCTCTAATGTTTTGATATTTTGCAACAAAATAATCATTAAATAAATCGTTATTTGGAGTAAAATAATTTGGCAGTTCATAAATGGTAGGGTTCAAATTCTTAGCATTAATGAACATGTACCCTTGATTTGATGGACATCCCTCTATATCTCTTACAGTATAAATTAAAGTATCAAAATTTGTTGGAGAATTATCAAAATTATATGTAATTGTTCCATCATTATTTACAATAACCTCACCAAAATCAGGGTTTCTAATAATTTCAATACTAGTCGAATCAATATCAGAATCAATATCAAAATCATTTGCTATTAGATCCTTTGTAATAGTAATAGGACTTGAAGCATCAAATTCAATTGAATCATTTACTGCAACAGGACAATCATTAATGTGAGCAATTGTTATAGTAACTGTAGCAGTAGAATCACATAAAACAAAACCATCATCAGAAAGAGCATATTCAAAAGTAAGAACCTCAGGTCCTGGCGCTTCTATATGTCTTGGAGGGTTATATATGAATTTTCCGTCAGGACTCCAATATAAATTACCAATTATGTCCCCATCAGCATTTTTAGGTTCATCCAATACAGAAACAACCAAATCATTATTTGTTATTCCATTTGCAATTTCAATATCAGTGTCATTAGCTATAAATGATGAGTCTATAGTTTGTCCCTCATTAATATTATATATATCAGCAACTGGTACTGGACAATCATTCACAGGATTAATACAAAGGTTTACAGTTACTGTATCTGTATTAAAATCTCCATCTGTTGCAAAATATGTAAATGAATCTGTTGTTGTTTCACTTCCATTGTGGTTATAAATAAATGTGCCATTTGGATTTAAAATCAAAGATCCATGTAGTGGAAGAGTAACTACAACTGCACTAAGAACAGAATCTTTTTCATCAAGATCGTAATCATTTCCAAGTACACCTTCCAAATATGTAAGAGTCTGAAGAACACTATCTTCATCAATACATGGATAGGTATCACCTAAAGCTACTGGAGGTGTATCTGGGACTGGTGTTATCCTTATTGTAACTGTTACAGTATCAGGTAAAACACACTCACCATCATTAACAAGATATGTAAATACATCTTCAAAGTTTTCTGAATCATCATGTACATAGTCAAATGAACCGTCAGCAGAAAGATTTAAAACGCCATATTGAGGGGAAGTAAATGGTATTGGTGGAACAACAGTTACTGGATCTAATAGGTTTTGATCATTATCATTATGTAATACCCCACTATCTGCATTGATGATAAGTTTTCCTCCTTCTAAAATATTTTCATATAAATCATCATTTCCAACGACACATACATTATTAACATTTATGAACGCCGTATCTGCAACTGTAGTCGTATCTTCACCATCAGTTATAAAATAAGTAAAGAATGTATTATCAGGATTATCTGTACAATCATGACTATAGGTAAATGAGCCATTTTCATTAGGAATGAATGCTCCCATTGTTGGTAAATCTTTCATAATAATTTTCATAACATCTTTACAATCAGGATCAGCATCATTGGCTAAAACTCCGCTAGCAGCATCTACAATAATTGTCTTACATTCATTTACTGAATAAGTTTCATTTTGAGCTCCAGGAGGTGGTCTATTGTTAATTATTATTGTCACAGTAGCATATTGTGAAAACTCAGCATTTAGTGGAAGAGGTTCGTTATCATAAAGTCTATATTTAAACGAATCTACATTTGGTTTATCATCACCATTATGCACATATTGGAAAGACCCATCTCTACATGCAGTATTATTTAAGAACCCACAACTAAGTATCCCTTTAGTAGGAATATCTGTAAAAGGAACAAAAACTTCAACTTGATCCATATCAGTGTCAGCATCCGAATCATTTTTCTTTAGTCCATCAGCAACATCAATAACTATAGTTTCACATTCATTAATGTAAAAAGTATCATTTACTGCAATAGGCGGATCATTCACAGGAGTAATATTTATAATTGCTTTTGTTGCAGGCGCTTCAACTGTACCATCGGATACTCTATACATAATACTATCAATAGTAGTCTCACTTCCATCATGAACATATGTAAAAGCACCATCTGTTTGAGCTTCAAAAGGACCTCCCTGAACACAAATTATATTGTTATTATTATTGAGACAAGGGTCATTTGGATTTACAACTACGTTTGAGTTTTCATTATGATACTTTGGTGCCGTCTTCATTGTAACAGTTAGGTTATCACAAGAATTTAAATCTTGATCATTATCTTTTAATCCTTCAAATCCTACAGCTCCACCCTCTAGTACAGTAAGAGTTGCTCCTTCATCAATAGTATATATATCAACAACTCCAACAGGTGCTCTATTTACAATCGTAATCGTTGCAGTAGCTGTTTCAAGAGCTAGTTGTTCCCCATCAGATACGCTATAAACAAAACTATCTGTTGTTGGAGCAGGTGTTCCGTCATGTTGGTATTGAAAAGAGCCATCTGTACAAATATTATTTATTTTATCTTTATTAGGATCACCGTTTGTTGTACAACTTAATACCCCATGAGATGTTCCTGTAACTAACGTAGCCTCCAATTGATCTTGAGGATCAACATCTGTATCATTAACAAGTACAGTATTAGGTATGTTAACATTAGAACCATCATCATTAGCAAGCATTGACTCACACTTATCTATAGTATAATTTTCTCCATTAGCAATAGGCCTTGTGTTTTGAATATTAATTCTAATTGTTGCTATATTCGATTTATTATTAGCTGCTTGATTATCATCGAGTTGATATTTGATTTCATCAACATTTACTAAGTCTGTACCATTATGAACATAAATAAATGTACCATCAGGATTAGTTACCCAATTTGTAGCTTGAGCAGGACCTGTACATCCGACGCATCCATAGTCCAAGGTAACTTCATTTACATCCATAGCATTTTGCTCTGGATCAGAATCATTAGCTCTAACCCCTAAGTTAATATCATTAATTGTAAGAGTCTGACCTTCATTTACATTATAAGTAAGATCATCAACAGCAATAGGAGGATCATTTACGGGAGTAATATTGATCGTAACGGTACCAGTTCTCTGACAGCCATTGCCATCATTTTGAGCATATGTAAACGTATCGGTATGATTTTCAGTTCCATCATGTTGATATTTAAATGCTCCATCTTGACAAATTCCAGTTTGTGAAGTTGCAGGACATGTTAAATCACCATGAGAGGGGTTTACAGTCACACTAGCAGTTAAATTATCTCCGTCAGGATCTATATCAGGAACGGCACCTTGGGAAACACCGGCTAATGCAGCTACGGTAAATGATTCTCCTTCATTAACACCGGCATAAGTATGGTCGTCAACTATAGGACATTCATTTACTGGAATTACTTGAATATTAACAGTATATGGTCCTCCAGCAGCAACATTACATCCAGCATTATCAGTTAGATTATATCTGAAGAAAATACCATTAAAGTTCTCTGTACCATCGTGAGTATAGTTAAATGTACCATTAGGAAATAGATTAAAAATGCCATGTAATGGATCTGGTCCAACTTGAGTTACAATGATTTGATCATTTTCCTCATCAAAGTCAAATAACACGCCATCATTACCTGAATCACTACCATCATTTCTTAGAATAACACCTTCCGGGTTTCCAGCATTCCCATCTGCTGTTAATAATTCCCCTTCATTCACTTGATAATTATCATCTTCACCAACAGGGCAATCATTTACCCCAGCAATAGTAATTGTAACCGTGGTAGTAGGACAGTTATTTGTAGCCAAACAGTTACTATCTTTTGCGGTATATGTAAATGTATCCGTTGCACCCGCTGAGCCATCATGAAAATAGATGAAAGTACCATTAGCATTAACTGTAAATGCCTGACCTGCAGAAGCAGCATCATATTTATCTGGTTGCTTTACAACTTGGTGAACTGTTAAAGGATCATCTTTAAAAGGGTTAGTTGGAGGAGTAAAATCAGCATCAGTATCATTATTTAAAACTCCAGTATTAAATGTATTGATATTAATATTTCCTCCTTCATTACAATTGTATACGTCAGGTAAAGCAACCGGAGGATCATTTGCTGGTGTTATAGTTATAGTTAAAGTTCCTTCATTACTATCACACTGACCATTGTTAGTTATATATTTTACAACATCAGTTCCAGGGGTTTCATTATTATTGTGAACATAGGTGAAAGTACCATTAGCATTAAGAGTAAAAGCACCTTGAGTAGGTTGTTGAGTTACTGTATAACTTTTTGTTCCTCCGCCATCATCATCATTTTTAGATAGATCACAAGCAGTACCTCCAGCACAAGCATTTCCAGATAATGTACCACCTTCAACTACAGTCTCACCTTCATTGACAACAATTGGACAGTCAGGTTGTGGTATAATTGTAATGTTAACTACACCTTCTAGATCTCCTCCTTGAACACAAGCAACTCCAGGAGTTATTACATATGTAAACTGATCGGCAATAGTTTCTGATCCATTATGTACGTATTGAAATGTCCCGTCAGGACAAATTGCTGGATTTCCTAATCCAGGATTTGAAGGACAGGTAAGAGATGTTGCGTTAGTTGGTCCAGAGGCAGGCTTTAAAGCAACAGTAAAAGCATCACCCTCGGAATCACTATCTATAGCATTTCCAAAATTTATATTTTGTTTATCAATAACTCCTTTTGGGTTTAATCCCTGACCGTCTGCCAATATAGTTTCATTTTCATTGACGGTATACGCATCATCAATTGCTACTGGACAATCATTTTGAGCTAAAACTCGAATACTTACTGTAGTTTCAGTTCTATTATTAGGGCCTCCATCTGCACAGAACGGAGCAACATTATCTCTAGCATAATAAGAAAATTGATCATTTAAATTATCAGTGCCGTTATGGACATAAGTAAATGAACCATCAGGACAAATTGCAGGGCTTCCTAATCCAGGACTTGAAGGACACGTAAGAGATGTCGCATTAAAAGGTCCTGAACCTGGCTTGATCTCAACTATAAATGCATCTCCTTCAATATCGCTATCAACTGCACTAGGGGTAGTCCACTGAATTACACCCTGAGCTGCATTTCTTGTTAATGTTCCACCCTCATTAATTATATCTATATATTCATCTGGCCTTGCAACAGGGCAATTATCAATTGGTGTTATATTTATTGTTACAGTAATAGCAGGAGAAAATCCTCCACCAACACAACCAGCGTCAATGTATCTATAAGTAAAAGTATCAGCATTTGTATTAAGCCCATTGTGAACATATTGTAATTCTCCGTTTGCAGTTTGATTTTGAATTACTCCATTAGAAGGTGCAGAAACTAATTCCCATCCTAGCACATATTTGTTAGATTCTTCGTCCCCCGTATCGTTAGCTTTAATCCCATTATCATTGGGGTCTGCATTTGCAGTTCCATCATGATCATCAAGTACAAGGGTTCCTCCTTCATTTACTGTATATGTATCAGCATTTCCTACAGGGCAATCATTAGTTTGAGTAATATTTATTGTCACAGTAACAGGAGCCGATGCCGCACATCCATCTTGATCATTAATTGTATATTGAAAAGAGTCTGAAGTAGATGGCCCACCGTCATGAGTATAAATAAAGGTTCCGTTAGCATTTAAAACAAAGGCTCCAACATGATTAGAAGGATCTGAAGCCTTTGTAACTGTCAAATTATTATCATCCGAATCTACATCTGAATCAACACCCGCTACTGACTTGGCTCCACCTACTGTTCCAAGAATAACACCACCTCCTGCTCCACCCTTACTATTTATATTTATGGTTTGCCCCTCATTAACTTCGTATGTGTCAGCTGTACCAATAGGACAATCGTTTTGAGGATTAACGTTTAAGTCAACACGAACATCAACTTGACAAACACCATCGGTTAGTATATATTCAAAAAAATCGTCTACTCCTACTCCTGGCTCGTCTCCCAAATGAGTATATTTAAATGTACCATCTGTACATATTGAAGGAGCAGCACCTAGATTAGGGTCTCCTCCTTTTTCACAAACAATAGTACCTTTTGTAGGTGCAGTTTTTATACCTCTATTATTTATACCAGCTGAAGCAACAGTTAATGGAGTCCCATTAGGATCAGTATCGGCAGCACCTCCAGTTTTACTTCCACCTACAGTTCCTAGTATCACCCCACCTCCTGCACCTGCAGCAGTATTTATATTAATAAATTGACCTTCATTTACACTGTATGTATCTGCAGCCCCAACCGGACATTGATTAACGGATAAATTAACTCTTATATCATCAACTGTACATTCACCATCAGATAGTGTATATTCAAAAAATGCTGTTGCAGCACCTCCAACATTATCATCATATCTGAACGTTCCATCTGTACAAATTTCATTAGCTTGATTAAGCTTTGGATCACCAGCTGTTCTACAAGATATAGTTCCTCCAACAGGCAACGTCTTTATTGCAGCGGTTAAATTATCACAATTATCAGGGTCAGTATCAACTAATATCCCGTCATTCCCATCATCTATTCCATCATTTCTAGTTAATACACCATTTGGGTTTCCCCCTTGTCCATTTGCATCCAATGTTCCCCCATCATCAATCAATAAAAGATAATTATCAGTTTCTTTAGTAGGACATATATTATTTATACAAATTGTAAGAGTTCCTTCATTTGAATCCGCTGTACCATCATTGATTTTATATTTTATAGTTTCAACATTATTAGCATCATTTGCTGGGGTACAATTATGGATATATTTATATGATCCATCTGAGCAAAAATTAGCTTGACCAAAATTTGGATCACCATTTAAGTCACATATTAAAGTTCCGAAATCAGGAGCATCTGTTACACTAATATTTTTTGGATCGTTAGGATTGTTAAAAACATCATTGGCTAATATTCCCTCAGAATCAATTCCATTTGCAACGTTTCCCCTTACAATTGTTTCTCCTCCTTCATTAACTGCATCTGCATCATTACAAGGTATATCATCATTACTTACTACCGGAGCAACATTTTGAATTATAATAGTTACTGTACACTCTTCTCCTGCAGCAGGTGGGCAGTTGGGATCTGCTCCATCATCTCCAATTCTATATTTAAAAGTAGTTGAACTTACAACAGCTCCTACATTAGGATCCATATTATGAGTATAAGTAAATCTTCCATCACCAGCAGCATTAAAAACCCATGTTCCTGGAACAAATCCAGTAGGATCACTTGTTTTAACAGCTGAAAGAGTATTATTTTCTTCATCAGTATCAGGACCTCCAACTGTTTTTCTGCCACCATAGTTTTTAGCATTATTTGCCTGGTCACCTTGAATAAAACCACTTCCAACCGGCACGTTCATAGCAAAGCCTTCAGGAATTGTATAAGTATCATTTGTACAATCAGGACAATCATTTTGTGCAATTATATTTATAGTGACTGTATATGGTCCCTGTGGAGGACAGCCTGATGGGTTATTATTAGCATTATAAGGAACTGGGCCATCATGAAGGGTATATTGAAAAGTAACTTGATGATTTGGCGCGACTGCATTGGTTCCATCATGAACATAGGTAAATGTACCATTTTGATTTAGTGTAAATGATTGAGCATGAGCAGGTGGTGCGCCAGATAATACTGCTTTTAAAACATCTCCATTATTAATGTCAGAATCTGCTGTTCCAGCAGTTTTCTTACCTCTATTTGCTCCTGTTCCAGGTACATCACCAACTGTACCTAAGATAACTCCTCCTCCTACACCAGCAGCAGTAGCTACATTAAGTGTTCCTCCTTCTATTACCTCATAAACATCTCCTGTGCCTCCAACCGGACAATGGTTAATGTTGATTGTTACAGTTGCATTAACATTTGAATTTTCTTCTCCATCAAAAAGCTTATAGGTAAATTCATCAGTTAATTGGTTATTTCCTGTAAATGTATAGGTAAATTTTCCATTTTGACAAAACCATGGTAATCCATTATAGGCATCTGAGCCAACATCACACGCAAGAGTTCCATGATCGGGACCATCATTTTGCCATACCATTTTTTTAGCATTAGTTCCAGGGTCATTGGAAAGAGGACCAGGAGCAGCTATAACTAGAGGCGTTCCAACATTTAAGGTATATTCATCATTTTGTGGGACTGGTGGAGTATTTACAACCTGAACTCTAAAGGTACTCTGAGTTGTAAGAGCTCCATCAGTTAAAGTATAGTTCATTGTTTCATCAAAAGTTGAAGTTAAAGCAGCAGGGGCAGTATAAGTTAATGTACCATTAGCGGCATCAAAACTTGATATCGTTCCTTTTGTAAATTGAGCTTGAGCCAAAGCCCAAGTTAATTGTGCTTTTGGATTATCATCATCTCCATCATTAACACTTAAATCGATATTGGTGACAGAACCTTCAGCTAAATTTATTATAGCATCTGGCAAAGGCTCAGGCGCATCGTTAACACTATTTGTAGTAATTGTTACACTACCTGTATAAGTAACACCACCTTTTACGATTTTATAAATCCAACCATTATTATGCACTTCACCACCGTTGTGAACAAATCTGAATGTACCATCGGTACATATTTTATTATTTTGACCGTTATTTGGATCTCCTCCTGTTTGACAACTTAACGTACCTCCGTTTGGAGCAACAAGAAGCTCATAAACATCAGTTCCTGCAAAGCCAACATCATTTGTAGAAACATCACCATTTAACGTTCTTTTTCCAACTGGTTCTTCTTGAAGGTCTACTCCATTTACACCGTGAACATAGGAATCATTATTTGCAGTTTGAGAAAATAACTCAAAAAAAGAGAAGAAGAAAACAGAAAAAAGTATTATGATAAAGTTATTTCTCATCATTAAAGCTAAGTAGATTATGCAAATATAAAGATTTTGAGTCTTTCATGTATAAAAAATAAATTTTTGGTTTCATCTTCAAAAATGCTCACAATTTAGTTTTTAAGATTTATTTTTATTAGCCAATTGACCACATGCTGCATCTATATCTTTACCTCTACTTCTTCTTACCTTCACAACCACTCCTTTATTTTCTAGATATGAAATAAATAGAGATAAACTTTTTTCTTTTGCCTTACTAAATATTCCACTTTCAATTGGATTATATTCAATTATATTTACTTTAGAAGGAGTATGTTTAGTGAAAGCATACAAAGCTTCAGCATCTTCTATTGAATCATTAAATTCATCAAACAAAATATATTCATAAGTGAGCTGTTTTTTCATCTTTGAATAATAATATTTTATAGCTTCTTTAAGTGATTTCAACGAATTAGACTCTCCAATTGGCATAATTTTATTTCTTTTTTCATCATTAGCAGCATGTAAAGACAACGCTAAATTTACTCCAATATTATCATCAGCTAGTCTTTTAATCATTTTTGAAATCCCTGAAGTTGAAAGAGTAATCCTTCTTTTTGAAATATGTAGGCCTTTGGATGAAGTTAAACGATCAATTGATTGAATAACATTAGAGTAATTCAATAAAGGTTCTCCCATACCCATGTAAACGATATTAGATAGTGAAAAGTTATAATTTTCCTTAGCTTGCCTACTAATATGTACCACTTGATCATAAATTTCTCCAGCAGATAAATTCCTTTTTCTATCCATAGTTCCAGTAGCACAAAATTTACAAGAAAGAGAACATCCTACCTGAGATGAAATGCAAGCCGTCATTCTTTTATTTTGAGGTATAAGAACTCCTTCTACTGTGTATCCATCAAAAAGTTTAAATTTAGTTTTTATTGTTTTGTCACTGCTTACTTGAATTTCATCAGAATTTATTGAGTTAATAATAAAATTAGAATCCAACAATTCTCTATTTAATTTTGAAATGTTTTTCATTTCAGAAAAAGAAGATTTAGATTTTTTCCACAACCATTCCATTATCTGCTTAGCCACAAAACTCTTTTGCTTGTTTTTAATAAAAAATTCTTCAAGCTCTTTTGTCGAAAGATTTCTAATATCTTTTTTCATATAATAGATTTTTAAATATTACAAAGATATTAAATTCAATATTTTGTATTTTGTATTATTGATTTAAAAATGTTAAAAAAAAGTATTGAAAATATTATAAAAAAAACTGGCCAAATTACTTCATGGCTTAGTTTAATTTTGGTTTTAGTCATTTCCATAGATGTTTTTCTTAGGTATATTTTTAATTATTCAACAGCGGGGTTCTACGAATTGGAGTGGCACCTTTTTGCATGTATTTTTATTTTGGGGTCATCCTATACACTTCAAAAAAATAGACATGTAAGGGTCGATGTCTTTTACAATGAATTTAATGACAAAACAAAGAGTTGGATTAATCTAATTGGAACAATAGTATTTTTGTTGCCATTTAGTTATGTCATAATAATTTCTTCGATACCCTTTGTGGAAAATTCTTACTTAATTTTAGAATCGAGTCCTGATCAAGGTGGGCTTCCATTCAGGTTTATTATAAAATCAATTATTCCAATTGGTTTTACCCTCTTTTTCCTTCAAGGATGTTTAGAGGTAATAAAACATATTTCAGAATTAAATAAAAAATAGAAATGATGGAGTACATACCTTTATTATTATTTGCTCTAGTTTTTATTTTAATACTAATTGGATATCCAGTTGCGTTAACACTTGGAGGAATTTCTATTATAGCAGGAATTATTTTTTTTGATATAGACTTTTTTTACCTACTTTCTTTAAGAATTTATGGGATAATGAACAATTTTGTTCTTTTAGCTGTTCCTCTTTTTATTTTTATGGGTATCACTCTTGAAAAGTCAGGGATAGCTGAAAAATTACTTGAAACAATGGCTTTAATGTTTGGAAGGATTAAAGGGGGATTAGCAATTTCAGTTATTGTAGTTGGAGCTATGTTAGCTGCTTCAACTGGTATAGTTGGAGCAACTGTAGTAACAATGGGCTTGATAAGTTTACCTACTATGTTAAAAAGAGGTTATAGCCCGTCTTTAGCAACTGGTGTGATTGCTTCTTCAGGAACCTTAGGTCAAATTATTCCACCTTCAGTCGTTTTAGTTTTACTTGGAAGCGTTTTAAATGTATCGGTTGGGAATTTATTTACCTCCGCATTATTTCCAGGACTAATTTTAGTTTTCTTATACCTTCTGTATATTATAATAATTTCTTTATTGTATCCAGAACTTGCTCCTAGCATGCCAGAAAATGAGGTTAAAAAATTTCATGATGAAACAAGCTTTTTTCAGATTATTAAAGCTTTCGTCTTACCATTTTTTCTTATTGGAGCAGTATTAGGATCTATTTTTCTAGGTATTGCATCACCAACTGAAGCGGCGGGTGTTGGAGCATTAGGAGCTGTAATTCTAAGTAAATCAAATGGAGGTCTAAAGATAAAAGTACTAAAAGAAATTATGCAGGAAACTACTCATCTAACCTCCACCGTATTCATGATTCTTATCGGAGCAACTTCCTTTTCATTAGTATTTAGAGGATTAGAAGGAGATAAGGTTCTCATAGATCTAATAACTCAAGCAAACCTATCACCCAATGAGTTTGTAATATTAGTTCTTTTAATAATATTTTTTTCTGGATTTTTTATAGATTTCATTGAAATAATATTTATTATAGTTCCTGTTGTAGTTCCAATATTTATTGCATTAGATATTGATTTAATATGGGTAGGTATACTAATTGCAATTAATCTTCAAACCTCTTTTTTAACTCCTCCATTTGGATTTTCATTATTTTACTTAAAAAGTGTAGCACCAAAAGAGGTAAAAACAAAAGACATTTATATTGGAATAATTCCTTTTGTTTTGATTCAATTAATATTTCTGACCATTCTTGTTATTTATCCGGAAATAGTATCAATCTTTCCAAAATTTTTAATGAAATAATTATAAAGTATAATACATTTTGTCACTTACTGCTGACCATTCCTCAATTGATTCTCTAAATTTTTTATAATGTTGAAAAACTTTCTTGCTTTTTTCGTCCTTTGATATTAATTCATCAATAACATCATTCGTTTTTCTTTTTAACTCTCTAATTACTTCGTTAGGAAATTGTTTTAGTAAAACACCTTTTTCATTTATCAGTTTATTCAAATAAATACTATTTTTGGAATCGCATTCACAAAGCATCCAAGTATTCATAGCTTCAATCCCGTGAATGATAATTTCCTGTAAATCAGATGGGAGATTATTGAATTTTTTTTTGTTAACAATCATTTCAAGGACTCCGCCTGGTTCATGCCATCCAGGATAGTAATAGTATTTTGCAACTTGATAAAACCCCATCAAATAATCATGATATGGTCCAATCCACTCTGTAGCATCAATAACTCCTCTTTCTAAATTTGTATATATCTCCCCACCAGCAACGGTTACAGCAGAACCACCTACCTTTGATAATACCTTTCCTCCAAACCCAGGAATTCTCATTTTTAAGCCTTTTAAGTCTTCAATAGAATTAATTTCTTTGTTAAACCAACCTCCCATTTGCATGCTAGTATTTCCTCCAGGAAAAGGGATTAGATCAAATGGATCATATAATTCTTTATATAATTCATTTCCACCACCTGAAATAAGCCATGCATTCATTTGAAGAGGATTCATTCCAAATGGAACGGAAGAAAAAAATTGACATGCAGGAACTTTCCCGGCCCAATAGTATGAAGCACCACTACCCATTTCAATAGCACCACTACTAACAGCATCAAAACATTCAAGACTTGGGATTAATTCTCCTCCTCCATAAACCTTTATTTCTAATCTACCACCTGACATTTTATTTATCCACTGAGATAAAATATTACATCCTTCTCCAAGAATAGGAAAATTTGGTGGCCATGTTGTAACCATCTTCCACTGATAGTTTTTGTTAAAGTTTATATTTGGTGAATTTATTTTAGTCTCTTGCTTTTTATCAGCACAAGAAGCTAAGGAAACAAAAGAAGCAGATAGGGCAAGACTTGAATTAGTAATAAACTTTCTTCTAGAAGATTTTTTATTTTTCATACCACTTAATAAAATCAATTAAAGGTATTAAATGTTTAACCAATAATTAATTTTAAAAGCAAAAGATCTACTTTTTAAGTTCATAAACAATGGGTTTTCAGCGTAATAATTGTCTGTATAGACTAAATAAATATCGGATAGAGGTTGAAATCTCCATTGGAACCTAGCGTTGACATTAATATTATCGATTTGATTGTTGTATTGTAAATAAGTACTTAAAAACAAATCTTTTGTAAAACTCACATTAATCTTTGAACTAAGGGTAAGAAATTGAGCATCTGAATATGGAGAAGGGAATTCCAAATCATTAAATTGAGAACTTAAAGAGACATTAAAATTAGGAGGTAATTTATATGTTACAGTACCACCTAAAGTTCTTATTTTCCCATTAAAAAATCCACCTAATTTTCCATTTAAACTTAAAGAAGTCTTTTTCCTACCATTAGATCTAAAATAAAAGGTATAATTTGAATAATTATAATCACTTAAGGCAGGTAAAGGTTCGCCGTCAGAACGAGAAGGATCAAAATCATATAATAATTTAGTATATATACGATTATTTTTTATTGTGATATTGGCATCACTCCTAAACCTAACATTATAATCTATATCTAAATCATAATCAGTAGTACCATTTGTTGGATCAAAGTACATTTCATAGTCAATTTCAGGTCCATGGCTATTTACAGAGCTTTTTTTAGGATAAAAAATATACTTTGCTGAAGGGCTTAAAAACATAAAATCTTTTCTAGGCACAAAACCAACTTCTGGGTTATAATTTTCACCTACTGCCCAAAAATAGGTTGTTGCCTGAAATTCAGGAGATTTGTAAGTAAAATTAGCACCATAAGAAGATCTATCTTTATATTTCTGATTTTCCAAGGATTGGTGATAATATACTTCAGAGTTCCATCGAGTATCTTTACTCTTGATTTTAGATTCAAATCCAAAAACTCTGTTGAAGTGATTTAAATCAATACTATAGCTATCTTCGGATGGGTTAAAAGTTGCATCCTTATTAACCAAAAATGCTAAAATTTTAGAGTTTGTTAAAATCTTTTTTTCAATGACAGCCATTCCATAATTAAAAGAAGGAATACCGCTTGACTTTAATCTTGCAGTCTGCATATTTAATACACCTATTCTTAAACCCTCATTTATTTTTCCAGCAAATTTAGCTCCATAAACTATAGGATTTTGAACATATTGATTTGTTGTAGTATCTTTTGCAATACCTATTCTTCTAGTAAACATAGGTTTTGTAGACCTTGAACCTAAATCCGTAAATAAATCAGCATTATCAATAAAAAATTCTCTTTTTTCAGGATAAAATAATTCAAATCTTGTCAAATTAGTTCTTTGCTCATCTACCTCAACTTGAGAAAAATCTGGATTGAAAGTTAAATCTAGATTTAAAGATGAACTTAGACTTAATTTTACATCTAATCCAGCATCCATATCAAAATTTGTTGAAACTGGAGATGTGGTTTTATTTTGCAAGCCAGACCCAGAAATATATGGAACTAAAACAAAGTTTTTTGATGATTTTCCTAATGGGTATTCAAATTCAAGTGTTCCTGTTAATGAAAGGTTCCCTTGTGATTTTCCTAAGGGTACTGCAGTCCATGCCGATCGCTCATTAATTTTACTGTTACCTCTATATACCTGTAAATTCCAAATCTTACTTCCAGTTTGATATCTTATTGAATTAAAAGGAATTTTAAATTCACATAACCAATAGCCATCATGGATTTTAGTACCAGAATACCATTTTGTATTCCAATTAACATTAAACCAAGATACACCCCTACCAGGAGAATAACTTCCTTCTCCTCCATCTGAAACTAATGCTTCTCTTTGAATTCCAAAAGGTGACAAAGCAAAATTAAAAGCATTTGACTCATCTAGAAATGTATCAAACATAAATGCTATGTAATCAATTGAACCTCCAAAAAAATCTCTTTTTAAATCACCAACCATGAATTTCTTTTCAGGCAGATCCTCCAATTTTGCTAACATATATAAATACTTATCATCATATGCTATTCGAAATTCGGTATCTAATTCAGCTGAAATTGAATCTCTAGGGCTTGTTTGGAAAAAGTTTGATTTTGCTTCCGCTTCCTTCCAAAAATTTTCATTCATCTCGCCATCTAAAACAATTTCTTCATTTATTTTTTTAGCAAAAATTATTTTTTCATTTATACTCTGAGAAAAGAGAGATGAACTAATAAAACTAAAAAATAAGATTAATATGACATATTTTGAATTTATCATAAATCAGTTTTACGAAATTATATTCTTGTTGTTATAAAAAATTTTAAATAAATTTTTTTTCAAAAATAGTTTTTTATTTTTTATAAAGCTCTACCATGATTGGAGTAGCTACAAAAACAGATGAATAAGTACCAATCAAAATTCCAATTAATAATGCAAATGAAAACCCTCCAAGCGAAGGACCACCAAATAAAAACAGGACTAATACAACAATAAAAGTTGTCATTGAAGTAATGATCGTTCTACTTAAAGTTTTATTAATTGATTCGTTAACTAATGGAATTAAATTTCCACCTACTTTTAACCCCATTGTTTCTCTAATTCTATCAAATACTACGACTGTATCGTTTATTGAATAACCTATTATCGTTAAAATTGCAGCTATAAATACTTGATCAACTTCATAGGAAAAACCAAAGAAATTAGCAATAGAAAATGCAGATAAAACAAAAAGTGTATCATGAAGAAGCGCTACAACAGCTCCAGTAGAAAACTGCCATTTTCTAAATCGAATTAAAATATATAAGAAAATGACAAGTAATGCTAAAACTCCAGATAAATAGGATGAGTTTTTAATATCATCTGCAATTGTTGCTCCTACTTTTGAAGAACTTGAAATAGTAAAGTTTTTATCATCTACTCGAGAATCATCTTCAACAAAAGATTTATTCGTAAACTGTTCTAGTCCTTTTATAAGTTGGGTTTTAACATTTAAATCAGCATCATCTGATTCATCATCAATCAAATAGGATGTTGTTACCTTAAATGTTGTACTGTTACCAAAAGTTTTAACTTCCACACCTTTGCTATCAAAAACTTGTGAGAGCGATGTTTCCATTTCGGATGTATTGTATTGCTCATCAAAAGATACTACATATGATCTTCCCCCATTAAAATCAACACCAAATACAAGACCCTTAATTATATAACAAATTATTCCAAAAGAAATAAAAGAGCTAGAAAAAACATATGCAATTTTTCTCTTAGATAAAAAGTCAAAATTCATTTTTGACATAAAATTTCTACTAAATGAAAAAGAAAAGTTTAGATTACTGTTTTCTCCTTTTTTACTAAGGTATTCAACAATTACTCTTGTTATAAATACTGCCGAAAAGAAAGAACAAATAATCCCTATAATTAAAGTTACTGCAAATCCTTTTACAGGACCTTGTCCTAAATTATATAAAATAATACCTACTAAAAGAGTTGTTGCATTAGCATCAATGATAGATGTATATGCTTTGTTATACCCACTTGAAATTGCCTGTTTTAATATAGCACCATTTCTTAATTCTTCTTTGATTCTTTCAAAAATTAGAACATTAGCGTCAATTGACATACCAATTGTAAGAACAATTCCAGCTATTCCAGGTAAAGTTAGTGAAGCTGACAATTGAGCAAGAATTCCTAGGATGAAAAATATATTAAAAAATAAAGCAACATTAGCTACAAAGCCTCCTCTAGCATAATAAAATATCATAAATAGAATTACAATAATTAGACCTGATAAAATAGATTTAATACCTTGTTGCTGAGCAACCTTACCTAACGTAGGACCAATAACTACATCTTCAACAATTGTTGTTGGGGCTGGTAAAGTACCTGCCTTAAGTATATTAGCTAAATCTTGTGCTTCATCTATAGTAAAGTTTCCTGTAATTTGCGAATTGCCATTAGGAATCTCATTCTGAACAACTGGAGCAGAATAAACATAGTCATCAAGTACTATTGCAATTCTCCTATTTATATTATTAGATGTCAGCTTTCTCCATAATTTTGCTCCATTTGCATTCATCTGCATTGATATGGATGGTCTTGATCCTTGATCTAAATCTTGCCTTGCATCAGAAATAACTTCTCCCGTTAAAGGTGCTCTACCTCCTCTAGAAATTTTTATAGCAAAAAGTTGAAGAACATCATCTTCATTTTCTAAATCTATATTTTCAGTATCAAATGGTTTTACCGCCCATAAAAATTTAAGAGTTGGAGGTACAAGTAATTTTACTTGATCATCATTTAAAATATTATTAATAGTAATTGTGTCTTTAACATTATAAAATAACCCACCAAATTCGGATTTCATCAATGAAAAAAGAGGAGAGGAAATTGAATTTTGTAATGAATCCAAAACATTATCGCCAGTTGACGAAGTATCAGAAGTTGATAATGATGAATCATCTGAATCTACTAATAAGTTAGCTAAATCCTGGCCTTCACTTAAATCATTATTTTCTTGATCTAAACTTATTTGATCTTCTTTGGATAAAATATATTGATTGATTAAAGATAAAGTCCTTGTAACTTCCGGTTCATTAAGCTCAGAAACCTCCCAAAATTCTAGCTTTGCAACTCCCTGCAATATTTTTCTAATTCTTTCTGGATTATCAACTCCTGGTAATTCTATTTGGATTCTACCAGTTCCTTGTAATCTTTGAATATTTGGCTGAGATGTTCCAAATCTATCAATCCTTGTTCTAAGAATATTAAAAGATCTATCAATTGCATTTTCAACTTCAAAATTTATAATGTCCAGAATTTCATCGTCTGATGAATCAAAATCTATTCTTCCTCTATTTGAAACTGTAGAAAAGATTAATGCTAAATTTTTTTGAGGTGAAATTTGTTTAAATTCTTTATAAAACTCATCAACAAAATTTAATTGAGTTCCTTTAATACTTTCTTTAGCATTATTTAATGCTTGATTGAAATCTGTATCTTGATTATTTCCAGATAAACCTTTAACAATATCGATCGGAGAAACTTCTAAAGTAACATGCATTCCACCTTGCAAATCCAATCCTAAGTTAAGTTCTGTTTCTTTTATTTCTTTAAAAGTGAACTCTTTAATAAAACTATAAACAGGAACATTCCAAATAGAATCTAAATACTTTTGCTTTTTATTAAAGTTTATATTGCCACTTTCATCTCTAGAAAACTCAGAAGCTTCGTCCTGTATATTTTGTGATACAAAAGTAAATTGTAGATAGTAAATTGATAAAAATGAAATCAATAAGGTAAGAAAAATTATAAAGCCTTTATTTTTCATTAAATAAATCTATTTTTTTTTGACGACAAAAGTATGGAATATATATTAAATTAACTAAAGCGTGATTTATATTTATTAAAATCATTCATTAAGAAGTTTTCAAGCTTAGAGACAGATAATTCAATACTTTTATCATTTTTAATTATTAAGTCAGATTCGTTTTTATAAGGTTCAGTAAATTTTTTAAAAGCAGGAACCACATGATTCTTATATCTATACTCTACATCATTTTTATCATAACCTCTTTCATTCAAGTCTCTATCTAATCTTCTTTTTATCATAAGATTTAATTCTGCATCTATAAAAACTCTTGAATTAAATAAACTATCTATTTTTTTATAATGGAAAATAAATAAACCCTCAACTATAATTATTTGATTAGAAACGATCTTTTTTTTTATAGATTTTAATTGTGGATTATTATAATTATACTCAAAATATTCTACATTATTTCCAGAAATAAGTTTAATAATGTCATTATAAAACTTTATTTTATCAATAGATTCCGGTAAATCAAAATTATGAAAACCGTTTAGATCAATTGATTGGGAATCTCTTTTTTTATAATAATTATCTTGTGAAATTATTGAAATTAAATTGCTATTTATTTTATTTGATAACTTTTTAAGAATCTCAGATTTACCAGAGCCACTAGAACCAGAAACACCTAAAACATATCTTTTCATAAAATTATTTATTAAGTAAAAACATATTTAACTTTTCGATAGCTTTTTTTCTATGAGAAATTTTATTTTTAGCTTCACCACTCATTTGAGCAAAAGTTATATCATAACCTTGAGGAATAAAAATAGAATCATAACCAAAACCAAAATTACCAATAGGTTTATATGAAATTGTTCCGCTAACTGATCCGTCAAAAAAGTAAACTTTAGAATCTAAATATAAGGTTATAATTGTTCTAAAATGAGCGTTTCTATTTTTGGAATTTTTCATTTTTTTTAAAACCAAATCAATATTATCTTTTGAATTACTTCTATTTCCAGCATATCTAGCAGAATAAACACCGGGCTCTCCATTAAGGAAATCAATTTCCAATCCTGTATCATCAGCAAAACAATCTATATTGAATTTTTCATAAATGCATTTTGCCTTCAACTCTGAATTCTCTTTTAGAGAAGATCCGGTTTCTAAAATATCTTCATAAAAGCTAATATCTTCTAACGAAATGATTTTAACATTTTTTAAAATTGAAGAAACTTCTGAAAGTTTATTCTTATTGTTTGTAACAAAACATAGTTTCATTACTTTCTAATTTTGAGAAGATGGATCTCGAATATTAAAACCGAATTTCCTGGTATTACAGGAAAATTAGAATTTCCATCTTTTCCATAGGCAGTGCCTGAAGGTAAAATTATAGTGAATTTCCCATTCTCATCTATTGAAGGCATGATTTTTCCTATTGATTTTTTTAAATAATTAATCAAAGTCAAATAACCATGCAAAGAATTCAGTCCAAAATATCTACCATCGGTAGTATAAGTAAAAGCAATTGGAGCATATTCATTAGTAATCATAAATATATCATTGGATTCTGCGACTGTTTTACTATTTGTGTCAAACATTGTAAAAATAGTATCATTCATATAATAACCATTAATATTTATTGAAAGAATATCATTATTTTCTGGAAAAATATCATTTCCTTTCTTAGTAATAGAGTATTTAATACCGTTATCAAGAGTAACAATGTTTTTTAAATCAACACTATCTATATATTTATTAATTAAAACGGCATCTATAGAAACCTGGTTTATAGAATCTAGTTCTATCTTTTCTGGATCATCAACTTCAACATATTCTATATCTAAATCACATGAGAAAAATGAAATAATTAGGATTGAAAAAAAGTACTTAATATTCTTTAACATTATTTTACATCTACTAAGTCCATTGCAAAAACTAAAACAGAGTTTGGAGGAATGGTACTAGAACTTGGTGGGGATTTACCATAACCCAATGAAGAAGGAAGTAAAAAAATACCAGTTCCCTCTTTATCTAATAATCTAGTCCCTTCTTCCCAACCTTGAATTACAACACCTTGCCCTAAAATAAATTCAAAAGGAAGATCCGAATTACTTTTATCAAATTGTTGACCATTCAAAAATTGACCAACGTAATGAACATATAATGTGTCTCCTAAAGTAGGATATTTGCCAGTTCCTGTTTCTGTTATTTTATAATGCAAGCCGGTGGAGGTTTCTGAAAATCCAGATAAATTATTTTCTTTTATATATCCCTTTATTCTACTAATGTCATAAGCTAACTGTTCAGATGAAGTTCTTGAAATAACATCATTACCTTCTTCACATGTAAATAGAAAAAAAATAATAATAACTAAACAAAAACTTTTAAAAGCTTGAATAATTAACCTATCCATTGTATTTACTCAAAATCAATTAATTCAACTTCAAAAATTAGAATTGCATTCCCTGGTATTACTCCTCCAGCACCATTAGGTCCATAAGCAAGAGGACTAGGAATATATAAAGTTGCTTTTGCCCCTTTACTTAAATAGCCTATTCCTTCATCCCAGCCAGGAATCACCATTCCTACACCTAAATCAAAAGAAAATGGTTCTCCTCTATCAATAGAGGAATCAAATTTCTGTCCCTCCAATAAGGTTCCTGTATAATGTACTTTAACTTTTGAACCAACTGTAGGTTTGTTTCCATCTCCTTTTTCAGTAATAACATATCTTAAACCAGATTCTGTTGATATAGCTTCAATATTATTTGATTTTAAATAATTATCTAAGATTTCTAAATCTATAGATAATTGATTTTCATTTTGTTTGTTCATTTCATTTTGCATTTTTTCATATTGTTCTTTTTGATACTCTTGAAATTCTTCTTTATTCATTATTTCCGTTACTCCACAATAAAATGTTAAAGGCTTATCTTTTATAGAGTCTGGTATAGAACCAGCAGAAGGAGAATTAGCATAAAAATCTTCAGTAGAAATATCAAATTTTACACTATCTCCCTTCTTTAACAAATTTATTACTTCATAAATTATACCATTATAATCCCAGGTAGAATCTTTCATTAAAACAACTGGATCATCACCAACTTTTCTGAGTAATTCCAAACCCTCATGATCATTATATACTAAATTGAAAATAATAACATTTCCATCTTCAAGATTCTTTCCTTCACCATTTTTTAAGTAATTAATTTCTATTCCACTAGCAGTGGTTTTTACAGAATTTGTATTAAAAAAAACTGAATAAATGATTAAGCCTGTAACTATCAAAATCAAAAAATATGGTAAGTTATTTATAGGGTTCATAAGTAATAAAATTTTATACTAGTAGATTAATTTTTTTTTATTTGCTTTAATAAGTTTTAAAAATTTACTTAAAGCTACATTAAGATTTTCATCTAACCTTCCTCCAGCAGCATTTTTATGACCTCCCCCATTGAAATGTTTTTTTGCAAAATTATTAACTGAAAACTCCCCAATTGATCTAAATGAAAACTTTATCAGGTCTTTCTCTTCAATTATGATACAAGCCAAATTAACATTTTTAATTGAAAGAGCATAATTAACTAAGCCCTCCGTATCTCCCTTTTTATATTTAAATCTTTTTAAATCATTTCTATTTAAAATAAAATATGCTGTATTATATTCTTCTAGAAAATTCAGTCGTTTTGAAATAGAAAATCCTAAAAGCTTGAGTTTGTTTAAGGAATTATTATCATAAATTAATCTATGGATTTTATTGATATCCACTCCCCTATCTATTAGATCAGCAACAATTCTGTGTACTTTAGAAGAAGTAGAAGAAAATTTAAATGACCCTGTATCAGTCATAATACCCGCATAAAGACATTCGGAAATGGGTTTGTCTATATTTTCAATATTTCCCATCATGTTAATAAAATCATAAATTAATTCACAAGTAGCAGCAGCTTTTGAAGAATGTAAACTATAATCATAAAATTTTGATGGATTTGGATGATGATCAATTAATATTTTTTTTGATGAACTTGAATTAATAATATCTCCTAAATCAAATATTCTTTCTAGACTATTGAAATCTAAACAAAAAATTAAATCAGAATTTAAAATGAGATTTTTAGATTTATTTTTTTCTTTATTATAAACTATAACCTTATTATTTCCTTTCATCCAGGTCAAAAAATCAGGGTAATCATTAGGAACAATAACATGTACTTCATGTTTTTCTTTTTTCAAATAATTATATAAACCTAATGATGACCCTAAAGCATCAGCATCGGGATTGAAATGAGTAGTGATTACTATATTTCTTTTTTTAGATAATATGTTTTTTAATTCCTTAATAACTTTTTCTTTTTTTTAGCTTGCAAAAGTGGGATAATTTTTTTTTAAAAAAAAATTTTTTTTTTGTGTTAAGATTAAAATCATAATATAATATATATTTAAATAAATTTTTAAAAACACTTAAAAACATAGTTTGTCATGGAAGGTAATAAAACATTCACAATAATTAAACCTGATGCATTTAAAAAAAAATACAGTGGAGCAATAATTAAACAAATAGAAGACAGTGGTTTTCAAATAACAAATATGAAATTATTAAGCTTAAATAAAGATCTTGCTGAAAAATTTTATTCAATACATAAAGAAAGGCCTTTTTTTGAAAACTTATGTGAATATATGTGTTCAGGTCCAATAATTGTTATGTCATTAAAAAAAGAAAATGCTGTAGAAGACTTTAGAAAATTAATTGGATCTACTGATCCAGAAAAAGCTGAGGAAGGAACTATTAGAAAATTATATGCTACCTCTATAGAAGCTAATGCTATTCATGGTTCGGATTCTGATGATAATGCTAATATTGAAACTAACTTTTTTTTTAAGAGTTAAAGCTTAACCAAAAATTATTTAAACCATCTCCAATTGATATCAATACTTTAGAGTTCTGTATTAAATCTAATATTGCTAAAAAATTATAAATCACTAATATCTTCAAAGGATTTTCATCAATTAAATCTGAAAAAGCTATTTTACTTTTTGATTTTATTAAATTCAAAATGTATTTCTTTTGTTTCTCAATTGTGTATGGATATTGCATAATTTCATGAGATTTAATATTCTTTTTATGATTTAACTTATTTATTGCATTATTAAATACTGTTAATAATTTATAAAGATTTACATCTTGCATCTCTATTTCTATATTGCTTTTTGAAGCAATAGACTTTATCTCTTCATACAAATTCCCTCGAATATGTTTCTCATTTCTATATTTCTCAAAGCTCTTAAAATCTTCAATTACTGATTTAAATTTTTTATACTCTAATAAATGCTTAACTAATTCATCTCTAGGATCAACTTCATTTCCGTCTTCATCCATCATAAGTCTTGGTAAAAGCATTTTTGATTTTATTCTCATCAATGTTGCAGCAACCACTATAAACTCACTAGCCACTTCTATATTCATACTTTCTAGATTTTCAATATAATCAAGAAAATCTTTTGTAATGGTAGCTATCGGTATATCCTTAATATCTATCTCATCTCTTTCTATAAAAAATAGTAGTAAGTCAAATGGACCTTCAAATAAGGGTATCTTAATTTTATAACTCAAATTCGTATAATTCGTATAATTCGTATAAGTTTTAACTTAAATATAAATAGTTCTTTCTTATAAAAATTATAGATTTACAAACTATTATTCAAATAACAAAAACAAAAGCTCAAAATAAATCATATGAATAGTAAGGCAGGTAAGATACTATCAACAATTAATTTTCCAAATGATTTAAAAAAGCTTACTAATAATGAGCTGCATTTACTTTGTGATGAATTAAGAGAATTTATAATAGATACAGTTTCAAACTATGGGGGGCATTTTGGAGCCAGCTTGGGGGTAGTTGAATTAACAGTTGCGCTACATTATGTATTTAATGCACCTTATGACCAGATAGTATGGGATGTTGGACATCAAGCCTATGGTCATAAAATTT
Source organism: uncultured Marinoscillum sp. (assembly GCA_902529805.1). Lineage (GTDB taxonomy): Bacteria > Bacteroidota > Bacteroidia > Cytophagales > MED-G16. The sequence goes on from CABZXU010000009.1 coordinate 44,366, forward strand.
TAACTGGTAGAAAAAATAAATTTCACACAAATAGAGTTTACAAAGGATTATCTGGTTTCCCTAAAAGATCTGAAAGTGAATATGATACCTTTGGCGTTGGACATGCGTCTACTTCTATTTCAGCAGCTTTAGGAATGGCCACAGCAGCAAAGTATAAAAAAGAAAATGAAAAAAATCATATAGCAATTATTGGTGATGGCGCACTAACTGGGGGGCTTGCATTTGAAGGTATGAATAATTCAGGTGTATCAAAATCAAATATGCTAATCATACTAAATGACAATTGTATGTCAATAGATCCAAATGTTGGAGCATTAAAAAATTATTTAACTAAAATATCAACATCCAAAACATTTAATAAAATTAGAAATGATATATGGAGTGTTTTAGGTAAGATTAGTAAGTTTGGTCCAAAGGCACAAAAAATTGGAAGAACATTAGAACAAAGTTTAAAGTCATTTGTTTTAAATCATTCTAATTTGTTTGAATCATTAAATCTTAGATATTTTGGTCCGATAGATGGACATGATTTAGATAAATTAATAAATACTTTAGATGATCTAAAAAAAATTGATGGACCAAAAATTCTTCATTGTTTGACAGTTAAAGGCAAAGGGTTTGATTTAGCAGAAAAACATCAAACAAAATGGCATGCAACTGGTAAATTTGATAAGATTTCTGGTGAAACTGCAAAAAAAAGTAAGGTAAAAAAACCAATAAAATATCAAGATGTATTTGGCAATACCATTGTAGAATTAGCAAAGAAAAATAAAAAAATAATGGGCATAACTCCAGCAATGCCATCAGGATCATCATTAAATATAATGATGAAATCTATGCCTGAAAGAGCTTTTGATGTTGGAATTGCTGAGCAACATGCTGTTACATTTAGTGCTGGATTAGCAACTCAAGGACTTATTCCATTTTGCAATGTATATAGTACTTTTATGCAAAGAGCTTATGATCAAGTTATTCATGATGTTTGTATCCAAAAGTTACCAGTTATCTTTTGTTTAGATAGAGCTGGTGTTGCCGGATCAGATGGCCCAACCCATCACGGAGCATATGATATTGCATATATGAGATGTTTACCAAATATGATTGTTTCAGCGCCTATGAATGAAACTGAATTAAGAAATTTAATGTATACTGCACAGTTACAATATTCAAACCCATTTACAATTAGATATCCTAGAGGTCCAGGTGTACTTTTAGATTGGCAAACACCATTTGAAAAAATAGATATAGGAACAGGAAGAAAAATATGTGAGGGAGAAAGTCTAGCGATTTTATCAATTGGGCATATAGGAAATTATGCGACCAAAGCTATTGAAGTACTAAAAAATGATAAAATATTTCCGGGACATTTTGATATGAGGTTTGTAAAACCATTAGATACAAAACTTCTCCATAAAATTCTCAAGAAATATAAAAATATACTTACAGTAGAAGATGGCTGCATAATGGGAGGATTTGGAAGTGCCATTTTAGAATTTATGGCTAATAATAATTATAAAAATAATATTGAAAGATTAGGGATTCCAGACCAAATCATTGAACATGGATCGCAAGATGAACTATATACAGAATGCAATTATGATACTGAAGCAATAATTCAAGCTAGTAAAAAAATTTTAAATAAATAAAATGAATTTATCGTTAAAAAATAAAAGGGCTATAGTTTGTGGAAGTACTGATGGGATTGGCAAAGAAATCGCAATTAAATTATCAGAACAAAATGCTAATGTTACATTACTAGCAAGAAATGAAAAAAAATTAAATAATGTTTTATCCCTACTAGATACATCTAAAAAACAAAAACACGATTTTATTGTTTCAGATTTTAATAACCCCGATTTGCTAGAAAAAAAAATAAATGATTATATAAATGATGGAAATAAACCTGAAATATTAATAAATAATACTGGTGGCCCACCTCCTGGAAAAATTATTGAAGCTAAAAAAGAAGATTTTGATAAATATATATCTATGCATTTACATTGTAGTCATATTCTTGTGAAAGCATTAGCCCCCTTTATGAAAAAATCTGAGTTTGGTAGAATAATAAATATTATATCAATATCTGTAAAAGCACCAATCCAAAATTTAGGTGTTTCAAATACTATAAGATGGGGTATGGCAAGTTGGTCAAAAACTTTATCTTTTGAACTTGGAAAGTTTGGTATAACCGTCAATAATATATTACCTGGTTTTACATTAACAAATAGATTAAAAAGCTTAATGAAAAATAGATCAGAAATTAATAAAATATCTATAAAAAGCATTGAGAACGAATATAAAAAAAATATACCAGCTGAAAGGTTTGCTTTACCCGAGGAAATTGCTAGTGCAGTTTGTTTTTTATGTAGTAGAGAAGCTTCTTATATAAATGGAATAAATTTACCAATAGACGGTGGTTATTCAGGAAGCTTATAATTAAAGTTATCGAATTTTTTTTAATAGCCTTCTTTTTGATTTATGTATAATCCTAACTTTAGAATGAAAGAAAAACAACTTATCATTAAATCTAAAATATTGGCAAATAAATTTATTATTGCTGACGGACATATTGACCTTCCTCATAGATTAAAAAAAGCTGGCTATTTAAATAAAGATGACGTTTTAGATATTACAAAAGATACAGATGGTGATTTTGATTATAAAAAATCAAAAAAAGGAGGATTAGATGCGCCATTTATGTCTATTTATATACCTGCCGAATTTCAAGAATCTAGTAAGGAAAAAAAACTAGCTGACTCATTAATTGATATGGTTATAAAAATAACTGAGTCTTTCCCTGATAAATTCGCTTTAGCAAATAACCCATCTGAAATTAAACACAATTTCTCAAAAGGATTAATTTCTTTACCTATGGGGATAGAAAATGGAGCTGCAATAGAAAATAAATTAGAAAATATCGATTACTTTTTTAATAGAGGCATAAGATATATGACATTAACTCATGGAAAAGATAATGCAATATGTGATTCTTCATACGATTCTACAAAAACATGGAATGGCTTAAGTCCATTTGGAAAAAAGGTCATTTCAAAAATGAACTCAGTAGGAATGATGATAGATGTATCACATATAACAGACGAAACATTTTATCAAGTTATTGAAATAAGTAAAACACCTGTGATAGCATCTCATTCATCTCCTAGAAAATTTACTCCAGGATTTGAAAGAAATATGAGTGATGATATGATAATAAAATTAGCAGAATCAAATGGTTTAATTCTAATAAATTTTGGTTCAAAATTTGTCAATGAATTATCTAATAAAAAAATCAGTAAGATTGATAGAAAAGTTGAAAATTGGATAAAAAAGAATAAAATCAATGATATTAATAAAATAAATAAATTTAAAAATAAAATTATTAAAGAGGAAAAACCATTTGCAAATGTTGAAGATGTCATTAATGCGATAGATCATGTAGTTAATTTAGTAGGGATAGATTATGTTGGTTTTGGATCTGATTTCGATGGATTGGGAAATACATTACCCTATAATTTAAAAAGTGTTGCAGACTATCCTAATATTATTTTAGGCTTACTTAAAAAAAATTATAGCGAAGAAGATATTGAAAAAATATGTTATAAAAATTTATTTAGAACTTGGAATGAAATACTTGGCTATTCTAGCAATTAACCACCAAAATCATCAAATCTAATGTTTTCATCAGGAACACCTAAATCATCTAACATTTTTAGTACTGCTTGATTCATTAAAGGAGGGCCACATAAATAATATTCAACTTCATCTGGTTCTTCATGATGCTTTAAATAGTTATCATAAAGGACTTGATGTATGAAGCCTACATAACCATCTTTTTTATCATCCAAGTTTTTTTTCAAAGACCAATTATCTTCTGGAAGTGGTTCGGATAGACCAACATAAAATTTAAAATTTTTAAATCCCTTTTCAATATTTTTAAAATGATCTAAATAAAATAGTTCTTTCTTTGATCTCCCCCCATACCAATAAGAAACTTTTCTATTAGTTTTTTTTGTGTGAAATAAATGAAAAATATGAGATCTTAATGGAGCCATACCAGCACCACCGCCAATATAAACCATCTCTCTTTCTGTTTTATTAATATGAAATTCTCCATAAGGGCCTGAAATAGATATTTTATCACCGGGTTTTCTAGAGAAAATATAAGAAGAGCAAATACCTGGATTTACTTCCATCCATTTATTTTTTACTCTATCCCAAGGAGGAGTTGCTACTCTAATATTTAACATAATTATATTTCCTTCAGCTGGATGGTTTGCCATGGAATATGCTCTAAAAATTTCTTCATCATTTACCATCTTTAATGGCCAAAGATTAAATTGATCCCAATCAGATTTAAATACATCTTTCTTATGACCTAATTCAGGATGAGGAGTTATATCCATAGTCTTAAAGTTTATTTCAGTTTCTGGAACATCAATCTGAATATAACCTCCTGATTTAAAATCTAGGTTTTCTCCTGGGGGTAACTTCACAACAAATTCTTTTATAAACGTTGAAACATTATAATTTGAAACAACTTCACACTCCCACTTTTTGATTCCAAAAATTTCTTCTGGAATTTCAACTTTCATATCTTCTTTAACTTTTACCTGACAAGATAATCGTACATTATCTTGTTGCTCAGTTCTAGATAAATGACCAATCTCAGTAGGTAAAACATCTCCACCACCTTCATGAATTTTACATTTACACATGGCACATGTTCCACCACCACCGCAAGCAGATGGTAAAAACATTTTTTGAGCAGATAAAGTTGTAAGTAATGTTGATCCGGCTGGCACTACTAATGGGTTTGTTTCATCTCCATTAACAAAAATATTTACATCTCCAGATTGTACTAATTTGGATTGTGCGAATAATAATACCATTACTAAAAAAAGTATTACTAATGTAAATGCTATTATGGAAGTCCCTACAGTTAAATATACAGATGATAACATAATTTTTTTTTACGAATATATATAATTAAGGTTTAAAACTTAATCTTTTAATAATCTTAATAATTTATAAATTTTATTTTTTAAATTTCTCCTGTCAACTATAAAATCAAGAAAACCATTATCTAATAAAAATTCAGATTTTTGAAAACCTTTTGGGAGATTTGATCCTATAGTTTCTTTAATAACTCTTGGGCCAGCAAATCCAATTAGCGAGTTTGGTTCAGCAATATTAAAATCTCCTAACATAGCAAATGAAGCAGAAACCCCTCCTGTTGTAGGATCGGTCATCAATGAAATATAAGGTATTTTTTCTTTCGATAGTAAAGAAATTTTAGCTGAAGTTTTAGCCATTTGCATTAAAGAAAAGGTTGATTCCATCATTCTTGCACCTCCAGATTTAGAAATAATTAGTATTGGAAATTTATTTTTTATAGAATAATCAATCGCTCTTGAAATTTTTTCTCCCACAACTGAACCCATAGAACCGCCAATAAAACTAAAATCCATACAACATATAATAATTGAAAGGCCATTTATTTTTCCTACACCGGTTCTAATTGCATCGTTTAATCCGGTTGACTTCTTTGATGAAGAAAGTCTATTTTTATAACTTTTTCTATCTTTAAAATTTAAGGGATCAGATGAACTAAGATTCTCATCTAACTCCTTATAAAAATTATTATCAAAAAGTATTTCAAAATATTCTTTGGATCCTATTCTAAAATGAAAATCATCTTCAGGAGAAACATATGAATTATTTTTTAATTCTCTAATATGTATTATAGATCCCTTAGGAGTTTTATGCCACATTCCATCAGGTGCCTCTTTTTTTTTGGACGTGGGTGTTTTAATATTTTTTATATTTCTTTTAAACCAATTCATTAGAACTAAATTAATTAATTTTTAATCAAGCTCCTCATAATCAACAAACTCTCCCGAATTATTCTTATTGTTTTTATTATTATTTTTTTTAGAACCAAAATAATTAGAAATAATGTTTTTAAAAAACATACCAAAAAATTTAAAAAGCAAATAAAATAATAATAATAGGGATAATATTTTAAACATTTATCTACTTAAATATAGGTTTCTTTTGGAATAAATTTTGGTGAAATAATCATCCATTAAATCATCAATAAAATAAATTGACTCTCCCGTTGATTTCATTTCTGGACCCAATTCTTTATTTACATTTGGAAACTTGTTGAAAGAGAAAACAGGCTCCTTAATAGCATACCCTTTCTTTATAGGAGAAAATTTAAAATCGGATAATTTATTTTTTCCTAGCATAATTTTTACGGCATAATTAACATAAGTTTCTTGATAAGCTTTTGAAATAAATGGAACTGTCCTTGAAGACCTAGGGTTAGCTTCAATCACATATACAGTATCATCCTTTATAGCAAACTGAATATTAATTAAACCAATTGTATTTAATTCTAATGCAATTTTTTTTGTGTATTCTTTAATTTTTCTAATAACTAAATCTCCTAAATTGTAGGGAGGCAATACTGCATATGAGTCTCCAGAATGAATGCCAGCTGGTTCAATGTGCTCCATGATACCTATAATATAAACATCTTTACCATCGCAAATTGCATCTGCTTCAGCTTCTATTGCTCCGCTGAGGAAATGATCTAACAATATTTTTCCGTCAGGTTTATCTTGAATTAAATCAACTACATGTTCTTCTAATTCTTTATTATTTATAACTATTTTCATTGATTGACCACCTAAAACATATGAAGGCCTAACCAAAAGAGGAAACCCAATTTTTTTGGATAATTTAATAGCATCTGATGCGGATTCTATGGTTCCATATCTTGGATATGGAATTTTATTTTTCTTTAATAGATCAGAAAATCGACCTCTATTTTCAGCAAGGTCAAGTGAGTCATAACTCGTTCCAAAAATTTTAATACCATATTTGTCAAGTTTATGAGATAATTTAAGAGCAGTTTGACCCCCTAATTGAACTATTACTCCTTCTGGTTTTTCATGTAAAATTATTTCATAAATATGCTCCCAAAAAACAGGCTCAAAGTAAAGTTTATCAGCTACATCAAAATCTGTTGAAACAGTTTCGGGATTACAATTGATCATAATCGTTTCATAACCACATTCTTTAGCAGCCAAAACACCATGAACACAACAATAATCGAATTCAATTCCCTGACCGATTCTATTTGGTCCAGATCCTAAAACTAACACTTTTTTCTTATTAGAAGGTTTAGATTCATTTTCATCACCAAAGGTAGAGTAATAATAAGGAGTGACAGCTTCAAATTCAGCTGCACAAGTATCTACTAGCTTAAATACTCTTTTAATTTTTAATTCTTGCCTCTTTTCAAATACTTCGCTTTCTAAACAATTAAGTAAATGAGCAATTTGTCTATCGGCATATCCCTTTTCTTTTAATAATTTTAAACTAGATTTTGGAATGGTTTCAATATTGTATTCTTCAATGTTTTTTTCAATCATAACTAATTCTTGGATTTGGTATAAAAACCACTTATCTATTTTCGTTATATCTTGGATAGTATTAAAAGGAAGCCCTAATTTAAATGAATCATAAATATGAAATAACCTATTCCAACTGGGATATTTTAGGCTGTTAAGAAGAGTGTTTTGATCAATTATTTCTCTGCCATCAGCCCCTAGTCCATTTCTTTTAATTTCTAGTGATTGACAAGCTTTTTGTAATGCTTCTTGAAAATTAGTTCCTATCCCCATAACTTCTCCAACTGCTTTCATTTGTAAACCTAAACGCCTATCCGAACCAACAAATTTATCAAAATTCCATCTAGGAATTTTTACAACTACATAATCAAGAGCGGGCTCGAAAAAAGCTGATGTGTTTTTTGTAATTTGATTATCTAATTCATCAAGGTTATATCCTATAGCAAGTTTAGCTGCTATTTTTGCTATTGGATAACCAGTAGCTTTAGAAGCCAGGGCAGATGATCTTGAAACTCTTGGATTAATTTCAATAGCAATTAATTCATCAGTATCTGGGCTTATAGCGAATTGAACATTACAGCCTCCAGCAAAATGCCCAATGCCATTCATCATTTTAATAGCAAGATTTCTCATTTCTTGATAAATAGTATCAGGTAAAGTCATTGCAGGAGCTACAGTAATAGAATCACCGGTATGAATACCCATTGCATCAAAATTTTCTATAGAACATATTATAATAACATTTCCAATATTGTCTCTCAAAAGTTCTAATTCAAATTCCTTCCATCCCATAATACTTTTTTCAACTAATACTTCGTGGACAGGTGAAAATTTTAACCCATTATTTAGTGCATCATCAAAATCTTCTTCTTTTTCTACAAACCCACCGCCTGAACCACCTAAAGTAAATGATGGTCTAATAACTAATGGAAAACCAATATTTTGAGCAATTTCTTTCCCTCTTAAAAAAGAAGTAGCAACCTCTCCTTCACAAACATTTATGTCAAGACTTTTCATTTTTAATCTAAATTTTTCTCTATCCTCTGTTGTATTTATTGCATCAGTATTGACTCCAATCATTTTAATATTAAATTTTTCCCAAATTCCAGCTTCTTCACATTCAATAGCTAAATTCAGCGCTGTTTGACCGCCCATAGTAGGGAGTACAGCATCTATTTTATGAATAGATAAAATATGTTCTATGGATTTTTTTTCTAGAGGCAAAAGAAAAATATTATCTGCTGTTACAGAATCAGTCATTATTGTAGCTGGATTTGAATTGATTAAAGTAACTTCTATTCCCTCTTCTCTTAAAGATCTTGAAGCTTGAGATCCAGAATAATCAAATTCACATGCTTGGCCAATAATAATAGGACCCGAACCGATAATCAATACTGAATTTATACTCTTGTCCCTTGGCATTGAAATTTATTTTGCAATATAATTTTTATTAACAAAAATTATAACAAAATCAAAATAAATATTTTTTAGTTTTGAAATTAGTTAACAATTTGTTAACATTGGGTTAACAAATAGATTAAGTTATGATAATTCCATCAATTGAAAGACATGAAAATATAATTAGATCTTTTAGAGTTTTTTTTAAAAATTCATTTAATAGAATTAAAAAGGCAATCTTCTTAAATTTTTAACATTAATCTAGAGGGATCTTCTAATAATTCCTTTAATCTGACTAAAAAACTAACTGATTCTCTTCCATCGATTATTCTATGATCATATGAAAGAGCTAAATACATCATTGGCTTAATTTTTATTTCATCATTTACCACCATAGTTCTTTTCACAATATTGTGCATCCCCAAAATAGCTGATTGAGGAGAATTAATTATTGGTGTAGACATCATAGACCCAAAAATACCACCATTAGTAATTGTAAAAGTTCCTCCTTGCATTTCTTCAATTGATAATTTTCCATCTCTAGCTTTAGTAGCTAACCTAATAATTTCTTTTTCTATTTGATCGAAACTTAAACTTTCAGCATTTCTAATTACAGGAACAACTAATCCTTTTGGAGTAGAAACAGCAATAGATATATCACAGTAGTCATTATAAACAATTTCATTTTCATCTAATAAAGCATTAACTGCTGGCCACTCGCTTAAAGCAACACAACAAGCTTTAGTAAAAAATGACATAAAACCTAAATTCACTTCATATTTTTCCTTGAATGATTCTTTATATTTTTTTCTTAAATTCATTATAGGTTCCATATTTACTTCATTAAATGTTGTAAGCATTGCTGTTTCATTCTTTACGCTCACCAGTCTTTTAGATATTGTTTTTCTAAGTTGCGTCATCTTTTCTCTTCTTTGATTCCTATTTCCAACAGTTTGAACCTCACTTGAGTCTGCAGTAGAAGAAGCTTCGACTTTTTGCTCTGAATTTATAACATCTTCTTTTGTGATTTTACCTCCAGCTCCAGTACCAGATATTTCTTTTGGATCTATACCTTTTTCATCCATTATTTTTTTTGCAACAGGAGTTGATTCAGATCTTTCTTTAGTTATAACTTCTGATTTATTATCAGTTAAAACCTCTTTTTGATCTTGAGATTCTTTCTGCTCTTTAGAAATTTCTTTAATTTCAATTTTACATATTAGCTTACCAATTTCAAGGGTAGTTCCTTCCTCTGCTTCTATTATAAGATTACCAGATGCTTCTGCAGTTAATTCAAATGTTGCCTTATCAGAATCAATTTCAGCTATTATCTCATCTAACTCAACATAATCCCCATTAGATTTTAACCATGAAGAAATTGTAACTTCATTAATTGATTCGCCTACATTAGGGACGAACATTTCATAAATTTTATCACTTTTTGTCATTCAAATGCTTTTTTAATTAATGATTGCTGCTCTTTGCTATGAGATTTAAAATAACCTGTTGAAGGAGAAGCGCTTCTTTTTCTTGATAATAATTTTAATTCATATTTTTCTAATTCATTACTTATGAATTTCCAATATCCCATATTTTTTGGCTCCTCTTGAACCCAACAAATCTTATCACATTTATACTTTTTAATAATTTTAGTAATCTGATTTATAGGAAAAGGGTAAATTTGTTCTATTCTAACAATAGCAATATTAACTATATTTTTCTGAATTCTATATTGCTTTAAATCATAATAAACCTTTCCAGTACATAAAATTAATTTTTTAACTTTTGTTTTTTTAATCAGTTCATCATCTATTACTTCTTGAAACTTGGATTTAGTAAAATCACTTATAGGAGAATGAAGGTCTGGATGTCTTAGCAAACTTTTAGGGGATAAAACGAAACAAGGCTTTCTAAAATTCCAAAATAATTGTCTTCTTAATAGATGAAAAAAATTAGCAGGTGTAGTTAAATTTGAAACAATCATATTATCATCCGAACATAAACTCAAGATTCTTTCAGGCCTTGCACTAGAATGTTCCGGGCCCTGACCTTCATATCCATGAGGTAAAAGGACAACTAATCCATTCATTTTATCCCATTTAGTTTCAGCTGAAGAAATATATTGATCAATTATTACTTGAGCACCATTAACAAAATCACCAAATTGCGCTTCCCATATGACTAATGCATTAGGTGTAGCCATTGCATATCCATATTCAAAACCTAATACAGCAAATTCAGATAATAAAGAATTATAAATAAATAATTCATTCTGATTTTTTGAAATATTATTTAAAGGACAATATGGTTTATTTGTATCAGAATCAAAGAAATAAGCATGTCTATGTGAAAATGTCCCTCTTATCACATCTTGTCCGGAAATTCTAATTATCTTTTTGTCTATTAATAATGAACCATAAGCTAAAAGTTCAGCATCTGACCAGTTGATCATTTTTTTATTGAAAAAATTTTCTTTTCTATCATTAATTAATTTTGCAATTTGTTTTAAAGGTTTGAATCCAGACGGAAGACTTGTTAATGACTTTGCAATCTTATTTATTTTTACTAGGTCCAATGAAGTATCTGGAGATTCTAAAAATTGTTCAGATTTAGATTTTTTCAAATGATCCCATTCTTCATCATGTTTTTGAGGAATATAAGGTAAAGGTTTCTGTCTGACTTCATCTAACCTTTCTTGTAACATTTGTTTAAAATCCTTTTGTAATTTTTCACTATAATTTGCATCAATATCTTTTTCTTCTTTAAGTTTATTAAAATAAACATCCCTTGGATTTGGGTGTTTTGCAATTAAATTATATAAAGAAGGCTGAGTAAACTTTGGTTCATCAGATTCATTATGACCATGCCTTCTATAACATAATAAATCAATAAAAATATCTTTTTTAAACTTTTGTCTATATGCTAATGCAAGGCTAGAAGCAAAAGAAACTGCTTCAGCATCATCTCCATTTATATGCAAAACTGGAGAATCAATAATTTTCGCAAGATCTGTACAATAAATGCTTGATCTTGCATCATCATAATCTGTAGTAAAACCAATTTGATTATTTATAACAAAATGAATAGTACCTCCGCACCTGTAACCTTTAAGTTTAGACATTTGAACAATTTCATAAACTAAACCTTGACCAGCAATAGCAGCATCTCCGTGAATTAATATCGGTATAGCTTTATTAAAGTCTTTTTGATATTCATCATCAATTTGCGCTCTAACATAACCTTGAACTACGGGGCTTACTGATTCCAAATGAGAAGGATTAGGCACTAACTTCACATAAATTTTCTTATTCTTACTATATTTTCTTAAACTAGAATAACCTAAATGATATTTAACATCGCCATCTCCCATAGTTAAATCGGGATCCATGTTCCCCTCAAATTCATTAAACATTTCATTATAAGTCTTTCCTAGAATGCTTGTTAAAACATTTAATCTACCTCGGTGTGCCATTCCAATAACAACTTCCTCAACATTTTCTTTTGCCGCAGATCCAATAAATTCACTAAGAAAAGTTATAGTATTTTCACCACCTTCAAGGGAAAATCTTTTTTGACCAATATATTTTGTATGTAAAAAATTTTCAAAAACTAATGCCTCATTAAGTTTAGAAAGGATTCTTAATTTATCATCTTTTGAATGTTTGATATCATGCCATTTGGATTCTATCCAGTTTTTAAGCCAATTAACTTCATCAGAGTCCCTAATATGCATATATTCAAAACCTATAGTTCCCAAATAAATTCTATCAAGTTTTGAAATTATATCTTTTAGTTTAGCATTATCTAATCCAATTTCTGAGGATATGTTGAATTGTTTTTCTAAGTGAGATTTATTTAAATTGAAAAATTCTAAATCGAATTTAACATTATGATCTCTTCTAACTCTAACAGGGTTAGTATTTGAATTAAGATGACCAAATATTCTATAAGCATTGATTAAATTGTTTACATATGTTTCATCATTAGATAGATTAGTGCCAATTGAGGTTTGAGAAGAAAAATCAAAACCTTCAAAAAATTTCTGCCAAGAAAAATCTACATCTTCAGGGTGAGATTTATATTTTTGATACATCTGTTCAATGTACTTTGGATCTGAATTAGATATGTAAGAAAAATCGCTCATAATAAAATAATAATTACACAATATATTTATAAATAAATTAAAATAAAAACCGTATAGTCGGTTATTAGGTTATTATGTTATTATAATTTAAAATAATTTTATTTTCTTAGGAAAATTAATTTAACCAATTATATTTGCGATCTTAAAATTTATTAATGTAAATGGACGTGTTCCATATAAACAAAAAAATATGAGTGTAAAAATAAGACTATCAAGAAGAGGAAGAAAGAAATTAGCACTTTATGACATTACAATTGCTGATTCAAGATCGCCAAGGGACGGAAAATTTATTGAAAAAATAGGGAGCTATAATCCAAATACAAATCCTGCAACTATAACTATTAATGATGAAAAAGCATTAGAATGGTTAGCTAATGGTGCAATTCCAACCAATACAGTTAGAGCAATACTTTCTTATAAAGGAATTCTTTTAAAAAGACATCTTCAAATTGGTGTTGACAAAAAAGCTATATCACAAGAAGAAGCTGATAAAAAATACAATAAGTGGATAAAAGAAAAAGAAAAGAAAATTCAAGATAAAGTAGATTCTATATTAAAGCTTTCAGAAGAAGAAAAATCAAAAAGATTAGAGGCCGAAAAGCAAGCAAGCAAAAAAAGA
>CABZXU010000010.1 GCA_902529805.1 uncultured Marinoscillum sp.
ATTGTAGTTGATATTAATGAAAATTCCTTAACTGAATTAACTAGAGATTTAAGAAGTTCTTTTTTACTTGATCATGAAATTTATTATAAAACTTATCCAATTAATTTTTCAGACACAATACTAAAAAAAATTTTTTTATATGAAGGTAAGTTTGATATTGTTGCAAATTTTGCAGCTCATAAGCATGTCCGTTCTGAAAAAGATATTTTTTCTATTGAAGCTTTAATAAAAAATAATATTTTTGGTGCAATTCATTTATTGAATTTATTAATTAAACATCCTCCTAAATTTTTTTTTAGTGTTTCTACTGATAAGGCAACAAACCCAGTTAATATAATGGGTGCTTCAAAAAGTTTAATGGAAAAAATAATTATTTCTTTTAAAAATCACTTTAAGGTATCTACTGCCAGATTTGCTAATGTTGCATTTTCTAACGGAAGTCTATTATATGGTTTTATAAATAGAATTAAAAAAAACCAACCATTATCATGTCCAACAGATATAAAACGTTATTTTGTAACACCTAAAGAATCAGGTCAAATATGTCTTTTATCTACATTTTTAGGGGAATCTGGAGATGTTTTTTTTCCTAAATTTGATTTTAAAAATCAAATTTTTTTTAAATCTATTTTATTAGAATTTTTAAATTATATAGGTTTTAAGCCAAAAATATTTGACAATGAATTAGACGCAAAAAGATTTAAAATCAATAATAATGAAAATATTTATTCTGTTTATTTTTTTAAGTCAAATACATCTGGAGAAAAAAAATACGAAGAATTTTATGCGAAAAACGAAGTTGTTAATTTAGATAAGTATGAAAGTTTAGGTTATGTAAAACCAAAAAACATCAAACTTAATATTGATAAACTCAAAGATGATTTTGATACTATTTTTTCAAAAAAAAATTTAAATAAAAAAATGATAATTAATTTATTAGAGAATCATATTCCTAGTTTTAATCATTTTGATACAGGTATTAATTTAGATCAAAAAATGTAATTCAATGTTTTATATTAATTATGTAAAACGTTTAATAGACATATCAGCTTCTTTTTTAGCAATTATTTTTCTATCACCAATTTTATTGTTTACAACTATTTGTCTTTTATTTACTGGGGAGCATTATGTTTTTTATTTTCAGGAAAGAGTTGGATATAAAAATAAAAAATTTAATATCTATAAGTTTGTAACAATGATTAAAAATAGTCCAAATATTGGTTCAGGAATTTATACAAAAAGAAATGATCCTAGAGTCTTATTTTTTGGTAAATTCCTCAGAAAAACAAAAATTAATGAATTACCCCAATTATTTAATGTTTTATTTGGACAAATGAGTATTGTTGGTCCTCGTCCTCTAGTTGATAAAACATTTCACCAATATCCCAAAGAAATTAAAAATAAGATATATAATTCTAAACCCGGATTAACTGGAATTGGTTCAATAATTTTTAGAGATGAAGAAAAACTTTTAACTAATACAAAATTACCTTTAGAAGTTTATTACAGAAAGTTTATATCACCGTTCAAGGGAAATCTTGAAATATGGTATCAAAATAACAAGTCGTTTTATACTGATATGATGATTATTTTTATTACTATTTGGGTAATATTTAATCCAAATAGTAATCTTCCATACAAAGTATTTAAAGATTTACCCAATATGAAATTATAATTATAAAATTTTATTTTATTACAAAATCGTCCTTATCATTTAAAAATGGCAATTCCTTTCTACATAAATCTAACTTTTCTTTTTTGATATTGTTTTCATCCATTTGATTGATAAACCATTCATTGATTCATAAACCTCTTCTGGTTTCATTGTAAAACCAGTAGTAAATAATTCTGGTAAAATCCATATATCTACTTTTTTATTATTTGAAAATATTATTTTTTCAAATTTTTTAATATTTTTTTTAGCATTATGCCAGTGAATATCATCTTGAATCATTCCAATTGTTAATGATTTTTTTCTATTTAACATTTTTTTTATTTTTTTAATAAATTCGTTAATTAATCAAATTCTTAAATTGTTATATTATAAAAATATTTATTGCTAATTTTATAAAAATAACTAGTATATGGCTAATAGAGAACAAAATTTTGATGAAATTGATTTACTTCCACAACTAAAAAAGATTTATGATAATAGACATATCATACTCAGAATTTTAGTTTTTTTTTCAATTATTGGAATAATATATTCATTGTCATTGCCAGTAAAATATAAATCAAATATAATTTTCACACCTTCTTCAAATAATGAAAATTTCTCTTCTAATTTATCTGGCTTAGCAACTTTAGCTGGAATTGATCTAAGTACTAATTCTAATAACAATTTATTATCTCCTAATGTTTATCCATTAGTGTTTGAAAATATATTTTTTAAAAGAGACATTTTAAATATTAAGTTAAATGATGAAAATTTTTTAAAAGATCATTTATTAGTTAAAAAAAATAATTTGATTTCTACTGTAATAAGTTTTACAATTGGATTACCGAAAAAAATAATAAGACTTCCTTCAGAGTTTATTTCTTTATTTAGAGAAAATCATAATTTTTCAGATAACACTAATAATATTGAAGATATTTATATTGTATCTGAGGAAGAATCTGAACTTTTCGAATTATTAGATGAAATTGTTTTTGTTTCATTTAACAAAAGGGAAGGTTATGTTGAGGTTTTTACTGAGTTAGATAACCCCGTATATTCTACTATTGTTACATCTAATGTTCAAAAAATTCTTCAAACTTATATAATTAATCATAATATAAAATCAGCAAAAGAACTTTTATTTTTTAATGAAAAAAATTTTAATTTAAAGAAAATAGAATTTGAACAGATTCAAGGTAAGTTATCAAAATTTAAAGATAATAATCAAGCAATTTCATCATATATTTTTAATGATGAATTATTTAAACTTCAAAATGAATTTGATTTAATTAATTCTGTATATCAAGAGTTAGCCAAACAAGTCGAAAGAGCAAAAATTCAGGTAACAAAGGATACTCCAGTTTTTACAATCATAAAAGATGTTGAAGTTCCTTTAGTAAGAAGTTCTCCAGATAGGGCATTAACTGTATTAATATTTTTGTTTCTAGGTTTGATTACTTCTCTATTTTATATATTTATAAAGAATAATCTATTAAAAATGATTAATGAAATTAAATCCGCACGTTATTAAGAACATAATTTAAAATACCACCAGACTTATAATATTCTATTTCAATTTCTGAGTCAATTCTAATAATGCCTTTTACTTTTTTATTGTCAAATAAAATATCAATCGGTTTCTTCACCTTAAGATTATTGATATTAAATTTAACATTTTCTCTTCCAGTAATATTTATATTTTCAATAATTTCTATAGGCAAAACACCCATTCCAATAAGATTACTTCTATGAATTCTTTCAAAACTTTTTGCTATAACAGCTTTTATGCCTAATAATTTTGTTCCTTTGGCTGCCCAATCTCTTGATGACCCAGATCCATATTCATGACCGCCAATTACAACTGTGTCTGTGTTGTTTTTTATATATTTTAAAGATGCATCAAATACAGTCATTTCCTTTCCACTTGGATGATATATAGTCCATCCTCCTTCTATATTAACTAATTTGTTCTTAATTCTAACATTTGCAAAGGTTCCTCTAACCATTACTTCCTGATTTCCTCTTCTTGATCCATAAGAATTGAATTCATTTGATTTAATTCCTTTTTCATTTAAATATTTTCCAGCAGGATGTTCATTTAAAAATTTTCCAGCTGGAGATATGTGATCAGTTGTAACTGAATCACCAAGATGAAGTAAAATTCTTGCATTTATTTTTTCATTATTATAAAATTTTTTTTGTTTAAAAAACGATACTTCTTTGATATAAGTAGAGTTTTTTTTCCAATTAAAAAGTGATGATTTTTTTATTTTTAATTTTTTCCAATTATCATCACCATCAAAAATTGTAGAGTAAGTTTTGTTAAAGTGATCATTTGTTACAACTTCATTTACAAGATTTTCAATTTCCTGGTTTGATGGCCATAAATCATTTAAAAAAATACCATTTCCATTTTTATCTTTTCCAATTTCTTCTTCTAATACGTTTAAATTTATTTTTCCAACAAGAGAATAAATTACGACAAACATTGGAGACATCAAAAAATTCATTTTTATGTTAGGATGAATTCTAGCTTCAAAATTTCTATTTCCTGAAAGCACTGATGCTACTGTTAAATTATTATTTATTACATTTTTTTGAACATCAGATATCATATCTCCTGAGTTTCCAATACAAGTAGTGCATCCGTAGCCAACAATATTAAATCCTAATTTTTCTAGATATGGTAATAAATTTGATTTTTCTAAATATTTAGTAACAACTTTTGATCCAGGCGCAAGTGATGTTTTGACCCATGGTTTTACTTTTAATCCCAATTCAACTGCTTTTCTAGCTATTAAACCTGCTCCAATCATTACGCTTGGGTTTGATGTATTAGTGCAAGAAGTAATAGCAGCAATTACTACTGACCCATCCGAAACTTTAGTATTAGTTAATTTACCATTAAAATCATTTTTAATAATATATTCTGTTTTTTCTTTTACATTGTTAAGTTTGATTTTTTCTTGTGGTTTTTTAGGTCCTGAAATAGTAGGAACTACTTTATCAATATTGAAATTAACAACATCAGTGTATTTAATTAGATTAGAGTTTTCATTCCACAAAAGATTTTTTTTAGCATATGATATAACTTTATCTATCAACTGATTAGATCTGTTAGATTTTTTTAAATATTTAATTGTTTGTTCATCAATTGGCCAATGTGTATCAGTACAGCCAAACTCAGGGGACATATTTGATATTGTTGCTCTATCAGCTACCGAAAGATTTTTTACTCCATCACCAAACACTTCAACTATTTTACCAACTACACCATATGATCTTAATTTTTCAGTAATAGATAGTACTAAATCAGTTGTCGTAATTCCTTCATTTAGTTTTCCTTTTAATTTTAACCCTATAACCTCTGGTAATATCATAAAAATAGGTTGGCCAAGCATTGCTGCTTCTGCTTCAATACCACCAACACCCCAACCTAATACTCCAATTCCATTTACCATAGGTGTATGAGAATCTGTGCCCACTAAAGTGTCAGGAAATAAGTACCCATCTTTTTCTTTGACACACTCTGCTAAATATTCTAAATTAATTTGGTGACATATTCCCATTCCTGGAGGAACTACATTAAAATTTTTAAACGATTTTTGTGCCCATTTTAAAAGTTCATATCTCTCTTTGTTTTTTATATATTCAATTTCTACATTTTTTTTAAGACTGTTTTGTGTTCCAAAATATTCAATATTAACAGAATGGTCTATAACAAGATCCGTTTGCACTATTGGATTAATTAATTCTTGATTTTTACCTTTTCTGTACAATTCCTCTCTCATCGATGCTAAATCAACAACTGCTGGTACGCCAGTGAAGTCTTGCATTAAAACTCTTGAGGGTGAATAAGGTATGTCTTTTTTACCTTGGGTGTTTTTCCAATTTAAAATTGCTTCTACATGTTTGTTTTCTATTGAAAAGTTATCATATTTTCTAATTACATTTTCTAATAGAATTCTAATAGAAAAAGGAAGATTTAAAATTTGGGGATATTTATTACTTAGTTTTTTTAGATCAAAGTATTTATAATTTTTTGATCCAATTTTTAATTCTGATACAATATTTAGGTAATCTTTAAACATTCAAATTATAATAACGTAAAAATAATTAACTTTGCAAATCTTATTATTTTAGTTTAAAATATTAAATTAAATGGCTATTAAAATTACAGATGAATGTATTAACTGTGGTGCATGTGAACCTGAATGCCCAAACACTGCTATATATGAGAGTGGGGTGGGATGGAAATTTTCTGATGGAACTTCATTAAATTCTGATGAAAATTTAAATGGCATTGAAATTGATTCAAATAAAGAAAATCCACCTAAAGAAGATGAGTTCTTTTATATAGTAACTGACAAGTGCACTGAATGTAATGGTTTTTATGATGAGCCTCAATGTGCTGCTGTTTGTCCCGTTGATTGTTGTATTTTAGATGAAGATAATGTCGAAACACAAGATGAACTATTAACCAAAAAAAAATGGTTGCATAAAGATTAATAGTTATAAAATATGAGTTGTATATTAGTAACAGGAGGATTGGGCTTTATTGGTTCTAATTTTCTAAACCAATTTGTTCCGAAAAATAAAGATGCAATTATAGTTAATATTGATTCAGAAACTTATGCATCATCAAAGCTTTCAACAAGTAATGTTATTAATTATTCAAATTATAAGTATTATAAAATAGATATATCTAACTACAGTGATGTGAAAAATTTATTTAATTCTTATGAATTCAAAAATATTTTACATTTTGCAGCTGAATCTCACGTTGATAATTCAATTGAAGATCCACTAGTTTTTGCAAAAACAAATGTTTTGGGTACTTTAAATCTTCTGGAATCATTTAATTCATATAAAAATTTAAAAAACAAACTTTTTTATCATATATCAACTGATGAAGTCTATGGTTCAACATTAAATGATAGCTTTTCTGAAAACTCTAAATATGAACCTAGTTCTCCATATTCTGCTTCAAAAGCCTCATCTGATCACTTTGCTTATGCTTATCACAAGACCTATGGTACTCCTATAATAATTTCTAATTGTTCGAATAATTTTGGTCCTTGGCAGTATAAAGAAAAATTAATTCCTGTTGTTATTAAGTCAATTATTGAAAACAAACCTATACCAGTTTATGGTAGCGGGTCCAATGTGAGGGACTGGATTTATATCGATGATCATATTTCTGCTATAACTTTTTTGATGAAAAATGGCAAGATTGGAGAGTCTTATTGTATAGGATCTAATAATGAGTTATCTAACATTGATATTATCAAAAAAATCTGTTTAGTTTCTGATAAAATATTAAATAAAAAATCTTCAAGTTTTAATCTAGTTAAATATGTAAAAGATAGACCAGGTCATGATTTAAGATATTCAATAAATTCTAAAAAGATAAACTCTCTTGGTTGGAATCCTTCATGTAATTTCGATGAATCACTAGAAAAAACTATCCAGTGGTACATATTCAATTCAAATTGGCTTAAATAACTAATAATGATAAAAAAACAAGAATTAGATATTGATAAAGTTTATTTGTTAAATATAAAAACCTTTAATGATAAAAGAGGATCATTTTTAGAGACATATACTGATAATATTAATAAAGTTTTAGGAATAAATGTAGATTGGATTCAGGAAAACGAATCTTTATCTCATAAAAATGTTTTTAGAGGTTTACATTTTCAAAAACAACCATATTCTCAAAGTAAACTAATTAGGGTAAGCAATGGTAAAATATTGGATATATTAGTTGATTTAAGAAAAAAGTCAAAAACTTTTAAAAAATCTATATCAATTATTTTGGAATCTAGAAGTGATGTTTTGTATGTGCCTAAAGGAATTGCTCATGGATTTTTAAGTCTTGAAAATAATACAATAGTTAATTATAAATGTGATAATCTATATTATCCAAAAAGTGAAAGTGGTTTAAATCCTTTTAAAAGTAATTTAGATATTAATTGGAATATAAATGAGAAAACCCTTATTATGTCCAAAAAGGACAAAAATCTCCCACATTTAAATGAATCTTATTCGTTTTAATATACGTTTCAAATAATAAAATTATTTAAATTCGTATTTTTATTTTAATAAAGTTTATATGTCAATTGGTATTATTGGGAATGGTTTTGTCGGTGAAGCATTAGCTTTTGCCTTTTCATCATCACATAGTGTAAAAATATATGATATAGTTAAAAGTAAGTCTATTGATTCATTAGATGAAACTTTAGATACTGATTTTGTATTTATTTGTTTACCCACACCTATGAATGATGATGGATCTCAAAATATTTCTTTTATTAATAAATTTTTTGATAATAATCATGATAAAGAAAAACCTATATATATAATTAAATCAACTATATTACCTGGGACAACTAAAAAATTATCAGTAAAATATCCAAATCTTAAAATTGTTTTTTCCCCAGAATTTCTAACTCAAAGAAATGCAAAAATTGATATAATAACACAGTCAAGAATAATTCTTGGTTCTGAAAATAAAATCCTTTCTAATGAAGTTGAAAAACTTTTTAATGCTAGATTTAAAAATAAAAATATAATTAAAACAGATTCTATTACAGCAGAATATATCAAATACATGAATAATAATTTTTTTGCAACGAAAGTAAGTTTAATGAACGAATTTTATCGTTTTGCAAAAAAATTAGATGTTAATTGGGAAGAAGCATTAAATGGTTTTGTTGCTGATCAAAGAATTGGGGATTCACATCTTGATGTGCCAGGTCCTGATGGAAAATTAGGTTTTGGTGGTGCATGCTTTCCTAAAGATATTAATGCTTTTATAAAATTTGCAAAAGAAAATAAAATTAATATGAACATTTTAGAGGCCGCTTGGAAAACCAATTTAGAAGTTAGACCAAAAAAGAAGGATTAATTTTTTAAATAATATGAAATTTTTTGATGAGGTTGAGAACTTATTAAAACAAAATAATTTAAGTTATTTATCAAAAGACTTGAATAAGCCTTGGGGTGGGTTTTATCTCATAAATGAAAATGTATCTAGAGATTTTTTACATGTTTTTTTTGATTCATCTTTTATAGAAAAATTAGATTTTAATTCTAAATTAAGTTCTAAAATACTAATTATTAAACCTAAAATGAGACTTTCTTGGCAATATCATGAACGAAGATCTGAAATTTGGTCTGTTATTAAAGGAAGTATATTTGTTTCTAAGAGTTTTGATGATAATGAAGGAAGTTTAATTCAACTAAAAAAAGGAGAGCAAATTAAAATAGGTAATAAAAAAAGACATAGAATTATAGGTGCTGATACTTTTGCTTTAATAGCTGAGATTTGGATTCATACTGACGAAAATAATCCATCTGATGAAAATGATATAATTAGATTGCAAGATGATTTTAATAGAAATTAAAATTTATAAATATAAGTTACTTAAAAGTGTTAAATTGCAGTATTGTTTAACTAAATTTTATTAAAGTGGAAGATAATATAGGGAATGAAAATAATGAAATTTACTCTGATAGAGTAAGGGCTGGAAAAAGAACATATTTTTTTGATGTAAGATCAACAAGAGGGGGTGATTATTATGTTACTATAACTGAAAGTAAAAGAGTTTATAAAGATGAAGGGTTTTTTTATCAAAAACATAAAGTTTTCTTATATAAAGAAGATTTTAATAAATTCTCTAAAGCTTTTGAAGGTACCATAAATCATATTAAAGAAAAATTATTGCCTGATGTAGATTTTTCTGAATTTGATAGAGATGATTACTATAAGAAGAAGTCAGAAGAGGCTTCAAATGAAGAATAATATTCAATAATTATTTATAATATTTCTAATATCCATTTATGGCTTTAAAATGTGGTATTTTAGGTCTACCTAATGTAGGTAAATCAACTTTATTTAATTCTATTTCTAATAATAAAGTAGATGCCAAAAACTTTCCTTTTTGCACAATTGATCCAAATTTTGGTATTGTTGAAGTACCGGACGCTAGATTAAATACTTTGTCACAATTGGTTAATCCTGAAAAAATTGTTCCAACAACAATTGAATTTGCTGATATAGCAGGTCTAGTAAAAGGAGCGAGTAAAGGGGAGGGGTTAGGAAATAAATTTTTATCCAATCTAAAGGAAGTTGATGCTTTAATACATGTAATTAGGTGCTTTGATGATAATAATATTACTCATGTTAATGGTAAAATTGATCCTTTATATGATAAAGAAATTATTGATTACGAGTTATTATTAAAGGATTTAGAGACAATTAATAAACAAATTGAAAAATATAAAAAAAATGCTAAATCTGGTAATAAAGAAACTATTTCGAACCTTGAAATATTAATTAATTGTGAAAAACAATTAAAAAATAATGTAGCTATAAGAAATATAGGTTTATCCAAAGAAGATAGGGATTTTATAAAAGGCTTTAATTTGATTACAATTAAACCGATCATTTATGTTGCTAATGTTAATGAGGATCTTATAGTAAAAGACAATGATTATATAAATAACCTTAGAGAATATGTTAAAAATGAAGGTTTTGAATTAATTAAGATTTCAGCATCTATTGAAGAACAAATATCCCAAATGGAAGGAGAAGATCAAAATATATTTTTAAATGAATATGGATTAAAAGAATCTGGTTTAGATAAATTAATTAAAGCATCTTATATGCTTCTTGGATTAATTACTTTTTTTACGGCTGGCCCTAAAGAAGTAAAGGCTTGGACAATCAAAAAGGGATCAAAAGCACCACAAGGAGCTAGAAAAATACATTCTGATTTTGAAAGAGGATTTATTAAAGCTGAAGTAATTAAATATAATGATTATATAAAGTATAAATCAGAATTAAATTGTAAAGAAAATGGTAAAATAAATATTGAAGGAAAGGATTATATTATTGATGATGGAGATATTATCCATTTTAAATTTAATGTTTAATTATGGCAAAGTTTAAAATACCACCAATATCTACTTTAATTGGAACAACAATATTTAATTTTCTAAATGTTATATTAAAAAATAAAATCTCTCCAAGATATTATTTAAATGTTTTTATTTCATTTTTTATAGTTTTATTAGCTACACCATTTCATATTATTGAATGGATTTATTTTAGCTTTAAATTAAAAAACTATACTCTTAAAAAAGATCCAATTTTTATTTTAGGTCATTGGAGAAGTGGAACAACATTACTTCATAATGTGTTATGTAAAGATAAAAATTTAGGATACTTTACAACATATAACTCCTTGTTTTCCAATAATTTAACTACAAAGTTTTTATTTAAAACTTTAATGAGAATTACAATGCCTAAGAAGAGACCTGCTGATAATGTTAAGCTTGGAATAGATCTACCTCAAGAAGATGAATTTGCATTGGGTAACTATCATAATAACTCCTATTATTATTTCTTTTATTTTCCATTTAATTATAAAAAATTTTACAATAAATCAATTCGTTTTGATGTGTCAGAGGATGATAAAAAACATTGGAGAAATAAATATGATGAACTAATTAAAAAAGCTAATATTAATACAAATGGATCTCAAATTTTAGTAAAAAACCCTTGTAACACTGCTAGAATAAAACAATTATTGAAAATATATCCAAATGCCAAGTTTATTCATATATATAGAAATCCAGTAACTGTATATTTATCTACTATAAAGTTTTTTACTGAGTTATTTCCTTCAGTTCAATTACAAAATACAAATCAAAAACTAATTCAAGAATTAGTAATAGAAGTTTATAAAAGATTACATAAGGATTATTTTTCTCAAGTACATAAAATACCTAAAAATCAACTATATGAGCTTAAATTTGAGGATTTTGAAAAAAACCCACTCTCTTATTTAAAAGATATATATAACTATCTTGATATTGATGATTTTAATAAATCAGAAAACCTTTTTAGAGAATATTTTAATGAGAATAAGAAATATAAAAAGAATACTTACTCAATACAAAAAAATGATCTTGATTTAATAAATAAAGAATGGGATTTTATATTTAAAAAATACAAATATTTAAACCCTAAAAATGTTAATGTTATTTAGTTTAACTTTTCTAATTCAATATCAAAATTAATTAAAATTGCTTGATCAGTAACACCAGAAAACAAAGCTTCAACTGATGCTAAAAGTAGTGGTGGAACAGGAACTGCAGCAACATTTCCTTTAATTTTTGCAGCTGATTCTTGCAAACCTGTTAATTTAACAGGTACAAGATTTCCTTGAATTAATAAAGTTAATGTAAGCTCAGTCCTTTCTGAATTAATTGCCCAGCTTCCTTGATCTTGTTTTTTACCTTCTACTCTACAGGCAAAGTATATTTTTCCATTTTCGGCAATTTCAATTGCTTTATCTCCAGCGCTAGCACAAACGATATCTGTTAAAAAAGCATTCAAAATAGCATCTGATACATCAGTTCCAGCAGGTAGGGTAGCAGCTCCATTTTGTGATGTACAAGGGGCGGTTAAAGTAGATTTAGATATTGTATAAAAACCTAGTAGAGGTTCTTTAGCATTATTACCATCCTCTTCACATGAAAAAATCAAAAAAGACGATACTAATAATATTATTATTGTTAAAAATGATTTAATTTCTTTCATTTGATATATTTTTAGTTAAAATTGCAAAAAAAGTAACGTAGTTATTTTTAACAAATTTAAACTATTTTATGAATTTTTAATTAATTATGAGATTCTTATTCTTTCTAATCATTAATTTCTTTTTTCTAGTTAATAATTTATTCTCTCAACAATTTTCCAAAATTTATGGATCAATTAAAGATGAAGACAATAATCCATTAATTGGAATTAATATTTATAAGAAGGAAAATAATACACTTGGAACAGTGACGAATTCTGAAGGAAAATTTGAAATAGAATTTTTATTTGAAGAATCCGCAAGTTTTGTTATTTCAGGAATAGGTTATGAACAGAATATGATATTTATTGATAAACCTGGTGAATTTGAATATAATTTTATTTTAAATGAATCTATATTATTCGGAAATGAAGTAGTAGTATCTGCAAGTTTATATGAACAGAATATTTTATCTTCTCCTGTATCAATTGAAAAGTTGGATATTCTAGATTTAGAGCAAAGCTCAGCTGCTAATTTTTTTGATGAGTTATCAAACATAAAAGGTATAGATATGATAGTACAAAGCCTATCTATGCGTTTTCCAAATAGCAGAGGTTTTAATGGTAATACAAATTATAGACTCAATCAATTAGTAGATGGAGTAAATAATTCATCTCCAGGACTTAGCTTTTCTCCAGGAAATATTTTTGGAGTAACTCAATTGGATTTAGAATCATTAGAGTTATTAGTTGGAGCCTCTTCAGCTTTATATGGTCCTGGCGGTATGAATGGAACATTAATAATGACTAGTAAAAACCCTTTTGATTATCAGGGCTTATCTATTTCATTACAAGGTGGCATTATGCATCTTTCAAATAATTATGAAAAAAAAATTACTCCTATGCAGGATTTTAATTTTAGATATGCAAAAAAATTTAATGAAAAGTTTGCTTTTAAAGTTAAAGGAGGATATTTGAGAGCTGATGATTGGAATGCAAGTGATTATAGAAATAAAAGGTATTTAAATAATGAAAACCTTGATAGGTGGTATGATCCAGGTTATGATGGTGTTAATGTCTACGGAGATGAGGTAAGTATAAACATGGAAGATATAGAAGATGCAGTAGCTAAAGGGTTTGCAGAAAATCTTGGTCACGTAGAAGGAACTTCTGAATATGAAGAATCAGTAAATATGATAAAATCTATTGTTCCAAATCAAGATTTAACCAGAACAGGATGGAAAGAAAAGGATTTAGTTTCTTATGACGCAAAAAATATTAGAATTGGTACTAGTTTTCATTATAAAATTAATCCTAAAACACTTGCAGTACTTCAGGGTGATTATGCTAGTGGAACTAGTGTTTATTCAGCACAAAATAGATTTGAACTTAATAACTTTTCAATTATAACATACAAAGCAGAATTAAAAGGTGATAATTATTTATTTAGATTATCTGGAGCTAATGAAAATTCAGGAAATACCTACGATGCTGGTACATTAGGTATTCAGATGAATGAATCATGGAAATCAAGTGAATTATGGTTCCAAGATTATTTTACAGGCTTTTTAACTGGTGTTCTTGGATTTAAATTAAATAATGAGGATGCGCATATCTTTGCAAGACAATCTGCAGATAATATTGATAAAAATGGAAATGTTTTAGATGTTTCTAAACCTTTTTTATTACAACCTGGATCCAAAAATTTTATAGATACCAAACAATCTCTAATAAATAAAAGTATTGCTGATGGGGGAGCCAGTGTAATTGATAAAAGTTCTATGTATAATTTTGATTTTAACTATGATTTTAAGAATCAAATTCAAAATTTTAAAATATTATTTGGGGCAAATATTAAATATACAATCATAAATAGTGAAGGCTCTATTTTTTATGATAAACCTGGAGATCCGTTAGAAGTTTATGAAATTGGATCTTTCTTACAATTTACTGATGAATGGTTTGGTAAAAGATTTTTTCCTAATTTTTCTATTAGATTCGACAAAAATCAATATTTCAAACCAAGGTTAACACCTAGATTTTCCTTTGTCTATGCCACTGATGAAACAAATCAAAAATTTTTAAGAGTTTCTGCGCAAACAGCTTTTAGATTTCCTTCCGTAGTTGATCAATGGACAGATTTATATGTAGCACCAGTATATGTAGTAGGAGGTCAATCTGTTTTACAGGACATATATAATTTAAGAAATTCAAATATATATCCTCTTGATGGTAATAACCCTGTTTTATCAAAACCAATTTTAACTGATTTATTTGAAATACCTGAGTTTGGTCCCGAAAGAGTTATTGCTTATGAAATAGGATACAAAGGACTTTATTCAAATAAAAGGATGATGATAGATGCATATGTTTTTTATAATAATTATAATGGATTTTTAGCTTCTCAACTTCTAGCACAAAACCCTGGAACTACTGAAGAAAAAAGATTTCAAACTACTGTAAGTTTACAGCAACCTGTAAACTCATATGGCTGGGCTTTAGGAATAGATTATAATTTTAAAAATAATTTTAATTTATCAACAAATGTTTCTTACAATGATGTTGATGAGGTAAGTGATCCTGGTTTTCAAATACAATTTAATACTCCTGATTATAGGTTTAATATTGGTATAGGGAATAGAAAAATTGTAAAGAACTTAGGTTTTAATATTAATTATAGATGGCAAAATTCATTTTTATGGGAGTCATCTTTTGGTGTTGGTGAGATTCCATCAATAAACAATCTGGATGCACAGATAAATTTATTTTTACCAAAATATAAAACTAAAATGAAATTAGGTTGTTCTAATATTTTGAATAAATATTATACTACAAGTTTTGGAAGTGCAAACGTAGGTTCTTTAATTTATCTTACACTTATTGCTGATAATATATTATAATTTTTTAATTGATCTAGCTGTTTTCTTTATTAGACTCCATGAAGATAGAACATATCTTTTATTTGACAAAGTATTACCTATAGGCATTCTTATTGAAAAAATATTATTAATTTTTGTATGTGATAGATAGATTTTTCCTGAGCTATTTAGCTTTTTAAGCAACTTTTTATTTAAAATATTTAGTTTATTTTCATTATTTATTTTAATAGGTTTAAATCTAAAGTTTACCATATTAAAGTTTCTTTTAGCAGTTATTTCAAAATCATTTATTTTTTCTATTTTTTCATTTATTAGCTTTGCTAGTTTTATATGTTTTTTTAGTATTTTTTTTATACCACCTATACCATAACTTCTTATTACAAACCATAATTTTAAACTCCTAAATCTTCTTCCCAATTGAATACCCCAATCTTTATAGTTATTTACATTTTTTGACTTTGTTTTTAAATATTCAGGAAATATTTCAAATGTTTTAATTAATGCTTCTTTATTTTTTACAAAGTAAATACTACAATCGAAATTTGTTAACATCCATTTATGAGGATTGAATAAAAAACTGTCTGCTAAATCGATATTCTTAATATGTTTTTGATATTTTTTAATTATCAATGCAGATCCTGCATATGCTGCATCAATATGGTGCCAAATATTATATTTTTTAGCTATCAATGATATTTTATTAATTGGGTCGAGAGAAACAGTTCCTGTTGTACCAAATGTACTAATAATTGCTAAAGGGGTTTTGTTCAAACCTATGTCTCTTTTGATTTTAAATTCTAAATCTTTTATATTCATTGATAAATCATCGTTTGTATCAATTTTTATCAAGTTATTTTTACCGATCCCAATAATTTTAATAGCCTTTTCAATACTTGAATGAGCTTCTTTTGAAGAATAAACTATAAAATTATTCTTATTTAAACCTTTTTTATTGACTGCATAATTTGATATAATTTCTCTCGCTGTTAATAAAGAAGTAAGTGTTCCGGATGATGCGGTATCATTTATTACTCCAGACCAATTTTTTGGTATTCCCATTTCATTTTTTAACCAATCAATAACTTTTTCTTCTAATTCTGCTGCTGCAGGTGAAGTTTCCCATATCATACATTGTGCTCCAATTGTTGAGGTAATCATCTCAGCTAAAATTGATGGATAGCTATTATTTGCTGGAAAAAATGCATGAAAATTTGGATGTTGCCAATGAGTTATTCCTGGAAGAATAATGTTTTTAAAATCATCAAGAATTTCAGCAAAATTCTCACCTTTTTTAGGTGGATTTTTTGGAATTTTATTAAATATATCTCTTGGTTTTACTTTTGATTTTACAGGATATTTATTTAACTCATCAAAATAGTTAATTATCCAATCTAAAGTATTTTTTGAATTTATTATAAATTCCTTTTTTTTCATAACTGCTAAGTATTAAATTATATTAGTATTTATTAAAAACTATTTGTTTTTAGCATAAATTTAAATGAAATTATTTTTAGGATACAATAACGATTAAATAGATATATAAATTTATGAAAAATATAAAAATAATATCTTGGAATGTTAATGGAATACGTGCTATTATAAAGAAAAATTTTATAAATGATATAAATAAATTAAATGCTGATATAATTTGTTTACAAGAAACTAAAGCAAATATTGAAGAAACTAAAATTGCTTTATCAGTATTTGATGATTTTGATATTTATGCTAACTCTTCAAAAGCAAGAAAAGGATATTCAGGTACAGCTATATTAACAAAAATTAAACCACTAAATGTTACTTATGATATTGATATTGAAATTCATGATCAAGAAGGTAGAGTCATTTTACTAGAGTTTGAAAAATTTAATTTAATTAATGTTTACGTTCCCAATAGTGGACAAGAATTAAAAAGAATAGAATATAGAAAAAAATGGGATAAAGATTTTTTGAATTACTGTGTAGGTGTAAACAAAAAAAAACCGTTAATTATTACAGGGGATTTAAATGTTGCTCATCAAGAAATTGATATAGCCAGACCAAAAGCTAATTACAATAAAACATCCGGGTATACCCAAATAGAAATTGATGGGTTTTCCAAATATTTAAATAATGATTTTATTGATATTTTTAGGATTTTAAACCCAGAAAAAACTATTTATACCTGGTGGAATTATAGATTTAGAGCAAGAGAAAGAAATGTAGGGTGGAGGATTGATTATTTTTTAATTGACAAAAATTTAGTTAATACTATCAATTCTATAGATATTGAGGACAAGGTTTTAGGATCTGATCATTGTCCAATAACATTAGAATTAAATGCTAATAATATATAACCTTATTTAACTTTGTAAATTATTAAATGAATAAACGTTTATATATTTTTATTTTAATTACAATAATATTTTTTCCTTTTAATAACCTTTTCTCACAATCAGAAAAAATAAAATGGATTGAACCTGAAGAAATCAATGAGTTCCAAAAGTCTAATCCAAAAAAAATTATGATTGATTTATATACTGACTGGTGTGGGTGGTGTAAGGTAATGGATAGAACAACTTTTTCTGATAATAATGTAGCTGAAAAAATAAATTCTAACTTTTATCCAATAAAAATTAATGCTGAATATAAAGGTGAAATAAAATTTAACAATAAGACCTATAAATATTTAGATGCTAAACCAAGAGGAATAAATGAATTGGCTTATTATTTAACAAATGGCCAGCTATCTTATCCGATGACAATTTTTTTAGATGAAGAGTTTAGAATTATAACTCTTTTACCTGGATATCATAAATCTAATTTTTTTAAATCGGTTTTAGATTACATTGGTGAGGATTATTGGAAAGACAGATCTTGGGAAGAATTTAATAAATAAATAAAAAACACTAAATTTGTCAATTACTTTTAGATAGCATGTATATCAAACAAATATACACTTCTTGTATGTCTCAGGCGTCTTACTATATTGAGTCAGATGATGCTTGTGTAATCATAGATCCTTTAAGAGATATTAAAGTTTATGATGATCTTATATCGAAAAGAAAGAAAAACTTAAAATATGTTTTTGAGACTCATTTTCATGCTGATTTCATTTCGGGTCATATTGATTTAGCTAAAAAATATAATTCAAAAATAGTTTTTGGACCAAATGCCAATACTAAATATGATGTTTTAAAGGTAAAAGATAACGATGAGTTAAGTCTTGGTAAGATTAAATTTAAAGTTCTTCATACGCCCGGTCATACTATGGAATCAATATGTTATTTATTAATTGATGAAAAAAAGAATGAGCATTCAATTTATACTGGTGATACGCTGTTTATAGGAGACGTGGGTAGACCAGATTTAGCTTCTGAATCAATTAAATCTAGTAAGGAAATGGCTAGGTTATTATTTGATTCATTATATAATAAAATAATGAAACTACCAGATCATGTACTAGTATATCCAGCTCATGGTAAAGGCACTCAATGTGGAAAAAACTTGTCATCTGAAAATCATTCAACTATTGGTGAACAAAAATTATTCAATTATGCACTTAAGTTTAATTCTAAAGAAGATTTTGTTAATTCAATAATTTCAGATATTCCATCTGCACCTGATTATTTTAAAGAGTCTGTTATTAAAAACTCTAATGGATATGATACATTAGAGTTGTTTTTAAAAGAATCTCTTAAATCTTATGATTTTATTGACTTTGATAATTTGAAAGATAATTCTGTAGTTATAGATACTAGAAAATCATCAGAATTTGCTAAAGGACATATAAAAGATTCAATTAACATTGGTTTAAATGGTAGGTATGCAATTTCAGCTGCGAACTTATTAAATGTTAAATCTAAAATTTTAATTATTTGTAATCCTGGTTTTGAAGAAGAATCCGTAATTAGATTATCTAGAGTTGGATTTGAAAATATTTTAGGTTTTTTGAAAGGAGGTTTTAATTCATGGAGAAATTCAGGAAGAAATGTCGAATATGTAAATAGAATTAATAGTCATAAAATTGATAGTTATAATGATTATAAAATAATAGATGTTAGAAATTTGTTTGAATATAATAATGGTAAAATCAAAGACTCTTTGAATATTCCTTTATTTGAGATAAGTTCTAATTTAAATAAATTAGATAAAAAAGGCAACTATTTAATTCATTGTGAAACAGGATATAGATCAATGATTGCATCATCTCTTTTAAAGAAAAATGGCTTTAATAATGTAATTGATATAAGTGATGGATATCAAGGTTATATTAAAAATAGTAATGTTCAAATATTAAATTAATTATGAAAAATTTATTACTTTTTATTATACTATTTGGTAGTTGTAATCAAAATAAAAATTTAAATATACAACCTGATAAAGTTTATGATTTATTATCAAATAGTAAAAACACTATTTTATTAGATGTTAGAACAAAAGAAGAGGTAATTGAAAAAAAAATAAATAATTCAATAAATATTGACTTTTACTCTGATGATTTTAAAGATTCTATATTAAGTTTAGAGAAATCAAAAACTTATTTTGTTTATTGTAGATCTGGAAGAAGGAGTCTAAATACTGTAGAATTTATGAGAGAATATGGGTTTAAAGAATCTTATAATGTTGATGGAGGAATTATTAAATGGAATGATTTAGGTTTACCATTAAAATAAAAAAAGACCATAAATATGGTCTTTTTTTATTTTGTTTCATTAAATATTACATCATACCACCCATACCACCACCTGCTCCAGGAGGCATTGGAGGCATTGCTGGACCTTCTTTTTCAGGCTCATCTACAACCACACATTCTGTAGTTATTAATAAACTGGAAATAGAAGCAGCATTTTCTAATGATAATCTAGTAACCTTTGTAGGATCAATAATACCCGCGTTAAACATAGATTCATATTTTCCGCTAGATGCATTATATCCATAGTCACCTTTTCCTTCTTTAACTTTTTGAATAATTACTGAACCCTCTTCTCCAGAATTTTCAACAATTGTTCTTATAGGAGATTCTAATGCAGATTTTATAATAGCAACTCCAGTATTTTGATCTTCATTATCAAGAGATAATTTATCTAATGAATTTAGTGATCTTATAAAAGCAATACCACCTCCAGCAACTATACCTTCTTGCACGGCAGCTCTTGTTGCATGAAGAGCATCATCAACTCTATCTTTTTTTTCTTTCATTTCTACCTCAGTAGCTGCTCCAACATATAAAATGGCAACACCCCCAGATAATTTAGCAAGTCTTTCTTGTAATTTTTCCTTATCATACTCTGAAGTTGTATTGTCGATTTGTTTTTTTATTTGATTTACTCTTGCATTTATATCAGATTTTTTACCATTACCACTAACAATAGTTGTATTGTCTTTATCAATATTTATTTTTTCAGCATTTCCAAGGTAATCAATTGTAGCACTTTCTAATTTATAACCTCTTTCTTCTGAAATTACAGTTCCTCCAGTTAGAATAGCAATATCTTCCAACATAGCTTTTCTTCTATCCCCAAAACCAGGTGCCTTTACAGCAGCAACTTTCAATGATCCTCTAATTTTGTTAACAACAATAGTTGCTAGAGCTTCTCCTTCAATATCTTCTGCAATAATCATTAATGGTTTTCCTGATTGAGAAACAGCTTCTAAAATAGGAAGTAATTCTTTCATATTAGAAATCTTTTTATCATATATTAAAATATATGGATCTTCTAATTCTACCTCCATTTTTTCACTATTTGTAACAAAATAAGGGGAAAGGTATCCTCTATCAAATTGCATACCTTCTACTGTTTTAACTTCAGTTTCAGTTCCTTTTGCTTCTTCTACCGTAATTACACCATCTTTTCCAACTTTTTCCATAGCATTAGCAATCATATCACCTATTTCACTATCATTATTTGCTGAAACTGTTGCAACTTGAGAAATCTCATTTGAATCTTTAATATCCTTGGATTGAGATTTTAAATTTTCAACAACATTTATTACTGCTTTATCAATTCCTCTTTTTAAATCCATTGGATTAGCACCTGCAGCAACATTTTTTATTCCATTAGCAAAAATAGCTTGAGCTAATACTGTAGCAGTAGTTGTACCATCACCAGCATCGTCAGCAGTTTTTGAAGCAACTTCTTTTACAAGTTGAGCTCCCATATTTTCAATTGGTTCTTTTAGTTCAATTTCCTTTGCAACCGATACACCATCTTTTGTTACATTTGGTGCACCAAATTTTTTATCTAAAATTACATTTCTACCTTTTGGTCCTAACGTAACTTTAACAGCATTTGCTAGAGTATCAACTCCTTTTTTTAAGTTTTCTCTAGATTCAGTATCAAAAAATATTTCTTTAGCCATAATATTAAATTTTTAAGTTTTAAACAATTCCAAAAATGTCAGATTCCTTCATTATTAAATAATCAGTACCATCAATATTAATTTCTGTACCTGAATATTTACCGTATAAAACGATTTCACCGACTTTAACGGTTATTTTTTCATCTTTTGTACCATTCCCAACAGCAACTATTTTACCTTTTTGAGGTTTTTCTTTGGCAGTATCAGGAATAATTATCCCAGACGAAGTTTTTTCTTCTGCTTCAGTTGGTTCAACAAGAACTCTATCTGCAAGTGGTTTAAAATTAATTTTAGCCATTTTAAATTTGTTTTAGTTAATAATTATTTTAGTACATAATCTATGCCAATCTATTTATTTTTAAAAATCAAGACAAATTGACACTAGTTTATTGAATCTAGATTTAAATCATTTAAATTTAATTCATTATCATCTTGATTTATCTCAGGTATAATACTTTGTTCAGAGGCTTTATCGATATTTGGACTTGATAATTGATTATCAAGAGGTTGTTTACCCAAGAAAATATTTGTTAAAAGGGTTAATAAAACTATGCTAATTGCTAAAACCCATGTAAGTTTTTCTAAAAGATCATTAGTTTTTTGTACTCCCATAATCTGATTTGAACTATTACCTCCAAATGTACTCGAAAGACCACCACCTTTTGGGTTTTGAGCTAGAATTATTAATATTAATAAGACTGCAACAAATAATATTATACCTACAAGTATCGTATACATAATTATTTTATAAGAATTTTAATTTTTTGTGCAAAATAAGCTTTTTTTTTTGGAAATTTTATCATTAATTTTTTATAAATATAAATTGATTCTTTTTTTTTATTTTGATCGGCATAAATTTTTGCCATATTTTCAGTAATAATCTCTCTTATTTTACCCTTTGATTTTGATAAATCAATATTTGAAGAATTAGTTTTTTTATTTTTTTTTATTTGTGGATTATTTAATATAAAGGTATTTATGATCTGTTTATGATCTTTATTTTTTTTCGATAATATTTTTTGAATATTATCTTTTAAAATTCCTCTTTCACTAATAAAAATAGATAAACTATTTAGATCATTTATATAATCCTTATTTTGTATAATAATATTATAAAATTTTAAAAATTTTGGTAATAAAAAATAGGGGTGTTTTTTTGATACTTTAATTAAATATGAAGTTGAATTAGAATTAGATAGTAATTTGTTTAAACTTTTTTTTTTCATTGATTACCAATTTGCTACAGATGAATTAAAAATATCTAAAATTATTTGATCAAATATTTCATCCATAAATTCTTGTTCATTTGATGACAATTCTTCAGTATTTTGATCAAAATCTTTATAAAATGAAAAAGATTTATTTTCATAGTTAAATTGATCATCTCTAGTATTGAAGTACGTAGATGATACTCTAATTGTTAATCTAGTTAATCCTGTAAAATACTGAGAGTTTTTACCACCATCAGCAGTTGGAGCAATTGGTGAAGTGCTAAAGTCATCAATAGCACCTTCTAATTGTAAATCTCCATCTGATTCAACTAAGACTAAGCTAGTATTTTTTTGAAAATAATCTTTTAGTTTCTCAGTAAATAATATACTCATATTAGAAGGTCCAAGGGGAGAATTATTAAAATATGTTTCTATTGAAACTGTTTTGATTTCAGGAGATATTGATGCTCCGGTAAATGAATAAACACCACAACTAAAATTAATTATTATGAGAAAAAAAAATATATTAAAAGTTTTCAAGGTTATACTGTTTAATTTTTCTGTAAAGTGTTCTTTCTGAAATCCCAAGATCTTTCGCTGCATATTTACGTTTGTTATGATTTTTTTTAAGTGCTCTAATAATAAAATTTATTTCATTTTTTTCCAGTGATAAAGACTCATTATTGTATATCTCAGTAACTTCTTCAAATTGATCATCTTTTTTAACTTCTTTTTTAGATTCTATTTTTATATCACTATCTTTTTTTTCTAAAACATTATTATCTAATAGTTTTCTTTGTTCTTCAGTTACATCAATTTGAAATTTATCATCTCTTAAAATTTTATTAATCAATTTCTTCAATTCATTAACATCATTTTTTACATCAAAAAGTACTTTATATAAAATATCCCTTTCATTATAGCCTTTTTTTGAATTTTCAAGATTAGATAAAGTAGGAAGTGTGTTTTCCTGTTTAGGTAAATATTTTAAAATAGTTTGGCTACTAATGTTTCTATTTAATTCTAAAATAGAAATTTGTTCAACTAAATTTTTTAATTCTCTTATATTACCAGGAAATCTATAATTGTTAATTAATTCAGAGGCTTCAGGGTCTAGTCTTATTGGATTTATTTTATGTTGATCTGAAAAATCAGAAGCAAATTTTCTAAATAATAAAGTGATATCTTTTTCTCTTTTCCTTAATGGTGGTACAGAAATAGGAACTGTATTTAATCTATAATATAAATCTTCTCTAAATTTTTTTTCAACAATACATGCTTTCAAATCTAGATTAGATGCTGCTATTACTCTTACATTAGTTTTTTGAGGTTTAGAAGATCCAACTTTAATAAATTCACCATTTTCAAGTACTCTTAAGAGACGTGCTTGTGTGCTTAGTGGCATTTCAGAAATTTCATCAAGAAAAATTGTACCTCCATCTGTTACTTCAAAATATCCTTTTCTAGATTCATTTGCTCCAGTAAATGAACCTTTTTCATGACCAAACAGTTCAGAATCAATGGTTCCTTCTGGAATTGCTCCACAGTTTATAGCGATAAACTGACCATGTTTTCTTTTGCTTAAAGAATGAATTATTTTTGAAAATGATTCTTTTCCACTACCACTTTCACCAGATATTAATACACCCATATCAGTAGGGGCTACCTGAATAGCTACCTCAATTGCATGATTTAATAATTCTGAATTTCCAATTATTCCATACCTCTGTTTAACCGACTGAATTTTTTTATCTATCATAATAGCTTAATTTAAAATCTTACCAAATAAAGTAGCAGAATTACAATTCAAAACTTTAACGTTTACATAATCTCCAATGTTATATTTTTCTTTTGGAAAAACAATCATTTTATTTTCACTATTTCTACCTTTAAAATTATTTTCAGATTTTTTTGATAAACCTTCAATTAAAACTTTATAAGTTTTATTTACACATAATTTGTTTCTGTAAAATGAGTGTTTTCTTTGTTTTATTATTAATTCAGATAATCTTTTCTGTTTTATGTTATCTGGAATATCATCACTAAATTTTCTTTCTGCCATTGTTCCTTCTCTTTCTGAATAAGAAAATGTATAAGAATAATCATATTTTATGTGATCCATTAAAGACAACGTATCTTTATGCTCTTTATTAGTTTCACTACAAAATCCACTTATAAAATCAGAAGATATACCACAATTATCGCCAACTATATTTCTAATGGAATTAATTTTATTTAAGTACCATTCTCTTGTATAAGTTCTGTTCATTAATTTCAATATTCGATTATTTCCACTTTGGGCTGGAAGATGAATATAATTACATATGTTTTCATACTTTTTAATTACATGAAGTACATCATCAGTAATATCTTTTGGATGGGAGGTAGAAAATCTTATTCTTAAATCTGGATCTATTAAAGCAACCATTTCTAATAAATTAGAAAATGATATACTTTCTGAATCATTTTGAAGTTTTTCAAGGTCTTTTTTATTATTGGAAAAACGAGACCATCTGTAAGAATCAACATTTTGACCTAATAGAGTAACTTCTCTAAATCCTTTTTCGAATAAACCTTTTGCTTCTTTTACTATTGAATTTGGATTTCTACTTCTTTCTCTTCCTCTTGTAAATGGCACAACACAAAAAGAACACATATTATCACATCCTCTCATTATTGATATTAAACCAGTAATATTATTTGAATCAAAATGATGAGGAATAATATCATCATAAGTTTCTACTTTTGATAATTTTGTATCGATGGATTTATATCCTTTACTAGTTTTTTTAATTAAATCAGGTAAATTTCTATAAGAATCTGGGCCTGCAACTAAATCAACAACCTTTTCTTCATGTAAGAGCTTTTCTTTTAACCTTTCAGCCATACAACCCAAAACTCCAATTTTTAGATTATTATTTTTCTTTTTTAGCGAATTAAAAAATGATAATCTTTTTCTTATATTTTCTTCTGCTTTTTCTCTAATGGAACATGTATTAATCAATATTAAATCTGCATTTTCAACGGTTTTAGTATGATCAAAACCTTCTTTTAATAAAATTGAAGAGACAATTTCACTATCTGAAAAATTCATTTGACATCCATAGCTTTCAATATATACTTTTTTGTTAGAAAATATTTTATTTCTAATTTTTAACATTAATCTATTTTTTGGCAAATTTATATAAAGACTGACAATTTGTCAATATATTGATTTTAAATGATAATTTATTATCTTATGTTTTTAAATTTTAAATCTTACAAAAAATGAAAAAAATACTAATTCTATTATTATTAATATCTTCTATTAACTATTCTTTTTCTCAAAGAAATAAAACTAAAACATCATTAATCTCTTATCCAGAATCAATTTATAATTCTGTTAAATGGAGATTAGTTGGACCTTTTAGAGGAGGAAGAGCAGGAACCGTTTCGGGTGTAATTGATAATAATAATTTGTATTATATGGGAACTGCTGGAGGAGGTGTTTGGAAAACTGAAGATGCTGGAAATAGCTGGGAATGTATTTCAGATGGATATTTTGGTGGTTCGATTGGTTCAGTTTCTGTATCTGAAAGTGATCCTAACATAATTTATGTTGGTGAGGGAGAACAAACATTAAGAGGTAATGTTTCTTCTGGCAAGGGGGCTTGGAAAAGTACTGATGCAGGTAAATCTTGGTCATTTATAGGTTTAAATGATACTGAACATATATCAAGAATAAGAATTCATCCAAAAAATCCTGATATAGTGTATTTTGCTGCACTTGGTAATTTATGGAAACCTAACAAAGAAAGAGGTCTATATAAATCTATAGATGGAGGAAAATCTTGGAAGAAAATTTTATATGTCAGTGATAAGGCAGGGGTAGGAGATATAATTTTAGATCCTAATAATCCTAGAATAATTTATGCTTCAACTTGGGAAATGAAAAGAAATGGTTATAGAATGGACAGCGGTGGTCCAGATAGTAAAATCTTTAGAAGTAATGATGGTGGTGAAAATTGGATAGACATATCTAATCATAAGGGTTTGCCAGAATTTCCATGGGGAATTATTGGTATTACAATATCGCCTGTCAATTCAAATAGAATTTGGATAATGATTGAAGCAGATAATGGTGGTTTATTTAGATCTGATGATGCAGGTGAAACTTGGGAAAAGGTAAATTCAAATCGAGCTTTAAGACAAAGAGCGTGGTATTATACTAGAATTTATGCAGATACTCAAAATGAAGATAAAATTTATGTTTTAAATGTTAGTTATGGTGTATCTACTGATGGAGGTAAAACATTTAAATTAAAAAATGCACCACATGGAGACCATCATGATTTATGGATCGATCCAAAGAATAATAATAGAATGGTTGTAGCTGACGATGGTGGAGCTCAAGTTTCAAATGATGGTGGTGAAAATTGGACAACTTATTTTAATCAGCCTACAGCACAGTTTTATAGGGTTAATACTGATAATACATTTCCATATAGAATATATGGTGCTCAACAAGATAACAGTACTATAAGAATATCCCATAGAACATCAGGAGGTTCAATTACGGAAAGAGATTGGGAGTCTACTGCTGGAGGAGAAAGTGCACATTTAGCTCCTGACCCTAATAATAATGATATAGTTTATGGAGGTACTTATAAAGGTTACATGATGAGAAGAGATCATTCAATTAACCAGACTAGATCTGTAAATATATGGCCTGATAATCCAGCTGGTTCAGGTGTTGAAGTAATGAAATATAGATTTAATTGGAATTTCCCCGTTATATTTAGTCCTCATGATTCAAAAAAATTATATGCTGGATCAAATTTTTTACATCAAACGACTAATGAAGGACAATCTTGGGAAGTTATATCTCCAGATTTGACCAGAGGTCTTCCTGAAACTATGAAATCCTCCGGAGGTTTAATTACACAAGATAATACTGGTGCTGAATTTTATGCTAATATTTTTGTAATTCAAGAATCTATGAGAGAAAAAGGTGTGATATGGGTTGGAAGTGATGATGGTTTAATTCATATATCAAAGGATAATGGGGCTTCTTGGATTAACGTAACTCCACCCGAATCAATTTCCCCTAAATTAAATATGATTAATTCTATTGACGTTAGTCTATTTAAAGATGGAACTGCTTATGTTGCAGCGACTTCTTATAAATTTGGAGACTATACTCCTTATTTGTATAAAACATCAAATTATGGTGATACTTGGGAACTGATAACTAATGGAATTAAATCAAATTATTATACTAGAGTTATTAGATCAGATAAAGTAGTTGAAGGATTATTATATGCTGGAACTGAATGGGGAATGTTTATTTCTTTTGATGATGGAAAATCTTGGTCATCATTTCAATTGAATTTACCTATAACTTCTATAAGAGATTTACAAGTTAAAGAAAATGATTTAATTGCAGCTACCCATGGAAGAAGTTTTTGGATGATTGATGACTTAACTCCTTTACATCAACTTAGCGAAGAAATGATTAACAAAAATTTCTATTTATTTAAACCTGATAAATCATATAGAATGCATCAGTCTGGTGGATGGGGGAGGGTTAATACTAAGTTAGTTGGAGAAAATCATCCAAATGGCGTAATTGTTAATTACTATATTAAAAATTTAAAAGAAAACGATAAAGTAAGAATAGATATTTTAGATTCTGAAAATAAAATAATACAAAGTTATTCTAATAAGAATTTAGATGATATTGAAAATAATGATTCTAAACCTGTTTTAAGTAATTCTCAAGATATAGATTATGCTTTAACTGGGATGAATATAAAATCTTTAAAAGTTAAATCTGGTGGTAATAGATTAATTTGGGATATGAGATATCCTGGTTTTACTTCATTTGATGGAATGGTATTGTATTCATCACCTAATGTTGGCCCTAAAGCTATTCCTGGAAATTATAAGGTTAAAATGTATTACAATGATGATATTGTAAATCAAGATTTCACAATTGTTAAAGATCCGAGAATTTCAAATACTTTAGATGATTATGAAGAACAGTTTAATTTTTTAATTGATGTAAGAAATCAAGTCAGTAGAGCTAATCAGGCTATTATAGATATTAGAGAAGGTAGAGAAAATTTAAATTTTATTAAAAAGCAAGTAAATAAAAATGATCAATTACTTGATTTAATTAATGAATTTGATCAAAAAATAACTGTTATAGAAAATAATATTCATATGACTAAAAATAGAAGTAGACAAGATCCTCTTAACTATGGAATTAGAATTAATAATAGACTTGCTTTTTTGATGGCTGATTCTCAAAGAGGAGATTATCCACCTACAGATCAGTCTAAAGGGTTTTTTAAAGAAATAAAAAAAGAATTGGATACTGAGTTGATTAATTTAAATAAACTATATCTAGAATATACTGAAACAATTAATAGACAAATAGAAGAAAATAATATTAATAGATTAAAGTTTTAATATTCAAATACTTTTTTCCAATCTTCTTTAAATTTATTTTTAATTTCATTCAAATCATTTTTGTTAATTAGTGGGGTTTTAACAATTAAAGAACTTGGAATTATTAATGAAGTATACATAACTAAATGAAATAATAACCACCAAGGTCTATAATAGAGCCAATGTTTTATTTTGTTTTTATTACTAATCGATTTATTTAGAGTAATTTCTTGATAATCATAATATGTTGGAGGTGTTTTTTTAAAAATTTTACAAAATTTTTGAAGAAAAATAAGCTGTTTTTCAGAATAGGATTTATGAACAGTATTTAATGATATTTTGCCTTTTGAATATTGAGATTTTATATAATTAGAAATTTTATTTAAATAATTAAATGGATTCTTTATTAGATCTTCAAACTTTAAAACCAGCGGTTTTGATTTAGAATATTTTTTAATAATTTTAATTTTGTTCATATAGGTCAAATCAGAATCTTTCCATATCCCTTTATTATTGATATTATAATAATTTTTAAAACCCCAATGATATCCATTTTTAACTGATTTTTTATATTGAGATGCTAACCATTTATCGTGTCTTCTAAATACTATAATAATTTTAGTTTGAGGGAAATAAGACATGAACTTTTTAATTTCTCTTTCAAATTGCTGATCAAACTCTCTAGATATTAAATATGATTTATAATTAGTTTTATTAATAATATCAATACAATTTATATAATCGTGAGTGCTTATATATCTAATACTTTTTAAGTAGGGAAAAAAATTTTTTTGCAAAAATGTAGATCCTGTTTTAGCTAATCCAACATGAAAGTAAATTTCTTTATTCATTATTATTACTAACTATATTAGTATTTTAATAATTTTCTATTTAAATTTAATAATATATACTAAAAATAATAGTAATATGATTAAACTTAATGAGAATATAAGGTATTTAAGAAAAAAAATGGGATGGACTCAAGATAAATTTTCAAAAAAAATTGGAATTAAAAGGTCATTAGTTGGAGCATATGAAGAAGGAAGGGCAGACCCTAGGTTATCCAATTTATTAAAAATTGCATCAACATTTTCTATTTCATTAGATAACATCCTTACAAAAGATGTTAAAAAAGTTCCAAAAAAAGATTTGCTTTCTTCGTCAAATGAAAAAGTGAAAGTTTTATCGATTACTGTAGATAATACTGATAATGAAAATATTGAGTTA
Organism: uncultured Marinoscillum sp.; assembly: GCA_902529805.1. Taxonomy (GTDB): domain Bacteria; phylum Bacteroidota; class Bacteroidia; order Cytophagales; family MED-G16. Next base: position 30,334 of record CABZXU010000010.1, read on the forward strand.
ATTAATGAAAAGGCTTCAGCTGGATATTTAAATTCATATTCTGATTTTGAGTTTATTGAAAGTTTACCAAGATTTCAGTTGCCATTTTTAAAAAGTAATGGAACTCATCGTGCATTTGAGATTAAGGGCGATTCTATGTTGCCTTTAAATCCTGGATCTATTGTTATTGGTAAATATTTAGAATCTTTACATTATATAAAAAACAATAAAACTTATATAATATTAACAAAAAATGATGGTGTTATCTATAAGAGAGTTTCTTTAGATGATGATGGTAAAATTAATTTAATTTCTGATAATATCATTTATAAGCCTTATTCTATTTCTTTGAATGAAATTATTGAAATTTGGGAAGCAATTGGTTTTTATAGCCATGATTTACCAAAACCTAATGAAACTATTAATTCACTAAAAACGGTAGTTGAAAATATCAAATCGGATATTAATAGTATTAAAAATAAGATTAGCTAAAATAGAATATATTTACATTTAATTTTTTAATTAAATGTCATCAAATAATATCATTCAATCATCTCAAAATAAAAAACATAATAATCATCTTCCAAAAATTAATTATAAAGAATTTGAAAAAGTTATTAAATCAAGAAGAAGTATTAGGTTTTTTACTAAAGAAGTAATTCCTAAAATTGTAATTAAAAATTCTTTAAACAATGCACTTCTTGCTCCAAATTCTTCAAATTTACAGGTTTGGGAAATTTATTGGGTAAAAAATTTAAACAAAAAGAAAAAACTCATTGAAGCATGTTTATCTCAACCAGCTGCTTCTACCGCTAAAGAATTATTTGTTTTTGTTGCAAGACCTGATAATTGGAAAAGAAATAATAAATTAATGCTAGATCATATTAAAAAAAATAATTTAAATTCTAAATTATTTAATTATTATTCTAAAATCACAAAAATTGTATATTCTCAGGGTTTTTTAAACCTTTTTGGTTATATAAAAAAAATTCTCGTAATAATAATTGGTTTGTTTAGAGTTATTCCAAGAGAACCTACATCATTTTCGGATATGAAGATTTGGTCACAAAAATCAATTGCTCTAGCATGTCAAAATTTTATGTTATCAATGAGAGCATATGGGTATGATACTTGTCCAATGGAAGGAATGGATTCTTTAAAAGTAAAAAAAATTCTTAATTTACCTAGTAGAGCTCAAATATCAATGGTTATAGGTGCAGGAAGAAGAGACAAAAAAAAAGGTGTAACTGGAGATCAAATTCGATTTGATAATAATTTATTTATAAAAATAGTTTGATGATATTATCTTTATAATTGTGTTTTAATAATGAATAAAGAAGATAAAATAAATATTACATTTCCTGATGGTAACGTCATTTCTTATAGCTTAGGTATTTCTTGTTTTGAAATTGCTGAAAATATTAGTCAAGGATTTGCCAGAAATCAACTAGTTGCTTCTTTGAATGATGAACTTGTTGATTTATCAACAAAAATAAATATTGATTCTCATATCATCTTTTATGGGTGGGATTCTGAGATAGGTAAATCAACATTTTGGCACTCAACAGCACATCTTATGGCTGAAGCTTTAGAATCCTTATTTACGAATATCAGGTTTGGTATAGGCCCTTCTATTGAAAATGGATTTTATTATGATATTGATTTTGGAAAAAATGAATTTAAAGATGAAGATAAAGTTAAATTAGAAAATAAAATATTGGAACTTGCCAAACAAAAATGTGAATTTATTAGGGAAGAAGTTTCCAAAAAAAATGCATTAAAATATTTTAATGATAAAGGTGATAATTATAAAATTGATTTAATTAATGAATTAAATGATGGTGAAATCACATTTTATAAGCAAGGGAATTTTATTGATTTATGTAAAGGTCCTCATCTACCAAATACTAAGCTAATTAAATCGGTTAAAATTTTAAACATTGCTGGTGCATATTGGAGGGGTGATGAAAAAGGAAAACAATTGACTAGAATTTATGGTGTTTCTTTTCCTAATAATAAAGAATTATCAAATTTTTTGTTACTTCAAGAAGAAGCTAAAAAAAGAGATCACAGGAAAATAGGTAAAGAACTTGAATTATTTACATTTAGTGAAAAAGTAGGCCAAGGTCTTCCTTTATGGTTGCCTAATGGAACAATTGTAAGAGAGTGTTTAATAGATTTTATGAAAAAAGAACAAATTAAAGAAGGATATTTACCTGTTGTTTCACCTCATATTGGATCTAAGGAGTTGTATGTCACCTCTGGTCATTACGATAAATATGGTGAGTCATCATTTCAACCTATAAAAACTCCTAATGAAAATGAGGAATTTTTTCTCAAACCAATGAATTGTCCTCATCATTGTGAAATATATAAATCTAAACCAAGGTCTTATAAAAATTTACCATTAAGATTTGCCGAATTTGGATCTGTATACAGATATGAACAAAGCGGTGAGCTTCATGGTTTAACAAGAGTAAGAGGGTTTACACAAGACGATGCACATATATTTTGTACTAATGAACAAGTTAAGACTGAATTTATTAAAGTTATTGATTTGATATTAAAAGTTTTTGATTCTCTTTCATTTGATAATTATAGTGTCCAGGTATCATTAAGGGACAAAGAAGATAAATCTAAATATATAGGATCTGATAAAACTTGGAAAATGGCTGAAAATGATATTTTAGAAGCAGTAAAAGAAAAAAATATAAAGTATTCTATTGAATATGGTGAGGCCGCTTTTTATGGACCAAAATTAGATTTTATGGTAAAGGATTCATTAAATAGAAAATGGCAATTAGGAACAATTCAAGTTGATTATCAGCTTCCTGAAAGATTTAAATTAGAGTATATAACTGAAAATAATGATAAAAATACTCCAGTAGTAATACATAGAGCTCCATTTGGTTCTTTAGAAAGATTTGTAGCACTATTAACTGAACATTGTTATGGTAATTTTCCTTTTTGGTTAGCGCCAATTCAAATTACTATTTTATCTATTTCCGATAAGTTTAATACATATAGTGAAAAAGTTTTTGAATCCTTATCTAAATTGAATTTAAGGGTTATTAAAGATTTAAGATCAGAAAAAATATCAAAAAAAATTAGAGATGCGGAGTTAAAGAAAATCCCATATATGATTATAATAGGTGAAAATGAATTAAAATCAAAAAAAATATCATTAAGAAAACATACAGAAGGTGATTTAGGAATAATGACTTTAGATCATTTAATTTCTACATTGAGAAAAGAAAAAAATGTTATCATAAATAACTAATCATATTCTTTTTTTTATTTAAATAATTTAGATATTTGCATAAATTTTAAAACTATAAGAAGAAAAAAAACATTTTTTAGAAGAAGACGACCTGAAGAGAAGTTTAAAATAAATGAAAAAATTACTTCTCCTAAAGTACGATTGGTTGGAGATAATATCAATATTGATATTTATCCTTTACAGCGAGCATTAGAAATTGCTAATCAAAAAGGTTTAGATTTAGTTGAAATATCACCTAATTCTGATCCTCCTGTTTGTAAAGTTATTGATTACTCAAAGTTCAAATATTCGCAGAAAAAAAAGCAAAAATCAATTAAGTCTAATTCTCAAAAAAATGTTTTAAAAGAAATAAGATTTGGCCCTAACACTGATGAACATGATTTTAATTTTAAATTAAATCATGCTAAAAAGTTTTTAGGAAATGGTTTTAAGGTAAAAGCTTATGTTCATTTTTTCGGTAGAACAATAGTTTTTAAAGAAAGAGGAGAAATTTTATTACTAAGGTTAGCTCAAGAATTGGAAGATATTTCAAATGTTGAAGAATTACCTAAATTAGAAGGAAAAAGAATGTTTTTAATGTTAACACCTAAAAAATAAATAGTATGCCTAAAATGAAAACAAAATCAGGTGCTAAAAAAAGATTCAAATTAACTGGATCTGGTAAGATTAAAAGAAAGAACGCCTTTAAAAATCATATATTAACAAAAAAAGAAACAAAGCAAAAAAGAAATCTAACTAAATCTAGTTTGGTACATAAATCAGATGAAAAGAATATTAGAAAAATGATTTAAATTTAATTTTATGCCAAGATCAAGAAACACAGTTGCTTCAAAAAGAAGAAAAAAGAAAATATTAAAATCAGCTAAAGGTTTTTTTGGAAGAAGAAAAAATGTTTGGACTGTAGCAAAAAATGCTGTAGAAAAGGCACTCTTATACTCATATACTCATAGAAAAAGAAAGAAAAGAGATATGAGAAGTTTATGGATTCAAAGAATTAATGCTGCAGTTGGTCAACATGATTTGTCTTATTCAAAGTTTATTGGTTTACTACAAAAGAACAATGTTAAACTTAATAGAAAAGTTCTAGCTGATATGGCAATGAATGATCCAAAATCCTTTTCTGAAGTTCTAAAGACAATTAAATAATTTTGAATCTATTATTTTGTTTAATTCAGAATTAATTCAAAGACTTAATAAATTAAAAACTCCTTTTTATTTTTATGATTTAGATCTTTTAGATAAAACTATCTTATCATTAAAAGATTCTCTAGAATTAAACTATAACGTTTATTATGCTATTAAAGCTAATAATAATAGTAAAATAATTAAATTGATTAATGATCATAATCTTGGAATTGATGCTGTTAGTGGTGAAGAAATTAATAAAGCATTAAATTGTAAAATAAATCCAAAAAAAATTGTTTTTGCCGGAGTTGGAAAAACAAAGGAAGAAATTATTCTTGCTATAAAGAAAAAAATCTATTTATTTAATTGTGAGTCATTTGATGAAGTTAAGTTAATAGATAAAATTTCTAATGAATTAAATGTAACAACTGAAATAGCTATAAGATTAAATCCAAATATTGATTCAAGAACTCACAAATACATAAAAACAGGAATGTTTGATACTAAATTTGGAATACAAATTGATCATTTATCTGATATTTTAGAAAAAATAAAAAACCTTAAAAACATTCATTTAAAAGGTTATCATTTTCATTTAGGTTCTCAAATTGATGATTTAAACGTTTTTGTTAAGCTATCTCAGGTTTCTAATGAAATAAACTCTTATTTGAAAAATAATAAATTTAATATTAGAGATATTAATTTAGGGGGTGGTTTAGGAATAAACTATAAAGAGCCTGATTTAAATTTAATACCAGATTTTAGATCATATTTTAATGTTTTTAAAAAAAATCTAATTTGTTTTGATAATCAAAAAGTACATTTTGAATTAGGTAGATCTATTGTAGGTCAGTGTGGTTCTTTATTTTCAAGGATATTATATTTAAAGAAATCATTTAATAAAAATTTTATGATTATTGATGCTGGTATGACTGAATTGATAAGACCAGCTTTATACAATGCTCATCATCATATTGATAATTTATCTTCAATTGAAAAAGAAATAAAATATGATATTGTAGGTCCTCTTTGTGAATCATCTGATACTTTTGCTAAAGATTATTATTTAAATGAATCTAAATTAGGAGATTTAATAGTTATTAGATCTTCTGGAGCATATGGAGAAGTAATGTCTAGTAATTATAATTTAAGAAAAAAAGCAATAGCATATTACTCAAATGACCTATTTTAGTAGCTAATTATGTTAAGATATTCAATACAATTTTTTTTAATTATATTAATTAATTTCAATCTTCACTCACAAGAGGAAAATAATATATATTCATCTTCTTCAATAATATCTAAACTTGAAAAATTAAACACATTAGGAAAAGTTTTATATGTAGCAGCTCATCCAGATGATGAAAATACAAGATTAATTACCTATTTATCAAATGAAAAAAAATATCAAACTGCCTATCTTTCTTTAACTAGAGGAGATGGTGGTCAAAATTTAATTGGTAAAGATTTAAAAGAAAATTTAGGTTTAATTAGAACTCAAGAACTATTGGAAGCTAGAAAAATTGATGGAGGTATTCAATTTTTTACTTCAGCTATTGATTTTGGTTATTCAAAAAATTCAAAAGAATCACTAGAATTTTGGAATGAAGATCAGATATTATATGAATTGGTTTGGATTATTAGAAAGTTTAAACCCGATGTTATTATAACTAGATTTAATGAAGTTTCAGGCATAACACATGGGCATCATACGGCATCATCAATTTTAACTAATAAAGCATTTCGAATTTCAGGAAACCCTGATATTTTTCAAGATCAACTTGAATTTTTGGAAACCTGGAAAGCAAAAAGAATTTTTTGGAATACATCAACCAGATTTTTTGATTTAAGTAAATACTCTGATGATGAGATATTAAAAATAGATGTGGGCCTATACAACAACATACTTGGCAAGTCCTATAATGAAATTTCTTCTGAAAGCAGATCAATGCATAAAAGTCAAGGTTTTGGATCCCTAAAAAGAAGGGGGAGTGAAAAAGAGCTATTTATATTAACTCAAGGTGATAAATATGATGATAATTTAATGGATGGTGTAGATGTTACTTGGAATAGATTTGGTGAAAATAATCAAATTATTGAATACATTAATAATTTAGTCGGTGAGTATGATCCAAAAAAACCTTATAAAACAGTAAAAAAATTATCTATTTTATATGAAAAAGTAAGTAAGATTAAAGATGAGGGTTGGAAAAAAATTAAATTGAATGAAATAAAAAACCTAATTAAAGCTTGTTTAGGACTTTTTTTCGAATCTTTATCTGATGTTTCAATTTCACCTACTGGTGAAAATATTAAAGTTAATTTTGATGCAATTAATAGAAGCCCTATAAACATTAATTTAAAAAAAGTATCAGTTTTTGACGAAGATTTTTTGATAGAAAAGGATTTAATTAATAATGAATTTTTTAGGTTAGAAAAAACTATAAAAATACCTGAATCTGAAAATTTTACTGAAAAATATTGGTTAATGAACAAACCTAATTTTGGTAATTACGATGTTAAAGACCAAGAATTAATTGGAAATCCTGATAATAATTTTCCTGTAGAAACAAATTTTATTTTTACTCTTAATAATATAGAAATATCTTATACTATTCCTTTATTAAATAAAAAAAATAGTCCTACCAAAGGTGATGATTATAAAATATTTAATATAGGTCTTCCAATTTATTTGAATCCAAAAAGATACAACGAACTAGTAGTTAATTCAAATAGTCAGACTATTGAAGTAGAGGTTATTTCAGGGAAAGAAAATTTAGATGCAACTATTTATTTAGATATACCAGAAAATATAAAATATGAACCCAAATATTTTGATCTTTCTTTTAAAGATATAAATGAGAAAAAAATAATAAAATTTAATTTAACTCTTCCGGAAAAAGATTCATTTAAAGAAAAGATTATTGTTAAAGCTAAATATAATGATGAGTATTATGAGAGAGGTATAAAAGAAATTAATTATGATCATATTATTCAACAAGTAAGATTTCCTTTATCTGAAATAAAAATAATCAAATTTAATATCAAAACTAAAGGAAAAAATGTTGCTTATTTTATGGGTTCAGGAGATAATATTCCTATCTTTCTTTCTTTAATTGGATACAAAATTGATCTATTAACTTTAGATCAATTAAGTACAGATATTTTGTCAAATTATGATGCTTTAATTATAGGAATTCGTGCCTATAATGTAAATAAAAAGTTAATTGAAAAAACAAAAGAAATACATGATTATGTCAAAAATGGTGGAAATGTCTTAGTTCAATACAATACTTCAAGAGGTATTGATGTAAAAGACTTTGCTCCATATAGTTTTAATATTTCTAGAAATAGAACTTCTCAAGAAAATTCAAAAGTTGATATTATTAATAAGAATCATATAGCATTAAATTATCCTAATAAAATTCTATTAGAGGATTTTGATAATTGGGTACAAGAAAGAGGATTGTATTTTCCTATCAATTGGTCTGATGATTATGAAACATTAATTTCTTCTAATGATTCTGGTGAAAAGCCAAACCATGGCGGTATTTTAATTTCTAAAATCGGAAAAGGGCATTATGTATATACATCCTATTCATGGTTTCGACAATTACCATCTGGAGTTAGCGGTGCTTATAAATTGTTTGTTAATTTAATTTCTTTAGGTATAGAATGAATAAAATAAAATGGAATTTTTTGTATATAATAATAGCTTTTTTATTAATAGTTTATATCTTTTTATTGTCATTATTTACAAATAATTTTTAATGAGCAATATTGATTTTTTCATACTTTTTTCTACTCTACTATTTATTTCTTTATATGGTGCCTATAAGAATTTTTCTCATAAATCTATAAAATCTTATTTTCTTGGTGATAACAAAATGTCTTGGGGTACTGTAGGTATCTCGGTAATGTTGACTCAAGCAACAGCAATAACTTTTTTATCTACTCCTGGTCAAGGTTTTGCTTCTGGAATGAGTTTTATTCAAAACTATTTTGGTCTTCCATTAGCTCTAATTGTAGTTTGTATATTTTTTATCCCTACTTATTTCAATTCTAAAGTTACCACTGCATATGAATATCTAGAACAAAGATTTGACTTAAAAACTCGAATATTAACATCTTTTCTTTTTCTTCTCCAAAGAGGTTTCCAATGTGGTTTAACAATATATGCTCCATCAATAATTTTAACTACTATTCTTGACTGGAACCTTTCTTTAACTATTATTTGTGTTGGTATTTTAGTTATAATTTATACTGTAATAGGTGGCAGCAAAGCTGTAAGTTTTACTCAGAAACAGCAAATGGTAGTTATTTTAATTGGTATGCTTTTTGTCTTTTATTTTTTAATAAATAAATTATTTGTTTATACTACTTTTAATGAATCTCTTCAATTGGCTGGTGTTTTTAATAAAACAAATGCAATAAGTTTTAGTTTTGATCCATCTGAAAGGTATACTGTTTGGACAGGTTTATTAGGTGGGTTTTTTCTATCCTTATCTTATTTTGGAACTGATCAATCTCAGGTTTTGAGATATATTAATGCTAAAAACATTGATCAAAGTAGAATGGGATTAGTTTTTAATGCAATATTAAAAATACCTATGCAATTTTTTATTCTTTTACTAGGAGTGTTATTGTTCGTTTTTTATTTGTTTTATACACCCCCAATCCATTTTAATAAAAATGTTTTAGAACAGTTCAGATCATCTAATACTGAAACCTTAAATTCTTTTGAACTTTCTCATGAAAAATTATATAATGAAAGAAAAGATTTAATTAATGATTTTTTAGAAAATGATGATGAATTAATAAAAGAAAAATTATCTGTTATAATTTTAGAAAAATCTCAACAGCTTGATGATCAAAAAAATGAACTTGAAAAGTTAATGGTTTCATCAGGTAGTAAATTAAAAAACTCTGAAAGTGATTATGTTTTTATATCTTTTATTCTAGATTATTTGCCTGTAGGTTTTATTGGTTTATTATTAGCCGTTATTTTTTCTGCAGCAATGAGTTCAACATCAGCTGAAATAACAGCATTATCTTCTATTTCAACAATTGATTTTTATAAAAGATTGATTAACAATAATTCTAAAGAAATTCAGTATATAAAGTATTCCAAATTATTTACTTTATTTTGGGGACTATTAAGTATTATTTTTGCTCTTACTTTGGTAACTAGTGAAAATTTAATTGAATCTATAAATATTGTTGCTTCTTTATTTTATGGAAATATTCTAGGTATTTTCTTAGTAGCTTTTTTTACAAAAAAAGTTAATTCAAGTAATGTTTTTTATGCTGCAATATTATCACAACTATTAGTTTTAATACTATTTATTTTGTCTAAATCTTCTATATTACAAATAGGTTATCTTTGGTTTAATTTAATAGGAGGGTGTATTACTATTATATTATCAATCATTTTTTATAAAATCAATGAGTATTTTAATTATAGCTCCAAATAGAGATGAAAATATATGGAAAAAATCATTTATTGATTATGATCCTAATATAAAAGTTTTTAATTCTAGAGATACATTTGATGATGAATCTATAGATTGTGTTGTTGTATGGAATCACCCTCAAGGAGTATTAAAAAAATATAAAAATTTAAAACTTGTTTACTCAATGGGTGCCGGTGTAGATCACGTTTTCAATGACAGTGAACTTCCAGAAGACATACCTATATGTAAAATTGTTGATGATAGACTTTCTTTTTCTATGTCAAATTATATTATAATGGCAATTCTAAATTATCATAGAAGATTTTATAAATATCAAAGTGATAAAAAAAATAAAGTTTGGGATCAAGAATCAAACCCTGAAATTAATCTAAAAATTGGCATTTTAGGTTTTGGTATTTTAGGAAAAGATGCAGCTGAAAAACTTAAAAAATTAAATTTTGATGTTATTGGATATAGTTTAACTAAAAAAGAAGAAAAAGAAATTGATGTTTATTTTGGTAATAAAATTGATCTTTTCTTATCAAAAATCAATGTTTTGGTTTGTACAGTTCCTTATACAAAAAGTACTCATTCGCTTTTAAATAAAGATCTATTTAATAAATTAAAAACACCCACATATTTAATTAATGTTTCAAGAGGAAAAGTGCATGTTGAAAAAGATATTTTAGATGGAATAGAATCAGGTAAGTTAACGGGTGCTTTTTTAGATGTATTTGAAAAAGAACCTTTACCAAAGGATAGTTTTATTTGGGAGCATGATAAAATTCAGTTTACTCCCCATATTGCTAGTATAACTAATGTTAAAGCTGTTATTCCCCAAGTAGTAAAAAACTACAAAAACTTATTGTCAGGTAATAAATTAATTAATTTAGTTAATATAGATAAAAAGTATTAAAATAATATTTTATGAAATTTAGAATTTTATTTTTTTTATTATTAATAATTTCTTATCCATTTTTTGGTCAGATTCCAATTAATAATCTTGTAGGAATTGAATCAATTTCAAATATAAACACAGAGTTTTTTGAATATAATGGTTATATCAATAAAAATAAAAACTTTATCTTTTTCAATAGATCAAATGATCCAAATAATGTTGGTGGCATTAAGGATCAAGGAGATGTTTGGTATTCTAAAAAAGTATTTGATAATCTATGGACGTCTCCAGAGAATATGTTAGAACTAAATGATCAAGAAAATAATTTATTATTAGGTGTTGAAAACCAAAACATTATTGTTTTCACTAATGGTGAAGTTAATATTTATAATATTACTGATGCAGGCACTAAGCTTATTAGTAATTCTTTTATTAAATATTATAAATCTAATTCTAATATACTTTCTGGTTCAATTTCAGAAGATAAAAAATTAATAGTTTTATCTACAGATTCTTACGGATCATTTGGTGTTGAAGATTTATATGTTTCTAAAAAATTAAATGATTCAACCTGGTCATCATTAATTAATTTGGGATCATCAATTAATACTTCCTATCAAGAAACATATCCTTATTTATCTTCTGATAATTCAAGAGTGTTTTTTTCATCAAACGGTTATGATGGTTATGGTGGTTTTGATATATTTTATTCTGATAGACAAGATGATTCATGGAAAAAATGGAGCAAACCAATAAATTTAGGAAACAAAATTAATTCTGAAGGTTCTGAAAATTCATTTATATACGATTCAAATTCTAATATAATATCTTTTAGTTCTTCAAAAAATAGTATTGGTAATTCTGATTTGAAATTTTATTATTTAAATCTTGATAAAGATGACTTACCGTCATCTGATATAAATAATTTCTCAAAAATTGAAGATGGTCAAAAAATCATATTAAATAAGGTATTTTTTTATCAATCATCTCATGAGTTGATGAATGAATCTTTTGATCAGTTAGATTTGATTTTTAATTTTTTAAATGAAAATGAAAACTTAACAGTATTTTTAGAGGGTCATACAGATAATATAGGTAATGCTAAAAAAAATCTAGAGCTTTCTGGTAAAAGAGTTCAAACAGTTAAAAAATATTTAACTACAAAAGGAATAAATAAAAAAAGAATTGATGGTAAAGGATTTGGAGGTGAAAGACCTCTTATATCAAATAAAAGTTCGTCATCAAATAAATTGAATAGGAGGGTAGAAATAATATTTAATAATAAGTTAGATTAGATTTTTAAAAAAACCTTGATAAAATCTTTTCAGGTAGGATTTTAATAAGTAAAGAAATTAATTTCCACCTTTTTGTTATATATAAAATATTCTTTTTTGATTCAATTCCTTTCATAATTTGACTACATGCTTTTTCAACTGTAGATACCCAAAACAAATCATCTTTATTGCCCTGAAGAATTTCTGTGTCTACAAATCCTGGCCTAACATCTGTCAAATAAATTGGAATCTTTTTTCTGATTGTCTTGAATCTTAATCCTTGAAGATAATTAGCTTGATATGCTTTTGAGGCATTGTAAGATGGCGCAATACCATTTCCAATTTCAGAAGCAATAGAACTAATATTTACAATATGACCATAGTTTTGATTTATAAAGTAATTAAAACCCCAATCAACAACTTGAGTAAAGCCTGATACATTAAGGTTATTAACTTTTTTTTCTATTTGATAATCTAATTTTTTATTTAATATACCAATACCTGAAGAATAAATTAAAAGGTCTAATCCGCCTAATTTATTAACTAGATAAGATAAAAGCTTATCGTTTTGCTCAGTAGATGAATCAAACTCTTTAATGATTACATTATTTGGATTAATGGATTTAATTTCTTCTAATCTCTCTATTCTTCTAGCAGAAATTGCTACTTTATAATTTTTTTTAAGAAGCTCTAAAGCTATACCTTTTCCTATACCCGAAGAAGCACCAATTATTATAGCTTTTTTCATTCGTCTAATCTACCTATATAGAATGAAAATACAAAAAAATGAATTTAAAAAAAGTGTTAGAGTAACTTTATAATAAAAATAATAACTAAAATAAGATGGGATAAAAAATGACGAATATGTTCGTTTTTAAGTAAACTACCCCAAAACTTATTTGTAACACTAACTATAGGATTTTTTCCATACCCAAAAAAAATATTGGGTTTGTAGGAAAATCAAAAAATATCTAATATTGTGAGTTCTATTAGTTAATTACTTTTGAAAGATCATTAACAATATAATTTGATGTTAATCTTGCTGAAACTAAAGGTTTAATTCCTTTTTTTGTTTTTTGATCTGTTAAATTCTTAGTTATTGATCCAGGAGGTATTGAATAGATAGAATTATAATATGCTGAAAGTTCTATGCTAAGTACATTATCCAATAACTTTACTGACTTAATAGCTTCTTCACTTCTTGAAGAATTTAAATTTTTTACAGCAAATCGAGTTTCTATTCCTTCTAGGGGAGGTTTTTTTGATTTTCCAACAGAATTTAATAATCCACTTTTAACATTATCAACGGAATAATCTAAATATCCAATATTAGTTTTTTTTCCAGATTTATTTTCTTGTTTTTCAAGATAATATAAATTATTTCCAGTAAGGTTTTGAACTTTAAAAGTTATATCGTAGAAACTAGACTTTTTATTTTCTTTAATTAAATCATAAGAATAAGAAACTCTTATTTTATCATTTTTAAGAATTTCAATTTCTTCTTGAGCGTATGATAAAAAAGGGATAAACAATAATAAAAGTAAATTTTTCATTTATCTAATCTACATTTATTTAATTTAAATTCAAAAAAGAATAATCTGAGAAGTTAATAACCTATTGTTATTGAACCTTTCCCTTTTGTAGCTTCATAGAAATTATATTCAGGTAAATTATCAAATTCTTTTTTATGAAACCATTCGGCATCAGCGTCTATTTGATTAAATTCCTCATTTGTAAGACTATTATTTGAAATAACCATTAAAAGTATTTTGAAGTTTTTTTGAGAATCATTCACATCAGGAATTCTTTTTCCTAATAATTCCTTTAAATATTCTGATGTGTATGTTGTCCTTGAAGAAGCTTTAAATCGCATTCTTTTATTAGATGCAGAACCAATAGCATATAGTGATAATGAGGTAATATTTTTAAAAACATCAAAGTCTTTAACAGAATCTATTGGAAGCATTCCAGCTAAATATAATTCAAGTTCATTATAAGGAGCATGGTAATCATTTATATGTCTAACTGGCTCAAATTTATTTACTGAATATGTACTATCATCATATTCTTGAAGAGTACTTTGAATGAAACCTCCCAGTTGACCATTTACATTACCACCAGTAAAACCCCAGTGTGATCCATTATTTCTTCCAAATGGAAAAGAACTAATATTATTGCCATAATTAGAAACTGATTCAGTTTCTAATGCATGATTAGCCCAGTGATGCATTAATTCATGTAAAATTGGGCCATTTTTTATTAATTTTCTATTACCTAAATGAATGACACCCTTTAATTTACCTTCAGATGAGCCAAACAAATTAGAATTACTGTAAATTGGATTAGTACATTGAGCAATGATACATCCAATTCCATTAATATCGTTTGATACTGGTTGAAAACTACCTTCACCTTTTGCACTTTCAGTCTCTAGAGATTTTGGTGTTTTAGATTCATTTAATAAAAGAATTATAAAATCATATTTATCAGGAAATTCTTTATAAATATCTTTAGTCAACTTTATTAAGTTACTTTTATTTTTTTTAAAAGTATTATTTTCAACCCAATCATTATATTGCTCATCATTCATTATTAAAGTCGCAACTCTATTGTTTTTATGTTTTTCATAGTTATAGATTAATTCTTCATCTTCCCCATTTGAAAGATCATCTATAGAATTACATGAAAGAAATAAGAGAATGCTCCAAAATAAAATTATTGATTTATAAAAAATTTTCATATTAATACCCTAGAGCAACATTATCACCTCTTTTATCAGCACCACCTTCTAAGGTCTTATCATCTTTAATTAAAATACAATCCATTCTACCTATAGAGTTTCTTTCAATAAATGAATGACCTTTTTCTTTTAAAAGATTTATATTTTCTTGAGACAATGTATTTTTTTCTATAATAATTGCATCAGGTAGCCATTGATGATGAAATTTTTTTGAATCAACGGCTTCTTGCATTCCCATATTAAAATCTATTACATTTAATATTGTTTGAAATACTGATGTAATTATTGTTGAACCACCTGGGGTACCTAATACCATAAATAAGTTATTATTTTTTTCAATAATTGTTGGGCTCATTGAAGATAACATTCTTTTATTAGCTTCAATAGAGTTAGCTTCTCCACCTACTAATCCAAACATATTTGGGTGTCCAGGTTTAACGCTAAAATCATCCATTTCATTATTTAAAAGAAAGCCCGCACCATCAACAACTACTTTGGATCCATATGCTCCATTAATTGTAGTTGTAACTGAAATGGCATTACCAAATTTATCTACTATAGAAAAATGAGTGGTTTCTTCGGATTCAATTAAATCTATATCTCCTTCTTTTATTTGATTTGATGGAGTCTTTAGGTTATTTATTGTTCCAAACCTTTCTAATAAATAATTAGAACTAATAAGTTCATTTTGAGGGACTTCGTAAAAATCAGGATCTCCCAAATAAGTAGCTCTATCTGCATAAACACGACTTTCTATTTCAGATAATAAATGAATATAATCGGAAGAGTTATGTTTGAAATTGCTAACTTTTAGCATTTCAGCTCCTTTTAAAAGTTGATTTAATGCAATTCCACCACTTGATGGTGGGCCCATCGATATAATTTTATGATTTTTATAATATCCTATTACAGGTTCTCTCCAAATTGATGAATAATTTTTCAAATCATCTTTTGTGATAATTCCACCTCCATTAATCATCTCATTTAGTATCAATTCTGATGTAATTCCTGAATAAAATCCATTTCTTTTATCGGTTTTGATTCTACTCAAGGTGTTTCCTAAATCATCTTGAATTAAAACGTCATTTTCTTTCCATTTCGATTCATTTATAAAAGATATTGGTTTATCATTCACCTTTTGAAAAGAAGATTTAACCTTATTTAAACTTGCTGATTGCTTTTTAGTAATATTAAATCCTTTTTTAGCAAAGATAATAGCAGGATCTAAAAGGGTAGACCAACTTAAAGATCCAAAGCGCTCGTAAAGAGTAACCATTCCATCTACAGAACCTGGAACCCCAGATGCTAAATGACCTAATTTACTTTTATTATCATCAACAATTAACTCTCCATTTTCTTCTTTTAAATACATATTTCTAAATGAAAGCTTAGGAGCTTTTTCTCTAAAATCAAGCGATCCAACCTCACCATTATTTAGTCTATATACTGCAAATCCTCCACCTCCTAAATTTCCAGCGCTTGGATAAACAACAGATAATGCAAAATGAACTGCTATAGCAGCATCAAATACATTTCCTCCTTTTTTAAGTATATCTATTCCTACTTCAGAGGCTAGGGGATGGGCTGAAGAAACCATACCAGATTTAGATATCGTTCCAACTACTTTATTGTTTTTTGTTTCACAAGAAAAACATAAAAAAAGGAATAAAAATATAACAAATCTCATGTTTATGGTTTATAAATTGTTTTTGAATGAATATGTTTATTAATTTCTTCTTTGCTAAACAAAAGTTTAAAATATTCATCATTAGCCCAGCTTTCATATAAATTATCATAAAAAATACTTTCAGGGTTTCCAGATTGACCAGGTGAATTTGAAGCTATGCTATTATCCCAATCTTTTGTATCTATAATTATTCTAAAAGTAGCACCAGATGATTGATTAAAATAATACCCGGTTGATCCTGGTGTAAACATATTACCAGATCTAGGATAGGTATTAAATTCTAAAATACTTTTTATTGAGTCGTTAACGACATCTTCTAAAGGGTGTTTTATTTTAATATGTTTATAATCTTTTTGACCATAAACCCATTTGGTTTCTTCTTCACCAAATTTTTCTTTTAATTTTTTAATAGCAGACGATAAGGTTTCATTTAAAAATTTAGATTTTTCATTCTCATTAAATGATTTTAATTGTTTGATAATCGTATAAAGTTGAACGTAAAGAAGATTTGCAGCTTCAATTGGAATATATTTTGAATAAAAATAACTCGAAATTTCTCTTTCCCATTGTATATATATTCCAGCTTCGTATGAATTTTTATCAAGTATATAATTCCAATTAGATAAAATATTTTTAAAATAATTTAAATCCTCATTTATTTTTATACTATTTAATTCATTAATTAAAATTTCAGCTGGAATTGAATAATAGTCAACTTGTAAATCTTTCATTTCATCCATAGTAAATTTTTTGTTTTCATTTAATATATTATTAATTCTATTTCCTCTATATGGATCTGACCATGTATAACCAATTGCATTCCAATACTCATAATCATCAGGTGTAACATTTTCATTAGCTGTAGCTATAAATTGAGATTTAGGATTGTAAATATTTGGTTTATCAATTATTGGTAAATATTCATTCCACTCGTAATCTCCATTACCTAATACAGGAACCATTCCGCTATGATTGTTTCTTAATGGAATTATACCAACTGCTTGCCAACCTATGTTTCCATATTTATCAGCCCAAACCATATTTTCACCTGGAATATTGCTGTAATTACATGCATCCCTAAATTCTTCCCAGGTTTTAGCCTGGTCCATTCTCAAAGAGGCTAAATATGGAGATCCTCCTATTTCTAACCATCCACATTTTACTGCATAAGCTCTGTTGTCAATAGTATCAATTAATGTTACAGGGCCATGAATTGAATATTTAAGTTCAACTTTTTTAGTTTCAGCATCTTTAACTTTAATATTTTCAACAATAGTCTCAAATTCTATCCATTTATTATTGTGCCAATACATATTTTTATTTTCCGGGTTCACATCATAGATATATAAATCTTCTGCATCCGTTCTAAAAACTGTTAATCCCCAAGCTCCATGTTCATTGTGTCCAATGGAAATACCAGGAATTTCAGGTTCTCCACCACCTATAACATTCCAATTCGGTGAAACTAAATGAGTAAGGTATCTTAAGGATGGGGCAGCAATAGATCTATGAGGATCATTAGCTAAAATAGGATATCCATTAAAAGATTTTTCCCCAGAAATAGCCCAATTGTTACTTCCTAAAGAATACTTTTCTACATTTATTTTATTATTGAAGTGATTGAATGAAGTTTTTTTATCATCATTTGTTCTATATATTTCTTTAATATGTTTTGAATTAAACTTTAAAGGTTTTCTATATGCTTTATATAATTTTAATATATCCTTTTTTAAATCATTTTTTGTAATCGATTTATCTAATTTTATTAATGGTTTTTTAGGGTGAAACCAAACTAACTCATTAACTTTATCTTCTCCAATTAAACTGACAGCACGTCCAATATTAAGCTCTTCTTCAATATTACCCAACAAACCTTGATGTCTTGAAATAACAACTTCTGGAGTCCAAAGTTTAGGTTTTATACCCAATAATTTAAATTCTATAGGTAAAGCCTCAGAGTTTAAATTAATTTCATTTATATAGGTATTTACACCTTTTACATATGAATTAATGATTTCAAAACCATCATCATGGTAATGATTTAGTTCATCAACAATATTTCCTCTAAATTTAAATAACCTAGTACCTATATCTCTTTCTAACTCTTCCTTACCAAAGACTTCTGATACTGTACCAGTAGCCTGTCTTCTCCATATTTCAAATTGAAACAATCTATCTTTAGCTGCCAAATAACCTTGCATAAAGAAAAGATCTTCTTGATTATTTGCATATATATGGTTTATACCAAATTCATCTCTTATAACTTCCACCTCATCAATTAAATTTTCTAATTGAATACTTGAATTACAACTGAATAATAAAAGTAAAAGAAAAAAATAAATTAAGTTTTTAGAATTATTTGCATTCATTTAAAGCATTTTTGATGTCATCTATTAAATCATCAGAATCTTCTAGACCAATTGATAGTCTAACTAATGAATTTGTTATACCTATTCTATTTTTTGTTTTTTCATTAACATCAACATGTGTCATTGTCCCAGGATGACAAGCCAAGCTTTCAGTACCTCCTAAACTAACAGCAAGTTTAATAAGTTTTAAATTATCAAGAAACCTATAAGCATTGTCTAAATCACCTTTAACATAAATTGTTATCATGGCACCACCTGAACCATATTGTTTTTTATATAGTTTATACTGTTTATTTGATTTATTTATTAATCCTAAATAATTAACTTTTTTAATTTTAGGATGTTTTTCTAGGAATTTGGCAATTTTAAGTGCAGTTTCAGCTTCTTTTTCCATTCTTATTTTAAGAGTTTCTAGACTCCTTAATAGTAACCAACTAGTAAATGGACTTGATATATTTCCAAAAAATACTCTAGATGATTTAATTCTATCTATTACAGATTTTTTTCCTAATGCTGCTCCGGCGACAATATCACTATGTCCACCTAAGTATTTAGTAACTGAATATAATACCACATCTGCTCCAAATTCTATTGGTTTAGACCAAATTGGCCCCATAAATGTATTGTCAATAAGTAATAATGCCTTATTTTTTTTAGTAGATAGCTTTTTTGCTAAAAGTGCGCATTTTTCAATATCAATAATTTGATTTGTAGGATTGGCAGGACTTTCTATATATACTATATTAACATCAGTATTTCCAAATTTCCTTTTCTTTTCTGATATGATTTTATCTAAAGAATCATTATCATCAAACTCCATGGAAGAAATATTATATTTAGGTAAAACATCTTTAATAAAATGATTTGTGCCACCATATAGAGTAGAAGAATGTAAAATTAAACCTCCTGGATTTGATAATTCAAGAATTGATGTGGAAATAGCAGCCATTCCACTTTGAAAAAGGGCACAAGATTCTGCTTCATCCCATAATTTTAATCTTTCTTCAGCAATTTCTGCATTGGGATTATTTATTCTAGCATAAGATAAAGGTAAGTCTTCAGATTTTTTCTTTTTTCTTAACCCATAGGCAACCTCAAAATAAGCTCTTCCTTCTTTTGAGTTTTTAAATACAAAAGTACTTGTTTGAAATAAAGGTGTCTTAGCTGCTCCTTCAGATAAATGAGGATCATAGCCATAGGACATCATTTCACTTTCCGGCTTATTCTTTTTTTTCAATTATTTAATATTAAAATATTATCCCTTAAGTTTTCCTTTTTTCCAGTCTCCAGACATTTTGGTTCCATCAGGTGATGTTAATGTTCCTTGCCCGTGTGGTTTCCAATTTTTAAATTTCCCTTCATATATATTCCCATTTATATAAACCATCTTTCCTGAGCCATTTATAGCTCCATTATTAAATTGTCCAGTATATTCATCTCCAGTATTAAACTTCATTTTTCCTTTTCCATGAGGTTTACTAAACTGAAATTCTCCTTCATATACTCCACCATCAGAAAAAACTTGAGTTCCATTTCCATGTTTATAATTATCTTTCCATTCTCCTTCATATTTTTCACCATTTGAGGTTGTAAAAATGCCATAACCATTCCTTAGCCCTTCAACAAATTCTCCGTCATAAACACGGCCATCTTTAAAAGATAATTTACCTTTTCCATGATAAAGTCCGTCTTTTAAATTTCCTTCATATTCTCCTTTATCTACATCTCCAATTACACCGCTAGATGCTTGATTCACAACATTAACTTGAGCTAAAACTAAATTCAAATTAAATAGTAATATTATATTTAAATAAAATAAATTTTTCATATAATTAAAGCTAATTATATAGTCTCATATTTCAAAAAATAGAAAGATTTAATATCTTAGTTAAATTAAAATCAAACATTTTATTTATATGAAACCTAAAATAGCTTTATTAATTATTGGATCTTTAATGATCTTGCAGTCAATAGGATTTTTATTTTTTGCTGATAGTCTTATTGAAGGTGTATTAAATGTTGGGGAAGAGGGAATGAAGGTGGGGGAGTTAATGCATAATGCAATTGCTCCTGCTTTTTTAATGATAGGATTGATGCTGATTTTTGCTAAAGATTTTGAGATTGAAAGTCAAAGAAAAATGTTGTTAGCAATGATAATTGGTTATATACCACTTTTTATTGTTCTTTATAATTTTTCATCATTAGAAATAATGAATTTTCATATAGCAACAATGATTCCTGATTTTTTAATTTTTACTTTAGCTTTATTTGCTTATCTAAAGCCAAAAAGCTAAAGAATTTAATTGCAAGTTTAATTACAAGCGCCATTAGTATAATATGTAGCACCTGCTCTTTGGGCATAGCAAGAGTTAGAGTAAGTTACGTTATTACATCCACATACAGGATCATATTGTTCAGTGCATACTAAATTATCATTTTTGCTTTCTAAACATTCATGTTTAGTGCAAAAGCTAAAAAAGAAAGAAATTGGGATTAATAGTGTTAAAATATATTTCATAATATAATTTATAAAATATTATTCTCCTGGTAGCGGAGGCCCTGGTAGTGGCGGTGGATTACTACTTTTAGTGCCCTTATCCTTGAATAAAAAATAATACGCTCCATATACAATCCCTCCAACAAGCATTGGGATAATAACTTTTTTTGCTCCTCCACCTTTGATTCTTATATTCTGTTTAATAGAATCTTTTCCAAATTTATCTTTACTTATTTCAATGGTATATAATCCTTTTTCAAAATTTTTAAATATTATTCCAAAATATTGTAGTTCATTATTAATATTCGATGCAAAATTATCATAAGGAAGTGTAACAACTTCTCCAAAGCTATCTGTCATTCTTAATTTATAATTAACAGAATTATTAGGTCCATAAAATATTATTGCTCTTTCCTTTTTTGACTTTGAAAAAACTAAGGTTGATCCTATTGGTATAATTGGAATAAACTCAGGTATAATTTCTAGTTTAAATTCTAACGAAGAAATATTACCAAAAAATTCATTTAGTTCATTAATTTTTTTTACATCAATTGTAAATGATTGGTTATCTCCTGGTGATATGGTTTTTGGTATATTTTGATTATTTAAATTAAGTTTTTTAAAATTCTTTACATTGGTATTTTTTGAAACATATAAATTAAAACTATACTTTTCTTTCGAACTATAATTGTTATTCCAACTATGATATCCTGTTAAATTATAATTGAAATTTAAGAGGTTTCTATCTCTAAAATCTTGCGAGACACCTAGAAACTCTATTTCTTGTGCATTTGAAAAGTAAAATATAATACTAAAAAAACATGTAAAAAAAACTCTTTTCATCATAACAAAGTAAATAATATTTCTTAAAATAAAAGGATTATATAATGAAATAATGTAAAAAATTTATTTTAATAGGAGTTAAAAAATTGTATTTTTATCTACTTTTTCATTGTAGAGAAGATGTATAAATCATTTAAATTTTATTTTTTTCTAATTCTATCTTTTTTTTTAATTGAATCTATTCATTCACAAGGCTACTCTAAAATAGGAGAAATTACTGGAGAAGGTTCTATTGATAATTTTGGTTATGCGGTTGCAATCAATGGTGATGGTACGATTATTGCCGTTGGTGCCATTAATAACGATAATCCTAATGGAGGGCTTTCAGGTCACGTGCGAGTGTATCAATATGCAAATAATACTTGGACGCAGCTTGGTCAAGATATTGATGGAGAGGCAGCTCAGGATCAAAGTGGCAATTCCGTTTCTCTTTCTAATGATGGAACCATTTTAGCCATTGGAGCTTCAAATAATAGCAGCAATGCAGCTAAGTCAGGACATGTTCGAGTGTATCAATATGCAAATAATACTTGGACACAATTAGGCTCTGATATAGATGGAGAAGAAGCAGATGATTTTTTTGGTTATGATGTATCACTTTCTGACGATGGAACCATCTTAGCTGTTGGTTCTCAATATGGACCTGAACGAATCTTTAAATATTCAAACAACAATTGGATACAATTAGGTCAAAAAATTTATGGAGAAGCTGTTGGTGATCAAAGTGGTACTTCTATTTCACTTTCGGGAGATGGAAATACTGTAGCTGTTGGTGCTCGACTTAGTGATGGAAATGGAACTAATTCAGGTCATGTAAGGGTCTATCAAAGAGTAATAAATACAACTATTGGTTATGGAACAAGGGGAACTGCAACATTTAAAACAGTAGATGGTGGGGTAACCTGGACAGAGGTTAATTATGATGATTATATTAATTTAAGTTTTCCTACAGAAACTATTGGTTATGGAACAAGGGGAACTGCAACATTTAAAACAGTAGATGGTGGGGTAACCTGGACAGAGGTTAATACAGATGATTATATTAATTTAAGTTTTCCTACAGAAACTATTGGTTATGGAACAAGGGGAACTGCAACATTTAAAACAGTAGATGGTGGGGTAACCTGGACAGAGGTTAATACAGATGATTATATTAATTTAAGTTTTCCTACAGAAACTATTGGTTATGGAACAAGGGGAACTGCAACATTTAAAACAGTGAATGGTGGGGTAACCTGGACAGAGGTTAATACAGATGATTATATTAATTTAAGTTTTCCAACAGAATACTGGAAACAAATCGGTGATGACATTGATGGAGAGGTAGCAAATGATCTAAGTGGCAGGGATGTTTCATTGAATACTGATGGAACAATTTTGGCCATTGGTGCTGACGGTAACGATGGAAATGGAAATGCATCTGGTCATGTACGCGTTTATCAATATGCTAATAACTCTTGGACACAATTAGGTCAAGATATAGATGGAGAAGCAATTGGTGATCAAAGTGGCTTTTCAGTTTCACTTTCTAGTGATGGAAAAAAAGTAGCTATAGGCTCTCCACACCATACTAATTCTCTAAATGGTGATGGTCTTGTAAAAATTTATTCATATAATGGAACTTCCTGGCAACAAAGTGCAGGAATGAATATAGTTAGTAATGGTGCTGCAGGTACTTATTCTGGTAATTCAGTAGCTTTAAGTGATAACGCTGAGAGAATCATAATAGGTGCTAAAGGATCTGGAAATCAAAATTATAATGGGATAATAAGAGTTTATGAATATAATGGCCCGTCTGTTAAACTTTCTTCAACTAGCGGAGGAGCTACTGAAGGAATAAATGCTACTTACCAAATCAGAGCAAAGATAACCAATGCTCTTGCTCATATCCCAACATCAGTAGATTTGGTTTTAACATCTGGTGATGTGGCAGACATAGGAAATTATACAACTCAAACAATCACTTTTCCTGCCGGAAGCACACAAGAAGATACCGTAAACATAACCATCACAGATGATAACGATATAGAGCCAGATGAAGATTTTGTTTTTACACTCCAAAACGTTGTAGGGTTTGGTGCATCTATAGGAAATAACGATACTCATACCCTTACAATAGATAGTGAAGATGCTTCGGGAAATTGGACACAATTAGGCTCTGATATAGATGGAGAATCAGCTGGCGATCATAGTGGTTGGTCTACTTCTTTTAATGATGATGGAACTATACTAGCTATTGGAGCTATACAAAATAATAATAATTCAGGGCATGTGCGCGTGCACAAATGGAATGGAAGTGCATGGACACAATTAGGTCAAGATATTGATGGATCGGGCACAGAAATGAGTGGGCATTCTATTTCACTTAATGGCGATGGAACAAAACTTGCTGTAGGCGTTCCTTATACTCAACAATATGGTGCAAACACCGGTGAAGTTCGTGTTTATGAGTATGCTAATAACACCTGGTCTAAACTAGGACAAGATATTGTTGGAGAGGCGTCTCAAGATGAAAGTGGTTTTTCTGTTTCACTTTCTAGTGACGGAACTATTGTTGCAATTGGTGCTAAAGGAAACGATGAAAATGGAATTGTTAATTCAGGACATGTAAGGGTATATAAGTATTCAAATAACAGCTGGTCTCAATTAGGTATGGATATTACTGCTGGAGAAAGTGATGGTGATGAAAGTGGCAGGTCTTTATCACTTTCTAGTGACGGAACCATTGTTGCTATTGGTGCTCCAAAAAATGATGGAGGAGGTCATCAAGACGGAGGTCAAGTTCGTGTTTTTCAATACATTAACAATAACTGGGTTCAATTAGGTGATGATATTCATGGAGAATATCGTACAGATCAAAGTGGTTATTCTGTTTCACTTTCTAGTGATGGCATGAGAGTTGCAATTGGTGCTATTGGGAATGATGCAACTGAAGCTAGTATAAATTCTGATTTAGGACATGTACGTGTATATCAATTTTCTAATAATAACTGGACACAGATTGGACAAGATATTGATGGGGAAGATATTCAAGATCAAAGTGGTAATTCTGTTTCTCTTTCTGGTGATGGAAATATTCTTGCTATAGGCGCTAAAAACAACGATGGAGGAACAGGCGTTTTATATCAAAATTCAAAAAGAGGTCATGTAAGACTATATCAGTATGCTAATGGCAATTGGAGTCAACTAGGTCAAGAAATCAATGGGGTAGCTTCTAATGATTATAGTGGCCGTTCAGTTTCTCTTAATAAAAATGGTAATACGGTAGCTATTGGCGCTCCATATCACGATAATAAAATTGGACAGGTAAGGGTATTTAGCTTTCCTACCACTTCAGTAAAACTTACTAGCACTACAGCTACAGTAACAGAGGGAACAAATGCAACCCATAACATAGAAATTTCAATTACTAACCCTAGCTCAAATGCTTCAACAAGTGTTGATTTGGTGTTAACTTCAGGAGATACAGCCGATGTGGGTGGGTATACAACTCAAACAGTTATATTTCCTGCTGGAAGCAGTGCGTCAAAAACAGTTGCTGTTACCATTTCTGATGATAATATTGTTGAATCCAATGAAGAAGTTGTGTTTACCCTTCAAAATGCTACTGGAGGAAATAGAGCTATATTATCTTCTCCTACTTCAAAGACTATAACCATTATAAGTGATGATGTTGCTAATACATCTCAGATTGGCGCAGACATTGATGGAGAAGCAGCGAATGATCGAAGTGGCTATTCTGTTTCAATGAACGCAGATGGAACTATCGTAGCTATAGGAGCTCCAGATAATGATGGAAATGGAAATAACTCAGGACATGTTAGAGTCTATCAATATGCAAATAATACTTGGACACAAATAGGAGTCGATATTGATGGAGAGGCAGCTCAGGATCAAAGTGGCAATTCCGTT
>CABZXU010000011.1 GCA_902529805.1 uncultured Marinoscillum sp.
TACATCAAATTTAGAATCTACAAATAATAAGCAAGCATCATGGAGAACGGATCCAAAAAAGTCAGGTAAAGCTGGTAGCATGGGTGATATAGGCACACATGCAGCAAATATGATAGAGTATGTAACAGGAAAAAAAATTATTAAACTTTTTTCTAAAGTAAATACTTTTGTTGATGGTAGAAAATTAGAAGATGATGGTAATGTACTTATATCTTTAGAAAATAATATTGAAGGAAATTTAATGACGAGCCAAATTGCAACTGGAGAAGAAAATGATCTAAAAATTAGAGTTTGGGGTGACAATGGAGGTATTGAATGGAAACATTCCTCGCCTAATTCCTTATTAGTTAAACTAAATGGAAGTCCAAATCAAGTATATAGAGCAGGTGTTGATAATTCTTATTTATCTGACTTTTCATTAGCTAATTGTAGAACACCATCAGGACACCCTGAAGGTTTTATAGAAGCTTTTGCAAATATTTATAGAAACTTTGCTTTTTCAGTAATAAATTATAATAATAATAGAAAAGATAGTTATAAATATGATTACCCAACAGTTCATGATGGTTATAGAGGAATGAAATTTATTGATGCAGTAATTGAATCATCAAAGAAAAATAAATGGATAAAGTTATAATATGAAAACAATTAAAGGACCTGCGATTTTTTTAGCTCAATTTATGGGTGATAAGCCTCCTTTCAATGATATTGAAAGTATTTGCAAATGGACTTCGGAATTAGGTTATAAAGGTATTCAAATTCCAACTTGGGATGAAAGATGTATTGACTTAAAAAAAGTTGCAGAAAGTAAAGATTATGCTGATGAATATAAATCTAAAATTAATTCTAGTGGAATTGAAATTACTGAATTAAGCACTCATCTACAAGGTCAACTAGTTGCTGTAAATCCTACTTATAATAAAATGTTTGATGGTTTTGCCCCAAAAAAATTTAGGAATAATCCCAAAAAAAGAACACAATGGGCTATAAATCAATTATTGTTAGCAGCAAAAGCAAGTAAAAACTTAGGAATAAAAGAACACGTAACTTTTTCAGGTTCGTTACTTTGGCCATATATATATCCATGGCCACAAAGACCTAAGGGTCTTGTTTCCACTGGATTTAAGGAATTAGCTAAAAGGTGGATTCCAATATTAAATGAATTTGATAATAATAACGTTGATTTGTGTTATGAAATTCATCCCGGAGAAGATTTACATGATGGAATTACTTTTGAACGATTTTTAAACTCAACAAATAATCATTCAAGGGTAAATATGTTATATGATCCAAGTCATTTTATTTTACAAAATTTAAATTATCTGGATCATATTGATATTTATTATAAATATATAAAAATGTTTCATGTAAAAGATGCCGAATTTAATCCAAATGGAAAAGCAGGAATTTATGGAAGTTATTCTGATTGGATAGATAGACCTGGAAGATTTAGATCACTTGGGGATGGTCAAATTGATTTTAAATCTATTTTTTCAAAGTTGACTCAATATGGTTATGATGGTTGGGCAGTTTTAGAATGGGAATGTTGTATCAAAAATAATGAACAAGGGGCTAAAGAAGGAGCAAAATTTATCTCTGATCATATTATTAATGTTACTGAAAAAGCCTTTGATGATTTTGCTGATTCTGGCTCAAATCAAGATGATATAAATAATATTTTAGATCTAAACTAGATACGGTCTTTTAGGTTTTCTATTGATTTTTTTATTTTTATTAGAGATTCTAATATTTCATTTTGATTTGTATAATTATTTTTACTTTCTATTATAGAATTTGCTCCTTTAATCGTATACCCTTTTCCTTTCACAAGGTTATAAATCTCATTTAATATCTTAATATCTTTCTTTGTATATTTTCTTTTTCCTTTCTTATTTTTTTTTGGATTTAATATTTCAAACTTTTCCTCCCAGAACCTAATTAAAGAAGTGTTTACATTTAAACTTTCAGCTACTTCTCCTATGTTAAAATATTTTTTATTTATTTCTTTTTCAAAATATTTCATTTAAAAAAATTAAAATGTAGATCCAAGCGCCTGATTTTCAATTGAAGATAACCTTAAAACTTCTTCATATTCTGATGGTGAAAGTTCATTAAAAAAGTAGTGAACTGGGTTAACTTTCTTTCCGTTTTTTGATATTTCATAGTGTAAGTGAGGTGCAGTTGATCTACCTGAATTTCCACTATATGCGATTAATTCACCTCTTTTAACTTTTTGTCCTCTTTTTACTAAATAATCATCTAAATGACCATAAAGAGTCATAAAGCCATTTCCGTGGTCTATATATATATGTTTACCCAAACCTCCAAAACTTGATTTAACTCTTTTTACTACACCATCAGCTGTTGCATATATATCATTTCCTTTTTCTAGAGAAAAATCAATGCCCCAATGCATTCTTTTAACTTTAAGGTAAGGATCTATTCTTCTACCAAATCCAGAAGAAATTCGTTTTAGATTTTTATTTGAGACTGGTTGAATTGCCGGTATAGAAGCTAATAATTTTTCTTTATTGTTAGCAAGCTGAATAAGTTCATCATATGATCTTGTTTGTATATACATTTTTCTTTTAAGTTCATCGGATTTTTTATAAGTATCTAAAATAATATCTTCTCTTTTAAGATTACCCTCTATGAGATCTTTATATTTTTCAATTCCACCAACACCTGCTCTTCGGATTGATGATGGTATAGGCTCAGCTTCAAATATTATTCTATAAACATTATCATCTCTTTGCTGAAGGTTAGAAAGCATTTTATTATTTAATTCAATTTCTTCATTAAGAATATCAAAGTGTGTTTTTAACTCTTCATTTTCTTTTTTTAGTGAAATTATTACTGGGGATTCAAAATATTTATCATATAACGAAATGATTAAAAAGCTACTAATAATTACAATAATAAAAAATTTTAAATAATTAAAAAACAACTCTTTTTTACTAAGCTTTACAACTTCATAAGTGCAAGTTTCTTTATTATAATAATATTTTGTTTTTCTCATTTAAAAGATAAAATTTCAACTAGATTTACGCTAAATCGCAATTTAATATTTATATTTTTAATTTTAAAGTTATTTAAATTATAATAGTTATTAAAATATTATGAAACTAGAAAAAATTAGAAGATTATTTTATGATTTTTTTAAATCAAAAGGACATAAAATAGTTGATTCAGCACCTATCGTAATAAAAAATGATAATACTTTAATGTTCACTAATGCCGGAATGAATCAGTTTAAAGATATTTTTTTAGGAAATAAACCTATTGAATTCAAAAAAATTGCTAATACACAAAAATGTCTTAGGGTAAGCGGTAAACATAATGATCTAGAAGAAGTTGGAATTGATCAATATCATCATACTATGTTTGAAATGTTAGGTAATTGGTCATTTGGAGATTATTTTAAAAAAGAAGCAATTTCTATGGCATGGGAATTGTTAACAAAAGTTTATGATCTTGATGAAAAAAGATTATTTATAACAGTTTTTGGAGGAGATAAAAAAGATAAGCTAGAAAAAGATTTTGAATCTTTTGATATTTGGAATTCTATTGTTGAAAAAAGAAAAATTATTTTTGGTTCAAAAAAAGATAACTTTTGGGAAATGGGTGAAACTGGCCCATGTGGTCCATGTTCTGAGGTCCACATAGATTTAAGAACTGATGAAGAAATAAAAAAAGTTCCAACTAAATTGCTCGTAAATAAAGATCATCCTGAAGTAATTGAAATATGGAATTTAGTATTTATTCAATATAACAGAAAATCTAATGGAAACCTTGAAACCTTACCTTTAAAACATGTAGATACTGGAATGGGTTTAGAGAGATTATCAATGGCATTAAAGGGAATTAAATCTACTTATGAAATTGAAATTTTTAAATCAATAATGGATGATATATCTAAAATTTCTCAAAAAAAATATGGCTCAAATGATAAATTTGATATTGCATTTAGAGTTATATCAGATCATATAAGAGCAGTAACATTTGCAATTTCAGATGGTGAAATTCCTTCAAATAATAAAGCAGGTTATGTTATAAGAAGAATTTTAAGAAGGGCTATAAGGTATGGGTTTTCTACTTTGAATATAAAAAAACCCTTTTTGTATAAACTAGTTAAAAATGTGATTCAAGAGTATAAAGAGGTATTTAAGAATTTAAATGATCAAAAATCATTTATAGAAAAGGTTATTTTGGAAGAAGAAAAATCATTTTTAAATACTCTTGAAAAAGGGTTATTAAGAATTAATGAAATTAAAAATAAATTTAAATCTTCGTCTAAGGTTTTGGATGGAAAAACTGTATTCGAATTATATGATACTTATGGTTTTCCATTTGATTTAACTGCCTTAATAGCTAATGAAAATAATTTTAAAATTGATAAGAAAGCTTTTGAGGTTGAATTAAATAAACAAAAAGATAGATCAAGAAATGTTTCAAAAACTTATATGGATGATTGGATTAGTATAAAAGAAATTAAAAAAAGTTCATTTATTGGTTACGATAAATTAAATTCCGAATCATTTATATCAAAATACAGAAAATTCAAAAAAGATAATAAGTTTTATTATCAGATAGTGTTTGATAAAACTCCGTTTTATGGAGAATCAGGAGGTCAAGTAGGTGATACAGGTTTAATAAAGTCTGCCAATACTACAATATCAATAGTTGATACAATTAAGGAGAATAACCTTATTATTCATATTACAAAAAAAATTCCTGAAAATTTGAAAGAAAAATTTTCAATTTCTGTTGATTCAGAAAAAAGATTTTTAATATCTAATAATCATACTGCAACTCATCTTCTTCATTCAGCATTAAGACAAATTCTTGGTGAACATGTTGTTCAAAAAGGCTCTTTAGTAAATGAAAAATACTTAAGGTTTGATTTTTCTCACTTTTCTAAAATTGAATTAAAGTCACTAACTGAAATTGAGTTTTTAGTAAACAAAAAGATTAGGGAGAATATAGATCTGGAATCTATAGAAGATATTTCTTTATCAAAAGCAAAAAAAATGGGAGCGATGTCTTTATTTGGTGAAAAATACGGTGAGAAAGTTAGAGTAGTTATTTTTGACAAAAAATATTCTATAGAATTGTGTGGAGGTACACATGCTAATTCAACTGGAAGGTTAGGAATGTTTAAAATTATATACGAATCTTCAGTTTCATCAGGGATCAGGCGAATTGAGGCTATAACATCATTTGAATTAGAAAAAAAGCTTAATTTAAATTATAATGAATTAAATGATATTAAGAAATTATTGAAAACAGAAAATCTTTTTGATACAATTAGTAATCTTTTATTAGAAAATAAAAAATTATCAAAAGTACAATCTAAATTCTTGGATAATGAAAACAAAATTTTAAAAAATAGTCTTCTAAAAAAGTTGAAACAAAAGGGCAAATTCAATTTAATTATATCACAATGTAAAATAGATTCAATGGATAGTTTAAAAAAGATATCTTATGAAATTAAAAATCATATTAATAATTTAATTTTAGTATTAGCAGCAGATATATCCAATAGGCCATTTATCATTGTGATGATAGATGATGAAGTTAATAAATTAATTAAGGTTGATGCTCGTGAAATTATTTTAAAACTTTCTAAAAATATTAATGGAAGTGGAGGAGGCCAATCTTTTTTTGCAACTGCTGGTGGAAAAAACTTATCTGGTTTAAAAAACGTAACTAAGGATGCTAACATAATATTTGACAAAATAATAGGTTGATATTATAATGAAATATCACATTTTTTTTCTCTTTTTAATTTTTTCTTGTTCAACTAAACGTGATATAAATAATTATTCTTTGAATATAGAATTTAAAAATTCTAACAATGAGGAAATAACTATTGAAAAAGTCAAATCTGACTATTCTATTGAACTAATTAAATCTGATTTTTTAGATAATGATAATTATAAAATTGATTTATTAGTTAATGAACCAACTTTATATAGATTAAATATTGTTGGTAAAAATTCCATTGATTTTGTATTAGAAAATAATGATGTTAACATTTCTATAGATGGAAATGATATATCAGTAATTGGATCAATTGGAACGGATAATCTTACTATAATCAAAAAATATATAAATGATTATCAAGATGAAAGATATGAATTAAATAGAAGTTTTATTCAAGCAAGTAGGGATGATAATAAATTAGAGTTATTAAAAATCAGGAATCAATCAGAGCAACTTGAAAATAATTTTATCAAAAATTTTAAAAAATTAATATGGAATATGGACAATTCAATAGCTACTTTTTTTGTATCTGATTATTTATCAATTGATGATCATTTTAATTTTTGGGATAGCTTGATATTAAAGTATGAAAAAGATTTAGGATATACTTCTTATTATAAAGCATTAAATCAAAAATTTAATAGAATTAAAGTTTTATCAATAGGTCAGTATGCCCCTGAAATTAGCTTGAATGATCCTGATGAAAATCAATTAACGCTATCTTCATTTAGGGGGAAATACGTTTTGCTGGATTTTTGGGCTGCTTGGTGTAGACCGTGTAGAGTTGAAAACCCTAATATTGTAAAAATGTATAACAAATATAAAAATTATGGTTTTGAAGTTTATCAAGTTTCACTAGACAGAGATAAATCCACATGGATTAATGCTATCAATAAAGATGGTTTGAATGAACTAAATCATGTTTCAGATCTTAAGTTTTGGAAATCTGATGCGGCTATAACTTACAATATAAAATCAATACCTGCATCTTTTTTTATTGATCCTGATGGAAAAATTATAGCTAAGAATTTAAGAGGACCTAGGTTAGAAAAGAAACTATCTGAAATTTTTTAATCAAAAATAGATTTTAATTCATCTGCATCTTTAGGCATCATCTTTCCAGCTAAAATTAGTCTTAATTGTCTTCTCCTTAACGCTCCATCGTATAATTTTTTATCTTCTGTAGTTTCAGCCTTAATCAAAGGAACTTTTGAAGGCTTGCCTTTAGAATCTAAGGCAACAAAGGTAAAAAAGGCAGTATTACTTTCAATTTTTTGATTTGTCTTATGATTTTCAGCATTAACGTCAATAAATATTTCCATTGATGAATTAAAACATCTAGTTATTTTAGCTGTAAGAGTAACTATATCTCCTTTTTGAATTGGAGCCTTAAATGATATGTTATCAACCGATGCGGTTACAACTGTTTTATTGCAATGTTTATGAGCACAAATTGCAGCTGCAACATCCATCCAGTTCATTAATTTTCCACCAAATAAAGTATTAAGATTATTTGTGTCGTTTGGCATTACCATTTCACTCATTGTAACAATAGAATCACTAATAGTTTTTATCTTATCTTTCATTATTTTATTTTCTTATACAAATTTAACTTTTAAGTTTGCAAAGATTTATTTTTTAATAAGTTTAATTTTTAAATATGTTTACTGGAATTATAGAATCATTGGGAATAGTTAAAAAGATTACAAAAAAAAAAAATAGTATTTTACTTAATCTTGAAAGTGATATAAGTAATGATTTAAAAGTAAATCAAAGTTTATCTCATAATGGTGTTTGTTTAACAATTATTAACGTAATAAAAAACTCTCACGAAGTGATTTTGGTTGATGAAACCATAAAAAAATCTATATTTAAATCTATATCCATTGGGGACATAATTAATTTAGAAAGAAGTCTTTTAATTAATTCTAGATTAGATGGTCATATAGTTCAAGGTCATGTAGATGAGATGATAAATTGTATTGATATTTTAGAAAATAAAGATGATTGGGTATTCACCTTCCAATTTTCAAAAGAAAATAAAAAACTTATTGTTGAAAAAGGAAGCGTTACAATCAACGGAGTAAGTTTAACTTGTTATAATGTAAGGGAAAATCAATTTTCAGTTTCAATTATTCCTCACACCTTCAAAAAAACTAATTTTCAATTAATGAATATGGGGTATAATTATAATATAGAATACGATATCCTTGGAAAATATATAAATAAATTAATCTCCAAGGATAGTATTAAGTGATTGAATCAATTAGAAGTAGTTAAGGATTCAACATGTTTTTTAAATGCTGGACGAATAGTACCTCTTAATATTGGCTTTACACCTTTATCCATTCTAACATCAAAATTTATATTTTTTGTGCCTTCAGGAACCGATAGAACATGATCATAAGTCAATCTATTTCTCCAAGGTTCATTATCACCATGAATTCTTGGGTTTCCCCAAAGTTTGGCTGCCAATTTACTTTTTCTATTAACAACTCTAAAATCTACTAAACCTTGGTATTCCATATCATTACCACAAGCAAATCCTTGACATTCAATAAGTTTATCTGTGTAATACATCTTGTGACCATTAGTGTTTTCAACAAACACCATACAATTCCAAATATCAGCTTTCTTTTTACTTTCAATAAATATAATTTCATAAGATACTTTTACTCCATCTCTCGTATCTACATGTACTTTGTTTTCTTCAGATCCAGTAAAACGAATTTCATCACCATCTTGATTAGTTGTTACAACCTCTTGACAAAAAAGATTATTTTGAAAAATCAAGAAAAACATAAAAATCATACTAATTATTCTCATATACTTTGAATTTAATTTTAAAGAATAAATATAATAATCTAATAATAGTTTTCAAAAGCTAATAAGACTTTATTAAGTGATTTATATCAATAATTAATCTATTAGTTTCTATTCTGGATGTTCCATCATAAACTCCTCTTATTCTTCTTTCTTTATCAACAAGTAAAAATGAACTTCCATGTAAAAATCCACCCGGAGCTTTTTCTTCTTCTTTAGCAGCTACCAAATAACTATTCTCACCTAAATTATATATTTGATCCAAATCTCCAGTAAGAAAATGCCATTTTTCATCATCTACTTCTAAGTTTTCTGAATATTCTTTTAACTTTTCAACAGTATCATTTTTTGGATCAATAGTATGAGAAACAAATGAAACATTACTATTATCTTCATATGTTTTATAAACATAAAATAAATTTCTTTGCATTTTACGACAAATACTTGGACAAGAAGTAAAAAAGAAATCAGCAATGTAAATTTTATGTTCTAGTGTTTCGTTTGTTATTATTTTGCCATTTTGATTAAATAATTTAAAATTTTGTATCATATGATCTAATGTATCATATGAGATCGATCCATTTTCTAAAGTTTTAGAGTTTACTATTGGTATTCCGTAAATTGGCAGTTCAATTTTTTTGTTCTCACAGAAAAATAGAATAAATGATAATGAAATTATAATAGATTTTTTAAACATTTTTTTTAAAATAAAATTTTTGAAATTTAAATATTGATACTGAAACGATTGCACCAATTCCACTTCCAGCTAATACATCTAATGGATAGTGTACTCCTAAATATATTCTGCTATATGAAATTAAAATACTCCAAATAAATAAATAAATAAATATTTTATTTTTTTTGAAGAATAAATACATAATAGTTGCTAAAGAAAAAGTAGTTGATGCGTGTGATGATGCAAAACCATACATCCCTCTGCAAATTCCTACTAAGTTGATAGATCCATTTATCTCATTATCATGACATGGTCTTAATCTTTCAAAAAATGGTTTCATAATCGAGCTTGTTATAAAATCAGATAAAATAACTGCTAAAATGATCAAAGAAAGTTGCAAATATTTAAATTTATTTTTTTGATTTAATATATAGTATATTAAAATAATATACAGTGGAATCCAAATATACTTATCGCTAATCAAATACATTAACTGATCCATGAAAGGATTATTAAAATTATTTATAAGGAAAAATATATTTTTATCTATGTATTCTAAAAATAGATTTAGATTTTCAAACAAGTTATTCTAAATTTAAATATTATTTTTAAATTATATGATATCAAAATCTGAAATCAAGTTAATTAAATCTTTGAAATTAAAGAAATATAGAATTATTAATAAACTATTCCTTTTAGAAGGTATCAAAAGTATTAATGAAGTATTAAACTCTGACTTCATAATAAGAAAAATCATTCTTAATAAATCTTCAATGAATAAACTAAAACCATTATCAAATAGTAAAATTAAAATTGATTTTTTTAACTCAAAGTCATTGTCATCAATTGGAAATTTAAAATCAAATTCTGATGCAATAGCAATAGTTGAAATGAAAGATAATTTTAGAAAAATTAAATATTATAATTATTCAGTTGTTTTAGATGGAATTAGGGATCCAGGAAATCTAGGAACAATCATTAGAACTTGTGATTGGTATGGGATAAAAAATATTATTTGTTCAATGGATTCTGTTGACTTATATAATCCAAAAGTTATTCAATCGTCAATGGGTTCATTTTCTAGAGTTAACGTTTATTTTAGAAATTTAAGGGAGTTTTTCAACAAAAATGACTTATTTGTTTACGGAACAATACTCAATTCAAAAAATTATCATGAAATTAAATTCAAAAAAAAAGGTATATTACTTTTTGGTAATGAATCTAAAGGGATTTCATCAAACTTACATAAATTTATTAATAAAAAAATTTCCATTTATGGTAATGGAAAAGCTGAGTCATTAAATGTTGCAATTTCATCTGCTTTAATACTTGATAAAGTAAAAAAAATCATAAAATAAGGTTATGAGAAATTTTTATATTCATTTTATATTCATTTCAATATCAATCAGTTGTAATAACCTGAATTTAGAAGATGAAATAATAAATAAATTTGAAAATTTTGACGGTGAGTTTGCAATAGCTTATAAAGACTTATCATCAGATAATCAAATTCTTTATAATGAAAAAGTAAATTTTCATGCTGCAAGTACCATGAAAACACCTTTAATGATTGAGGTTTTCAATCAGATTAATGAAAATAAGTTTAATCTTTATGATTCAATTCTTATAATTAATCAATTTAAAAGTATTGTTGATGATTCTTTTTTTAGTCTTTCTGATATTGAGGATAGTGAAAAAGATTTGTATGAGCATTTAGGGAAAAAAAAATCAATTTATTCTCTTGTATTTGATATGATAACTGTAAGTAGCAATTTCGCAACTAACTTGATAATTGATTATGTTGGAGCTGAAAATGTAAATAAAACAATGAGAAAAATTGGAGCTAACGATATTAATGTTTTAAGAGGAGTTGAAGATATAAAAGCATTTGAAAAAGGTTTGAATAACACTACTACTGCTTATGATTTAATGATCATTTTTGAAAAACTTGCAGAAGGTGAGATTATTGATAAATTTAGTTCTGAAAAAATGATTGAAATATTATTAAATCAAAAATACAAAGATAAAATAGGACTCTATCTTCCAAAAAATATAAGGATTGCAAGTAAAGATGGAATTATCTCAAGTGCAGTTCATGATTCTGGAATTGTTTTTCTTCCTGATGGAAGAAAATATATTTTGGTTATTTTATCAAAAAACTTGAATGATATTGAAAATGCTTCAAAGCTTATAGCTGAGGTATCAAAACTAATATATGAGCATTCATATCAATAAATTTTTCTTTTCAATTTCTTCTTTCATAGAAATAATTTCTATTTTTTCATCGTAATCAACAGAAATAATAAATTTTTTTTTATTTATAATATATTTGTAAATTATATCATCAGTTTTTGGTGTAGGAATATTTTTTATTTCTTGAAAACTTATCCATTTCAATTTACCTTCATTTGATTTAGGAATATCAATAGAATTAGTCTCAACAAGATAAATATATGATATCCAATTATAATCAATAGGTGATGTTTCAGTTAATAATCCATAAAACTCAAGGTTATTAAACTTTAAACCTGTTTCCTCAAATGTTTCTCTTATTGCGGCCTTTAGGGGATTCTCATAACCTTTTAATTTTCCTCCAACTGGAACATATTTTCCTATATTTGGTTTATTATTTCTTTTTAATAAAAGAAATCTGTCTTTATTTTTTATAACACATAAAGAGGCAATTTTTTTAATGCCTATTAAATTTGCCATTACTTAGAAATGTTTTTATTCTTAAAATAGTGAAATAGGAATTTTAAATGTTTCAATATTTTTTTTCCCTTTCTCCTCTTTAGTAAATGATAGAATAATATCATTATTTATATTCTCAATTTGAGGAAAACCAGATATTCTTTTTGTAGAAATATTTGATGGGTTAATTATTTCACTTTTATTTCCATTTGGATCAATTTTTCTTAATAAAATTTTACCTACTCCTTTATCTGTATCAATCCAACTAACTATAACACTTCCATTTTTTAGCATTTCTAAATCAATTCTTCCTAAAGGTTTTGATTCTTCATTATTTATTTTAATTAGATTTCCAAAAGATTCCCCATTATTGTTTGAAAATTTTAAGTTGATAGTTGGTTTTCCATTTGATAAAGTAAACCAAGCTATAGCAATATATTTATCATTTGAATCTATGGAAGGACCATTTACTGGACAACCATAAATTTTCCAGTTATCTTCATTTAAATTTTTTGGTTTAGACCAAATATTATTTATAAGTCTTGATACAGAAATATCTCTTATTTCATTGTCTGATCTATCTCGATATACAACAATTGGTGTATTATTAGAAACTGCTATACTTGTTTGACAACATTCACAAACTTGATCATCAACTTCATATTCTTCAACTATTTTACCATTTGAATCAATGAAAGCAGATCTTAAGGTCATAGGTCCTCCATATTCATGATTATTTAACTCTTTATTCAAATAATTTGTTTTTCTTCCATCAAGCCAAGACGCTATAAACCCGTCTTTGAACGGTTTAATAGAAACAAAACCATGTTCAGACTTTGTATTATCAGTATTTAAAAATTTTTCTTCAGACCATTCGTCTTTATTAATCAAATATTTTATATCATAGGCAAAGGTTAAATCATAACTTTTTTTTAAGTAATGTGCAATCATATAATTTGTTTTTGAATTAACTGCTATTGATGGGAAATCTGCCCAATTTATAAACCATTCTTTTCCTTTAACGATTAATTTTTTTTCTAACCACTGATTATTTTCTAATCTACTATAATACAAAAAATTATTTACCGAATCTGTTTCTATCCATGACATATAAATATTACTTTCATCAGAAAAAAGGTATGATACCTCACTACTTTTTGATTTATCAAAATTTATTTTCTTAATATTTTCATTACATGAAAATAAAATAATAATAATCAATATCTTATTAAGATGTTGAAGATGCATAATCTTTACATTTTTTGGCTAATGATTTTCCTAAATATTTATCAATAATAAAGTGTCCAAAATAAATAAGAGGGGTTATTAAAATTGCCACCATAAATTTAAATAAATAGTTATCTTTTCCAACTAAAAACACTTCATTTAAAGACCAAGATTTATTTTCTGGAGAAAGTAAATAAAAAGCGATAAATAATATTAAAAAACTATCAATAAATTGTGAAATAAGAGTTGATCCAGTTGCTCTTAACCAAATAAACTTTTCGCCGGTAATTCTTTTTATTTTTTGAAAAACATGTACATCAAGAATTTGAGCAACTAAAAAAGCAATAATAGATCCAATAATTATTCCAGAACTTTGAGTGAATATAGCATTATATGCATAATTAATATTGAAATAATTTCCTGAATTATCAAGCTTATTAACCTCTAACCAAAAATCAGCGGGTTTTAATTTTGTAGAAATAAATATTACTAAAAAAATGTATGATATAAGTATTACAGTAAAGTAACTTATTTTTTTGACACCTTCCTTTCCGAAATATTCATTTATAATATCTGTACCAATAAATACAACTGGCCATATTACTACTCCAACAGATAAATTGAAATTCAAAAATAAATTAACCTCAAATATTTTTGTACCTAAAATTTCTGCTATTATGGCATTGGTAATAAAAAAGCCACAGAGTATAAAAAAAATATTATTTACTTTTTTTTGTTCCTTTTCTGAAAATCCCTTCATCAAAATTTTTAGTTATTCTAGATTTTTTTCTATCTCATCTAGAAATATTGAATCTATTGATTCTTGAACTGAAGGTAAAAGGGAAAGGACTTTATCTAATTTTGCTATTTTTCCTAATTGAATTAAATGCTTTGCTTCTTTTACCATTGGATAACCAGTATAAGTATGAGTTACTGCAAAAGGAAGACTGGTTTCATTTACTAATTTTACTAATTCTGATGCTTCATTAGAATCGTATGTCATTGGTTTATCAATTATTACAGGAAACCCCCTCTTCAAAGCTTTAAATGCTGGATCAAAATGTACATGATTGGGTGTTACTATTGAAACAACATCCATGCGATCTGATGGATCTAACTTAGACTCTAGGTCTATCATATCTTCATAACTTTTATATATTCTATTAGAATTTAAAAATAGTTTTTTTCCAGTTTCCAGTGAATTTTCAAAATCACTACTAAATGAGCCACAAACCAATTCATAACAATTATCGAGATATGCCGCATTTCTATGAATAGCTCCAATAAATGATCCACCACCGCCACCAATCATACCCAATTTTAATTTATTCATAGATTATATTTTATTTAGAAATTAACAATTATTTTTTAAAAATTTGAATAATTGTTTATAGAATAATTGAATCATTAATTTTTTTTAAATTTAAAGAATAAAATTCTTCAAAAATATTGAACTTATTATTTTTATTAAATTCTTTCTTCTTATAACTACCATCTTCTTGGAGCACATAAGAATTCATATTATCTCTTAAATTATAATTTAATATAGTTATTACTTGTTTTTTAATTAACTCATCATTTATCTTGAATAATGATTCTATTCTTCTTTTATAACTTCTAATCATTATATCCGCACTTCCAGAAAAAATTAAAGGATCATTATTATTATGAAAATAATATAACCTACTATGTTCTAAGTAATCTCCTACAATTGATATGACTTTTATATTTTCACTTAAATTTTTTCTATCAGGTCTTAAACAACAAATCCCTCTGACTACTAAACAAATTTTTACACCTGCATTACTTGCATCATAAAGTTTATTTATAACTGTTTTATCTTGTAATGAATTAATTTTTATACAAATCTTTCCTTCTCCTCCATTATTTACATTTTTAATTTCTTTTTCTATAAAACTTATTATTTTATTTCTCATATAATTAGGTGATGTTAATAAGTTTTCATAATCATCTGGAATAGAGTGTCCAGTAATTACATTAAAAAACTTTAAGGCATCTTTTGTGTAAGATTTATTTGAAGTCATTAATCCAACATCTGTATATAATTTAGAAGTAGTTTCATTATAATTTCCTGTTCCCATATGAGCATAATTTTTTACCTTTTTACCTTCTCTTCTAACTATCAGAAGAAGTTTTGTATGGGTCTTTAAAGCACCTATACCATAAATAACATAACATCCGGCTTTCTCTAACTTATATCCATTTTTAAAATTATTTTCTTCATCAAATCTTGCCTTAACCTCAAAAAGAACTGAAACATGTTTTCCATTTTCAGCAGCTTTCAATAATTCATCAATAACTCTTGAATTTTTTGCTGTTCTGTATAATGTTATTT
Organism: uncultured Marinoscillum sp.; assembly: GCA_902529805.1. GTDB lineage: Bacteria > Bacteroidota > Bacteroidia > Cytophagales > MED-G16. The sequence continues at coordinate 15,540 of CABZXU010000011.1, forward strand.
TAATTGATAAAACACCTGGATCTTCAGCAGCTTCTTTTAACAAATTTATTACTGGGTCAAATGAGTTATAAGGATGATGTAAAAAAATATCTTTATTAGAAAGTATTTTAAATATACTTTTTTCTCCCAAACCCTTTAAATCAAAAGGCCTGATCTGCGATGGATATTTGGGAAGTAATTCTGAAAACTCATCGTAATTAAGAACCTGAGAAATAGATGAGAGGTCTATAAAAGATTTTTTAGATAATTTCATTAAATTAAATTCATCAATTTTAAAAATTTTTTGAAGTTCTTTTATCACATTTTTATCATAGTCATTTGATACATCTAATCTCACTACTCTACTAAATTTTCTATCTTTTAACTTTTGTTTTAATTCTTCTAAAAAATTTGATTCTATATCTTCAGATTCTTCTAGAGTATAATCGCCATTTCTAAGTATTCTAAATAAAGTAAGACTTTCAATTAAAATACCTTTAAAAAATCTTTTAATATATTTTCTAATAATATTTTCAATAGGTATAAAATATACTTTACCGTTAATTTTATATTCAAAAAACCTTGGTATATTTTGAGGAATTTGTATAAATGATATTTTATTTTTAGATAATTTTTTTTTAGACTTTGTTACAACTCCAAAAATTAGAACTTTATTCATTAAAATAGGAAAAGAATGAAGACTATCAAAAACCATTGGGGTTATCATCGGAAATATTGTTTTTTTAAAATATTTTTTAGCTTTTTTTCTGCCATCATTATCTAATAAATCCAAGTCTCCAACAAATATTTTTTCTTTTTCCATTAGAGGAATTATAGAACTAACAAAAAAGTTATTGAAATCATCAAAAAACACCTTAGACTTTTCTAACAAATATTCCCTGAATGGGTTTTCTCTCATTCCTGAGTAATCAATTCTATTTTTTTTACTATCAATATAATTATAAAGACTACCTAATCTAACCTCAAAAAATTCATCAAAATTTGATGAAACAATTGATAAAAATTTTAGTCTATCTAATAAATTACGATTATCATTCTTAACTTGATCGAGAACTCTATAGTTGAAATTTAGCCAGCTTAAATCTCTACTAATTAAATTACTTTTATTGATATTTAATAAATTCATTTTAGGTTATCAAGAATACTCATAACTTCCATAACATGTTTTCTAGAGTCTTCTAGTAATTTAATTTCATCTGAATTTAAATCAAGTTCTATAACCTTTTCAATACCATTTTTACCAAGTATTACCGGTACTCCTAAATAACAATCATTGATATTATATTCACCATTAAGCTTTACACAAACTGGAAAAATTCTTTTTTGATTTTTAATTATAGCCTCAACCATTTGTGCAGCTGCGGCTCCAGGAGCATACCAAGCAGAAGTACCCATTAATTTTACAAGTTCACCACCACCAAACTTAGTTCTTTCAATTATATCAGAAAGTTTTTTTTCTTCAATCAATTCAGTAACTGGTATCCCAGCAACTGTTGTATATCTTGGTAATGGGACCATGGTATCACCATGCCCACCCATTAACAATGCTTGAATATCTTTAGTTGATACATTTAATTCATCTGAAATAAAGGCTCTATATCTTGCTGTATCAAGAATTCCTGCCATTCCCATTATTCTTTCTCTAGGAAAATTTGAGGTAATATGAGCTTGATAAGTCATAACATCTAATGGATTTGAGACTATAATCAAAATACAATTAGGAGAATATTTAATAATATTTTCTGTTACAGATTTAACGATCTTTGAATTGGTATCTATTAGGTCATCTCTTGACATCCCAGGTTTTCTTGGTAATCCTGAAGTGATAACAACTACATCAGAATTTTTTGTTAATTTATAATTGTTGGTTGATCCAATTGTTTTAGTATCATATAAATTGATTGGTGATTTTTGAAAAATGTCTAAAGACTTTCCTTCAGATAAACCTTCCTTAATGTCTACTAAAATAATTTCGTTTGATACTTCTTTATATGCCAAAACATCTGCACAAGTTGCTCCAACATTACCAGCACCTACAATAGTTACTTTCATAATTTTAAATTTATAATTAAACTTTGACCACAAAATTAGAAAAATAGGATCAAAAGATTCATCAATAATAATTTTAATTAATAGAAATACTTAAAACTTTTTCAGTTTTATTGCTTACTTTAAATTCATCGTGTATTTGATGATCAATTAACCATACAATTTTATTATCAGATAAAATTACACATTGAAAAATTTTTATATAATTTGGCGCTTTTTTATCTATTAGAAAATCACTAACCTTTTTATTTTTTTTCATACCTAATGGTTTAAAAGAATCTCCATTTTTCCAATTTCTTATTAATAACGGGAACTTTAGTTTATTTAAATCTAATTGAGCTACATTTCTATTTTTATTTAATACAAATGAAGAAGAATCAATTATTTCAAATTTGATATTTCTTTCGTAAAGATTATAAGTTCCAACTTTATTAATACTAAAATTAATTTTATAATTATTTCTATTTTTATTCAATAAAAAAACAAATTCTCTTTCAATAATTAATTTAAACTTTTCTGACTCATAATATTTACCAGAAATTCTATTATATGATAAAATAATATCATCAGATTGAGAATAATTAAAACCTAATTGATTTAAATATTCCTTTAAAAGGAAAAAGTTGTAATCCTTTTTTTTCCATTTATTTATATTGATTTTGAACCCATTCTCTAAATTATCAACATATTCTTTTTTTAGTTTTGAAATTTGAAAAGAAATAAACTTCTCCAATTCAGATAAATTCGTTGATGTATCACTTACAGATTTTTCTAAGGAGTTATTAATTTTTTTTAATTGTGGTATAATTTTTAACCTGATTCTATTTCTAGAATATTTTGTTAATTTATTAGAAGAATCTTCTCTCCATTCTAAATTATTTGTTAGAGCATAATCAATTAGTTCCTTTTTATTAAAATTCATTAGTGGTCTAAAAACATTTCCTCTCAGAACTTGAATTCCTCTTATTCCTCTAAATCCAGTTGAATTTGATAAATTATATATCACTGTTTCTAAGTTATCATCAATATGATGGGCTGTACATAATAAATCAATATGATTTTCTTTCAAAAGATTATTAAACCATTTATATCTTTGGTTTCTCGCTGCCGTTTGTAAAGAAACTTTATTTTTTCGAGCATTTTTTTTTGCATCAAAATTCTTGGAAAAAAATTTCACTTTATGTTTTTTAGATAGTTTTTTAACCAACATCAGGTCTTTTTTTGAATCTTCTCTTAGATTAAAGTTGCAATGACAAACTGAAAAGTTAAGCTTATTTTTTAAAAAAAAATTAAACATACAGATTGAATCTAAACCTCCACTTACAGCTAGCAAAAATTTCATATTTTTTATGTCTATATTATATTTTTCAAACAAATAAGTGAATTTATCGTTATAGTTATTGCTTTTCATATAGTAAAATTAATTAATCATAACAGTAATTAACGTTTATATAAATATCTATTTTATTTTTACATAATGAATAATATAAAATGCATATCATTTACTTTATTTTATTTTTTAGCTTTTAATCCTGATTTGCTCGGTCAAAAAAAAGAAAAAATAAAATACAAAGCAGATGAACTTGAATATTTAAAAATTAAAAAAGATCCAATAAGAAAATTAAAATATAATGTAGAATTTGTCCAGGGAAAAACAACAATTAAATGTGATTCCGCATATTATTTTAATAAAAAAAAAATAATGGAAGCTTATGGTAATGTTACAATTACTGATGAAGATTCCTTATTAATTACAGCAAATAAACTAGTATACAATGGAAACAATAAAATTGCAAATTTAACTGAAAATGTCCGTTATTTAAAAAATAATAATATACTTGAAACCAATTATCTAATATATGATTTTAATAAAAAAGTAGGATCATTTAAAGAAAGAGGTAAATTATTTAATGATAAAAATATTCTAACCAGTGATTATGGTAAATTTTATTCAGATAGAAACTATTCGGAGTTTAACAAAAACGTAGAATTAGTTTCTCCAGAATACACTTTGTTATCAGATACTTTAGAATATAATTCAAATACTAAAATTGCTTATACTTTTGGTAAAACTACAATAATTACTAAAGACAGTACTATTTTAAATGCCAAAGGAGGTGAATTTATCACCGATATTAAATTTTCTGAATTTGATAAAAGTACTATTGAAACAAATGAATATTATTTAAAAGCAGATGAAATTATTTTGAATAAAAATAAAGACTATTATTCTGCTACTGGTAATGTAAAATTAATTTCTAAACTTTCAAACTATGTTGTAATGGGTTCAAAAGGGTTTTATGATAAGAATAAAAATATAACCAAAATATATGAAAATCCATTATTGAAAAAAATTATTCCTAACGATACTTTTTATTTGTCTTCAGATACAATTATTGCTTTTGAACATGTAAATGAAAATTATAGAAAAATTGTTGCTTTTAATGATGTAAAAATGATTAAAGAAAATTTTGAGGGCAAAGCAGACTCAATTAGTTATTTTATTAAGGACTCTTTGATTTATATGTACAGAGACCCTATTGTTTGGAATAATAATAATCAAATATCTTCTGATACCATTAGTTTTATTTTTTTTGATAATCTGATTAAAAAAATGATTTTAAATAAAAATTCATTTATAATTTCAACTGATACTATGAATAACTATAATCAAATAAAAGGCAGAAATATGATTAGTTATTTTGACAAAAATAATTTTTTAAAAAAAATTGAAGTTAATGGAAATGGTGAAAGCATTTATTTTGCATTAAATGATACTGGCAGCTCAATAATTGGACTAAATTATATGATTTGTAGTGATATGAATATTTCATTTGAAAATAATGAAATTAAAAATATTACTTTTTATAAAAATCCGAATGCGAAACTTATTCCACCGCAAGAAATAAATGATAACGATTTATTTTTAAATGGTTTTGAATTAAGAGAAGTAGAAAGACCAATTTTAGAAGAAGTAGTTTATTATTTTAGAAAAAAGATATATTTGCCGAATGAAAAATAAATTATTCTTAATTATAATTTTTATATCATTATCATGCAGTGATTATAGAAAACTATTCAAAACAGAAGGATATGAAGAAAAACTTGAAGGTGCATTAAAATATTATGAACAAGAAGAGTATTATAAAGCAAGTACTTTATTTGAAGATATTAAACCCCTTGTAAAAGGAACAGAAAAATCTGAAATTGTCGATTTTTATTTTGCTTATTGCTTATATAAGCAAAAACAATATATTTTAAGCGCAAATTATTTTAAAGAATTTATAGAATTATATTCTAGAAGTGAAAGAGTCATAGAAGCAGAATATCTTTATGGATACTCCCTGTATAAAGACTCTCCAAATTTTGATTTGGATCAATCAAGTAGTTTCAAAGCTATAGAATCTATTCAAGCATTTATTAATAAATATCCATACAGTAAATATTCTAAAGATGCTGGTGATTTAATTGATGAACTCAGAGTAAAGATTGAAAAAAAGTATTTTTTTAATGCAAAACAATATTATAAAACTAAAAAATATAAATCAGCAATTATTGCATTAAAAAATTTTCAAATTGAATTTCCTGGATCTTCTTTTGATGAAGAATCATATTATTTAATTATTTCATCTCAATATTTAATTGCAAAATCAAGTTTTGAAAGTTTACAAAAAGATAGATACAAGAAAGTAACTGATTTTTATATACAATTTATTGATAAATATCCAAAAAGCACATTTATTAAAGAAGCAGAAAAAATGTATATTGAAAGTTTAAATTTTTTAGGTACATTTGCAGAAAATAAATAGTAAAAAAAATGAAAATTAAGTCATCACTTAAAACTAGAGATTATAAAGAGTTATCTTCAAAAACAGGAAATATCTATAAATCAGTAAATATAATAGGCAAGAGAGCTAAACAAATTTCTGCAGTTCAAAAAGAAGAATTAAATTCAAAACTTGCTGAGTTTGCATCTGATGTTGATAATTTAGAGGAAATTTTTGAAAATAGAGAACAAATTGAAATATCTAGGTATTACGAAAGATTACCTAAGCCTACAACTATTGCTACAGAGGAACTTTTAAATGACGAATTAATATTTAGAAATTCAGAAGAAAAAGAAGAAGACTTATCAAATAGTAATGTATAAATAGAGTTTCCTTTCTTTATGAAATTTTTCTTTTTAATCTTTCTTTTACTTTTAAATCAGTCATTATTTTCCCAAGAATTAAACTCTACCGTATTTATTAATTCAGATAACATCGAAACAAGTGACAAATATATTTTTGATGAAATGAAAGTTGCTTTTGAACAGTTTTTAAATAATCAAAAATGGACAGATGATACCTATAAAAATGAGGAAAAAATTAAATGTAATTTTATTATTAATATAGTTAATCTCCCCTCTATTAGTAATTTTGAAGCATCCGTTCAAATCCTTTCCTCTAGACCTATTTTTAATTCATCATATGAATCAATATTACTAAATCATGGAGATAAGGATTGGTCCTTTGAATATGTATCTTCTCAACCTTTAGAATTTAATGAAAACAATTTTAATAATAACATAACATCTCTTTTGGCTTACTATGCCTACATAATTATTGGAATGGATAATGATTCATTTGAAAAATTAGGAGGAGAAAAAAATTTTCAAAAGGCTTGGAAGATTGTAAATAATGCTCAACAATCAAATTATATAGGTTGGGATCAATTTGGTTCAAACAATAACAGATATTGGTTGACCGAAAATCTACTAAATCCTGAATTTGAAATTGTTAGAAAATCATTTTATAATTATCATATAAATGGTCTTGATATTTTTGAGAATAATGCAGAAAAGAGCCGAGAAAGTATAATTAAAGATTTAAAAAACATATCTGAAGTAAATCAAATAAAACCTAATTCCATTTTAATTAAATCATTTATTAATTCTAAGTCAAGTGAAATTAGTAATGTTTTTTCTGAAGGACTTATTAATATAAGAAAAGATGCATACAATATTTTATCTAAAATTGACCCAAGTAAAACAGAAAATTTTTCCAAAATTCTAAATTAAATTATAATGTCATTTATGAATAATTTAATGCCAAACTTTATTAAAGAAAATATAAATTATTACAAAAAAAATGGCCTCAAAAAAACAATTAAAAAATTAGGATGGAAAGTTGTCTTATTAGTATTTCTATTTTATTTAATAAGAGATAGCATTCTTTATATAATTATTCCTTATTTTGTAGCTAGAGAGTTTAACATATTTTAATAAAAAAAATGAATAATCTTTTATCTAACAAAAATGGATTAATTTTTGGAGCTCTTGATGAAAATTCTATCGCATGGAAAGTTGCTGAAAGATGCCATAAAGAAGGTGCTAATCTAATATTAACTAATGCCCCGATTGCATTAAGAATGGGTAAAATAGATATTTTATCTAAGAAATGTAGATCTGAAGTTATACCTGCTGACGTCACATCATTAGATGATTTAGAAAATCTATTTATTAAATCTAAAAAAATTTTTAATGGTAAAATAGATTTCATATTACACTCTGTAGGCATGTCTCCTAATGTAAGAAAAAACAGAAGTTATGGAGATTTAAATTATGACTGGTTTTTAAAAACTTTAGATATCTCAGGGGTTTCATTTCATAAAATTATGCAAACAAGTGAAAAACTTGATTCAATTAATGAATGGGGATCAATAGTTGGATTATCATATATAGCTGCCCAAAAAACTTTTCCATTTTATTCAGATATGGCAGAAGCAAAATCAGTATTAGAATCCGTTACTAGAAGCTATGGTTATCGACTTGGGAAAATGAAAAACATTAGAGTAAATACAATTTCACAATCACCAACTAAAACTACCGCTGGTAAAGGTATCCAAGCATTTGAAAGCTTTTATAAATTTGCTAATAAAATGTCTCCTCTTGGAAATGCTAGTGGCGAAGAATGCGCAAATTATTGTGTCTTTTTGTTCTCAGATTTAAGCAGAAAAATTACGATGCAAAATCTGTTTCATGATGGAGGGTTTTCAAATACTGGTATTTCAGAAGAAATTATAAATGGTTTTGAATAGAAATTAAATTCTATGATTTTTTTCCCTAATGCTAAAATAAATTTAGGATTAAACGTTATTTCAAAAAAAAATAATGGCTACCATAATTTAGAATCCTGTTTCTGTCCTATAAATCTTTTTGATATAATAGAAATAAAAAAATCAAATAACTCATCATTTAGAACTTCTGGAATTAAAATACCAGGTAAATCAAAGGAAAATATTATTTTTAGAATAATAGAAGAAATAAAAACAAAAGTTAAACCTCTTGATATATTTCTTTATAAAAACATTCCATTAGGAAGTGGGTTAGGGGGAGGCTCATCAAATGCCACATTTTCTCTATTAACTATTAATAAATTACTTAATTTAAAAATAAAAAAAAATGAATTATTTAGAATTACAAAAAAAGTAGGAAGTGACTGTCCTTTCTTTATAAATAATGAAGTAAGTTATGTTCAAGGAACAGGAAACATTATTGAAAAAATTAATATTGATATATATAATAAAAAAATTATAATAATAATCCCGAATCTACATATCTCAACAAAAGAAGCATTTAAAAAAATTTCTATAAATAAACCTAAATATTCTATTAAAACTATTCTTGAAAACGAAAGTATTGAAAAATGGGAAAAATATATTTTTAATGATTTTGAAAACTATACTTTTTTTAAATATAATTTTTTAAAAAAAATTAAAGAAAGTCTTTACAACTACGGAGCATTATTTTCAAGTTTATCTGGAACAGGATCTGCTATCTATGGGATATTTAATAAAGATGTAACAGTTGATGAGAATAAATTTAAAAATTGTTCATTAATTGAAGCAAAAGTTCTTAAAAATGCTTCCAGCCTTGAGCTTTTAAATTAATTAATTCGCCATCTTTTGAAACTAAAACACATTTTTCATTTGATGTAAAATATCCAATAGATGTAATATCAATATCATTTTCTCTTAAAGTATTATAATCATTTTCATTTACTGAAAATAATAATTCATAATCTTCACCTCCATTTAATGCACATGTTGTTGGATTTAAGTTGAGTTCATTAGCAGATAGAATAGTTGATTTTAAAATTGGTAACTTTTCTTCATAAATTTTAATCCCTAATTTTGACTGAACAGATAAATGAATTAAATCCGATGCTAAACCATCTGAAACATCAATCATTGAATTTGGAACAATATTAATTTCATTAAATTTTTCAATTATATCTTTTCTAGCTTTTGGTTTTAATTGTTTCTCAATTAAATCTTTATAATTTGATAATTCCGGTTGCATTTCAGGATTTAAAATAAAAACAGATTTTTCTCTTTCTAAAATTTGTAATCCTATATAAGATCTTCCTAAATCACCAGAAACACATATAATATCATTTTTCTTTGCTGTTTTTCTAAGAGTTAATTTTTTTTTCAAGACATTGCCGATAGCAGAAACTGAAATAATCAATCCCGTTTGAGAAGAAGTTGTGTCCCCACCAACTAAATCAACATTATATTCTTTACATGCAATTTTAACACCTTTATAAAATTCTTGAATAGCATCTAACGAAAATCTATTACTTAATCCTAAATTAATTGTTATTTGATCTGCAAATCCATTCATAGAATATATATCAGATAGATTTGTTGATACAGATTTATAACCAAGATGTTTTATTGGATGATATGTAAGGTCAAAATGAATTCCTTCAATAAGCATATCTGAAGAAATTATAAAATGATCATCTTTTGATTTGAAAATAACAGCACTATCATCTCCAATACCAACAATAGAAGAGTTATTTTTAATATTAAATTTTTTTTTAATTATCTCAATTAAACCAAATTCACCAATATCTTCTAAACTTTTACCTTTCATTATTATAAAATTAAAATGACATAATATATTTTTGTAAAAATAATACTATTTATGATCAAGATATCAGAAAAAGCTGTATTAAGATTAAATGAATTAAAAATTACAGAGAAGTATAATTCTGATTTTAATTTAAGAGTTCTTGTTAAAGGCGGTGGATGCTCTGGATTAATGTATGATCTTAAGTTTGATAATCAAATTTCTGATACAGATAAAGTTTTTGAAGATGGAGGAATTAAGATAATTATTGATAAAAAAAGCTTATTTTATTTAATTGGAACTGAATTAGACTTTAGTGATGGACTAAATGGTAAAGGTTTTGAGTTTAAAAATCCAAATGCTTCAAGAACATGCGGATGTGGTGAAAGCTTTTCATTATAAAATTAATACGCCCTACCTTTTTTCCCTTCAAAAAAATTAATGAATGATCTGTTTGCTACCAAATTACCTCCTAAAGTTGGATAATTTCCAGTAAAATACCAATCCCCTAAATGATTTGGACACGCCTTATTTAAATTATCTATATTTTGATATATAATTTGAAACTGAGATTTCATTTCTTTAGGTTTAACTATCTTGGCAACATAATTTGAGATATCATCATATGAAAACATTTCATAAAGAGTTTTCACATGATTTATTGGTTTATTATTATTTAAAGACTTCTTACAAGATTCATATGTTTCATCTAATAAATTCACCATTTTTCTATCCTTAATCAATTTAATCAGTGCCCTAAAAGCTACAAATTGATTCATCTTACTCATATCAATTCCATAACAATCAGGATATCTTATTTGAGGAGAAGATGAAACAAAAACTACTTTTTTAGAGTTAAGTTTAGCTAATAAACTTAAAATACTTTTTTCTAATGTAGTACCTCTTACAATTGAATCATCAATAATAACTACTGTGTCTTTATCAGAATCAACTAATTTAAATGTAGTATCATAAACATTTGAAACTAAATCATTTCTTCCTTTATCAGTAGATATAAAAGTCCTCATTTTAACATCTTTAGTAATAAGTTTTTCAATTCTAACCTTATTTTTTAAAAAATCTTTTAATACATTAATATGTGTTTCTTTATCTGTTAATAATTTTAACTTTTCATTATTAAGGTAATCTTTCAGAGAGTCAACTAAGCCATAAAAACAAGTTTCAGATGTATTAGGCACAAAAGAAAAAATTGTGTCTTTTAAATTAAAATTTATTGATTTAAGTATTTGAGGAACTAATAAGCTTCCTAGTTTTTTTCTTTCTTTATAAATATTGGGATCATTTCCTCTTGAAAAATAAATTCTTTCAAAAGAACAAGATTTTTTTTCACCTGGACTAATTATTTCTTCTACTGAAAAGTTTCCATCTACATTAACTATTAGTGCATGACCCGGATCGAGTTCTTTAATCTCTGAGTATTTACAATCAAAAGCAGTTTTAATAGGTGGTCTTTCACTAGTTGCTACCACTATTTCATTATTTGTGTAATAATAAACTGGCCTTATGCCATTAGGGTCTCTTACAATAAAAGATGATCCATGGCCAATAAGTCCTGACATCGCATATCCACCATCAAAATCTTTAAATGATTTTTTTAAAATTGAAGAAATATCAATTTCTTTTTCAATTCTTTTTGAAATTTCCTTTCTTGAGAATTTTTTATCGTACTTATTAAAAATTTTTAAATTTTCTTCGTCTAAAAAATGCCCTATTTTTTCTAAAATTGTTACTGTATCAGATTTCTCTTTTGGACTCTGTCCAATTTCTACCAATTCATCAAATAAATAGTCTAGATTCGTCATATTGAAGTTACCAGCTAATATTAGATTTCTACTTTTCCAATTGTTTTGTCTAAGTGTAGGAGCACAATTTTCAATGCTATTTTTTCCAAAAGTTCCATATCTTAAATGCCCTAACCATAATTCTCCTGTAAAATTTATATTTCTTTTTAACCAATCCGCATTAGACCAATTATTTTTTTTATTTTTTATAATACAATTATTTAATTTCTTATTTATCTTATTAAAAATTACTTGAATTGAATTTTGATCAACAGATCGATAGCGATTTATATATTTATTTCCAGGCTCTACATTCATTTTTACAGATGCAATTCCTGATCCGTCTTGACCTCGGTTTCTTTGCTTATGCATTAATAAAAACATTTTTTTTGGAGCATAAAATATGGTTTCATATTTATCAAGATAAAATTGCAGTGGTTTTCTTAACCTTAATAGTGCAATTCCACATTCATGTTTAATAAGTTCACTCATAAATATTTAACCATAAATTTCAAGCTTGACAGACTTAGAGTCAATTCCAAAATTTTTTAGTTTATTTCTAGCTTCTTTTATCATATCTCTCCAACCACATAAATAAAATAACGGGTTAATTAAATCCTTTTTTTCATTTAATATTTTTTCATATATTGAATGAACATATCCTGTATTTCCTTTCCATTTTTCTCTAGAAAGTGTTGGAATATAAATAATATTTTTCATAGATGACAATTTTATCATTTCATCATAATACAAAATATCTTTCTTTAATCTTGTTCCAAATATTATAAATATTTTTCTATGTTTTATGTTATTTGTTTTAATATAATATAACATACTTCTAAAAGGTGCAATTCCTGTTCCAGTAGAAATAAAAAATAAATCTCTATCAAGTTCTTCAGGTAAGATGAATTTACCTAATGGACCTTTAATTTGAAATTTTTTTCTAATTTTAATTTTATTAAATAGATAATTAGACATTTTTCCTCCATCCAATTTAACAATAATTAATTCAATAATATTTTTATTATTTGGTAAAGATGCAATCGAATAACTTCTAACAAGATCTCCAATTTTAATTTGAATAAATTGACCAGCTTTAAAAGAAAAATTATTACTATTTGAGATTTTTATAAAAAACCTCCAAGTGGACTCAGTTTCTTTTTTTATAGAATCAAGATGTACATCAATCCACATTTATTTTTAATTTTAGAAAAGGCAAATTTAAAACTGTAAATCAAATAAAAAAATTAATTGCACTTTTTAAAGATTTTTTATAATAATACCACTTAAAATGAATTTAAATAAATACTTTAAAAAGTCAATAGCAAAATTTATTTTTTTCTTTCATTAATTTAATTAATATTTGAATGAATCTAATGTAAGATTATTTTCTTCATTGATAAAAACCACTTAAAATATGCATCAGGATTACTGGAATAGCTGTCTAAATTTAATAAAAAAAGAATTGGAATCGCAAAGTTATAATACATGGTTTAAACCTATTAAACCAATTTCATATTCTAATAAAATTTTAACATTAAAAGTTCCAAATAAATTTTTTTATGAATGGATTGAGGAACATTATTTGGAAATATTAAATAATTCAGTTAAAAAAGTTTTGGGTAATAAAATAACTATAGAATACATCATTAAAAATAATATTAATGATAATGAAGACAAAATTAATAACTTGAATTTGAAGTTAAATAATGATATTACATTAGTTTCTAATTTAAATTCTAATTATAATTTTAATAATTTTGTTTCTGGAAAATGTAATAACATTGCTATAAATGCAGGCAAAAGTATTTCTCAAAAACCAGGATTTACTGGATTCAACCCTTTGATGGTTTATGGAGGAGTAGGTCAAGGAAAAACTCATTTATTACATGCTATTGGAAATCAAATTAAATTATCTAAAAATGATAATCGCATAATTTATGTAAGCTCTGAAAAATTTACGAGTGAATTTATTTCTGCTCTAAAAAATAATAGTTTAGAAGATTTCACAAATTACTATATGAGTTTAGATACCCTTTTAATTGATGATGTTCAATTTCTATATGGTAAAGAAAAAACTCAAGAAATTTTTTTTCATATTTTTAATCATCTTAATTTAAATAAAAAACAGATAATAATTTCTTCTGATAGATCTCCTAGAGAACTAGATGGCCTAGAAAAAAGATTAGTAAGTAGATTTAAATGGGGGTTAACAGTAGAACTTGAAAAACCTGATTTTGAAACCAGAAAAAAAATTTTAAAAGAAAAGCTTTCATCAAATAATATTAAATTGTCAGAGGAAATAATTGATTATATATCTTTTGAAGTTAATACCAATATTAGAGAACTTGAAGGTATAATTATATCATTAATTGCTCATTCAACTATTGAAAAATCAGATATAAATTTAGAACTCACAAAAAAAGTTATTAGTAGAATTGTAAAAGATTCAAATAATGAAATAGATATAGATTTTATTCAAAATACAGTTGCAAATTATTTTAAAATAACTAAAGAAAAAATGAAAGATAAGATTAGAAAAAAAGAAATTGTTATAGCAAGACAAGTTGCAATGTATTTTTCTAAAGACTTCACAAATCATTCTCTAAAATCAATAGGAAATCATTTTGGTGGAAGAGATCATAGTACGGTTATTCATGCAGTGCAATCAGTCAATGATATGATAGATACTGATAATATTTTTAGAAATAGCATTCAAGATTTAAAGAAAAAATTCCAAATTAAGTCTCTTTAGATAATAAAATCAAATTTTTCACTTAATCCAAAATTTTTTAATTTTAAGTAATACTTAAAATTAATATTATGTCATTAAAATCATATTTAAGTGTACATATATCTAAATTAATTGTTTCAAGACAAAATAAATCAATGAAACATGCAATTGATTTACAGAAAAAAATAATGAGAGGGTTAGTTAAATCATCCAAAAAAACATTATTTGGAATAAATCATAATTTTTCAAAAATTGAAAATTACGAAAACTTTAAAGAAAATATACCAATTAGAGAATATGAAGATTTCAAATATTATATAGAAAAGGTTATAAATAATGAAAAAAATATTTTATGGCCCGGTATACCTAAATATTTTGCGAAAACATCTGGAACAACATCTGGAACAAAATATATACCCATAACAAGACAATCTATTCCTAATCATATATTTGGTGCTAATCAAATGTTATTAAATTATATTTATGAAAAAAAATCTGGTAATTTTTTAAATGGATATTATCTTTTTTTATCAGGAAGTCCAGAACTCACCAAAAAAGGAAAAATATTTTCAGGTAGACTTTCTGGGATAGTTAATCATCATATACCATTCTGGATTAGAAAAAACTATTTACCTTCATTCTCAACCAATAGTATTCCAGAATGGGGGAAAAAAATTGAAAGAATAGTTAAAGAAACTGAGAAAAAAAATATTACTATAATTGGTGGCATACCTCCATGGATTCAAATGTATTTTGATATTTTAATAAAAAAAACTGGGAAAAAAATTATAGATATATTTCCAAATTTAAAATTATTATGTCATGGAGGAGTAAATTTCAAACCTTATAAAAATATTTTATTTGATTCAATTGGTAAAAAAATAGATACACTTGAAACCTATCCAGCCTCAGAAGGGTTTTTTGCTTTTCAAAATATATCAAATAAAGAAGGTTTATTACTCCAAATAAATTCAGGTATATTCTATGAGTTTATACCATTAGAAGAATATCATAAAAAAAATAGAACTAGGATGAGTTTAAAAGATGTACAGATTAATGTAAACTATGCTCTTATTATAAATTCAAATACAGGTTTATGGGGTTATAGTATCGGAGATACAATAAAGTTTGTTAGCTTGGACCCCCATAAAATTATTGTAACTGGACGAGTAAAACATTTTTTATCTGCATTCGGAGAACATGTAATAAGTAATGAAATTGATACTGCAATTACTAAAACATGTGAAAAATTTAAAGAAGTTAAAATTACAGAATTTACTGTTGCACCGTCGATTAACTCAAAAAGCAGTTTTTCATGTCATGAATGGTACATTGAATTTAAAGAAGAACCTAAAAAATTAATAGAATTTGAGAAGATGCTTGACTATCAATTATGTAAATTAAATGTTTATTATAAAGATTTAATTTCTGGAAAAATTTTGAAAAAATTAAAAATTAAAAAATTAAAAAAAGATTCATTTATTAATTATATGAAATCAATTAATAAATTAGGTGGGCAAAATAAAGTTCCTAGACTATCAAACGACAGAAAAATAGTTGAAAAGTTAGAAAAATATTTAAGTTAAAATCTTGAAAAAAAAAATTGCTATATTAGGATCAACTGGATCAATTGGTATACAAACACTTGATGTGATTCAAAATAATAAAGAATATTTTTCTGCAGAAATTTTGATAGCAGGTCAAAATTCCAACTTACTTATTAAACAAGCAAAAGTCTTTAAGCCTAAAATAGTTGTAATTAACGATGAAAGTAAATATCAATACATTAAAGAGCAATTAAAGGATGAGAGAATCAAGGTATATGCAGGAAAAAAAGAAATTATTAATGCTGTAAAAAATAAATCAGTCGATACAGTTGTTTCAGCAGTAGTTGGTTATTCTGGACTAGAACCAACTATTTCTGCTATAGAAGCTGGGAAAAATATTGCTCTTGCTAATAAAGAAACTTTAGTTGTTGCAGGTGAATTGATAAATAATTTGATCAAAAAATATAAAGTAAAAATGTACCCTATTGATTCTGAACATTCTGCTATTTATCAATGTATTCTTGGAGAAGAAAAAAATAAATTTGAAAAAATTATATTAACTGCATCAGGAGGACCTTTTAGGGGGTTTAAAAAATCAAGATTAGAAAAAGTAACACCCGATGAAGCTTTAAATCATCCCAAATGGAAAATGGGGAAAAAAATATCTATTGATTCTGCAACATTAATGAATAAAGGACTAGAAGTTATTGAAGCTAAATGGCTTTTTAATGTTGATCCTGACAATATTGAAGTAATCATTCATCCTGAGGCTATTGTTCATTCAATGGTACAATTTAGAGATGGTTCAATAAAGGCTCAATTAGGTGTTCCTGATATGAAAATTCCCATTCAATTCGCACTAACATCTCCTTATAGACTAGATTCAAATTTTCCAAGGCTTTCATTTAAAGAAAAATTATCATTAAACTTTGAAAAACCAGATTTATATACATTTAAAAATTTAAAGCTAGCATTTCAGGCAATGAAAGAGGGTGGAAACAAGCCTTGTATTCTTAATGCTGCAAATGAAGTTGTGGTAGATTCATTCCTTAAAAAGGAAATAAAATTTTTAGAAATGTCAGAAATAATAGAAGAATGTTTGAATAAAATGGAATATATTGCAAACTTAAATTTTGATGACTACGTAGAAGTTGATACAAAAACTAGAATTTTAACAAAAAAACTAATAAATAAATAAATAAATCATGGGAGGACTAATAATGGCGCTTCAAATGATATTGGCTCTATCAATTATTGTAGCTATTCATGAATTTGGTCATTTGATTACTGCAAAAATTTTTGGAATGAGAGTTGAAAAATACTTTGTTGGTTTTCCTCCAAAAATTTTTAGTTTTAGATATAAAGGCACTGAATATGGTCTTGGCTCTGTTCCTCTTGGAGGGTTTGTAAAAATTTCAGGAATTATTGATGAGTCTTTTGATACTAAACATGTTAATAAAAAACCTGAGCCTTGGGAATTTAGAGCTAAACCTGCATGGCAAAGATTAATTGTAATGCTTGGAGGAATAGTTCTAAATGTTATAACTGGGATAATAATTTTCATCTCATTAACTTATAAAAATGGTGATCAATTTATATCAAAAGATGAAATAAATAAACATGGTATAATTGCTTTAGAACTTGGAAAAGAGATTGGATTAGAAACTGGTGATAAAATTATTAATATAAATGGCGAAGACTGGATAAAAGATACTGATCTATTTAATCCAAATGTTTTTTTTGAAGAAGAAAGTTTTTATACAATTGAGAGAAATGGAAATATTATTAAAGTTACTTTTCCTGATGATTTTTTAAATAAGTTTTCCTCTGAAAAAGAGATCAATTCTTTTATAAAAATAAGAAGTCCATTTACAATTAATGAAGTAGTTGAAGGCTCTGAGGCTTATAATAGTGGTATCAAAAAGGGAGATAAAATTATTTCAATTAATGATGAGAATATAATTGATATGTTCGAGTTCCATGAAAAAATAAAAGATAATATTATAAATCTAAAAATATTAAGGGATAAGAAATTAATTAATATTAATGTTAGTAAAAATTCTGAGGGTAAAATTGGAATTATAATGAAACCAGATGCAATTAATTATTCTAAGATAAATTATAGTTTTTATGAATCTATACCTATTGGAACTGCTCAAGCATTTTCAATTGTTATGATTAATGTAAAAGCATTTGGTCAAATGTTTTCTGGAAATATAGATCCTAGAAAAAGCATGTCTGGACCTATTGGAATTGCTCAAATTTTTGGAAGCAATTTTAATTGGGATAAGTTTTGGAGACTTACTGGATTAATTTCAATGGTATTGGCATTCATGAACTTATTACCAATTCCAGCATTAGATGGCGGCCATGCACTTTTTATTTCTATAGAATTATTGACTGGATATAAACCTTCCGAAAAGTTTTTAGAATATTCTACTAGATTTGGCGTTATTATTCTTTTAACTCTTATGGGTTTTGTTATCATAAATGATATTTATAAACTTTTCATTTAAATCAAATCGCTTTTTTTTTGTTCCTCAATGAAAAAATTTTTATTAACTATTTTTTTATTTTTTTATGGCAATTTTATTCATAGTCAAAGTAATGTTTTTGAATTTGTCAAAATTCCTGTAAATGCTAAATTATCATCATTAGGAGGATATAATGTTTCTCTTTCTTCACATGAAAATAATTTTTTTCTAAATAATCCTGCTTTATTAAATGATGGACAAAATAAAAATATAAGTTTAAACTTTATAGATTATATCGCTAATATCAAGGGCACTAGTATTAACTATATAGATAGTTTAAAATCTATCGGAAAATTTGGGATTAGCGTAAAACATTTTAATTATGGAAAAACCAATAGTTATGATGTTTTAGGAAATTATCAAGGTGTATTAAACGGAAATGGAGTTGAATTAACCTTTTCAAAATCAAAAAAATTAGGACAATTTATTTACGGAATTAATTTAAAATATGTTCTTTCAAAGATTAAAAATTACAGCAATAATGGTGTTTTATTTGATATAGGTGGAATTTTTTATCCTACACATAATAAAGAGTTCACTATTGGAATAAGTTTAAAAAATTTTGGTTTTTTATTTACCAAATTTAAAGATCATTCAAATAATATTTTACCTTTTGATATTCAAATAGGTTCAAGTATAAAACCTGAATATATGCCAATAAGGTTTAGTTTTACAGTATTTAACATTTATAATGGCTCTGAGTCAATTCGTTACAATAGTGAAAAATTATCATTAAATAAATTAATATCAAAACTAAATTTTGGATCTGAAATATTAGTAAATAAAAATATTATTCTTCAAGTTGGATATAATTTTATGAATCGAAATAAAATTAATTATAAATTTTCAAATCAAAATTCTGGATTTTCTTATGGCATTCTATTGAAAATAAAAAGAATATGTATTAACTATGCTAGATCAATGCATAATATTCAAGGTGGAACAAATTCTATAAATCTAAGTTTTAATGCTAAACAAATAATCAACTAATATTATGATAGAGCATAACATAAATATGACACCACAAGATATTGTAAAATCTTTGGATAAATATATTATAGGTCAAAATGACGCTAAAAGAAATGTTGCAATTGCACTTAGAAATAGATGGAGAAGAATGAATGTGGATAGTGATATAAAAAATGAAATTATTCCAAATAATATTCTTATGATTGGTTCTACAGGCGTTGGAAAAACTGAAATAGCTAGAAGATTAGCTAAAATGGCAGATGCTCCTTTCACTAAAGTTGAGGCCTCTAAATTTACTGAAGTAGGTTATGTAGGTAGAGATGTTGAAAGTATGATTAGAGATTTGGTTGAACAGTCTGTTAATATTGTAAAAAATTTAAAAAAAGAAGAAATTAAGTTTAAAGCTGAAGAAAGTGTAAATAAAATAATTTTAGATATTTTAATTCCTCCTATAAATAAAACACAATCTAATATTAATCTGAGTTTAGAGAAAAAAAGCCCAAATTCTAATGATCAAGAAATAAATGAAGAAACTAGAAAAAAATTTTTAGAAAAAATAGTTAATGGTGATTTAGATGATAGAAAAATAGATATTATGGTTCAAAAACCTACTAACTCTGGTGTTGGAATGATTGGTGGAGGAATGATTGATGAATCTTCAATGATTGGTCTTCAAGATATGATTAGCAATATGATGCCAAAAAGAAATAAAAAAAGAAAAGTTAGTATTGCTGAAGCAAAAAAAATATTATTAGAAATTGAAGTTTCAAAACTAATCGATATGGATGAAGTTAAAGAAGAAGCTATTAAAAAAGCGGAAAATACAGGTATTATTTTTATTGATGAAATTGATAAGATTAGTGGAAACTCAAAAAAGGGAACTGGTCCAGACGTAAGTAGAGAAGGTGTTCAGAGAGATCTTCTTCCTATTGTTGAAGGTACTACTGTTACAACAAAACATGGTGTCATAAATACTGACCATATTTTATTTATTGCTGCCGGTGCATTTCATCTATCAAAACCATCTGATTTGATTCCAGAATTACAAGGAAGATTTCCAATTAGAGTTGAATTAGATAATCTAACAAAAGATGATTTTTTAAAAATTTTAAAAGAACCAAAAAATTCTCTAACGAAACAATATAAAGCACTAATCAATTCTGAAAACGTCGAAATAAATTTCAATGATGATGCTCTTGAGGAAATAGCTAATAAAGCTTTTCAAGTGAATTCAGAAATTGAAAATATTGGGGCAAGAAGGTTGCATACTGTTATGAGTAAACTTTTAAATCAAATTCTTTATGATATACCTGAAAAAATAGGACCAAATTCTAAAATTATTATAACAAAAAAAACGGTTGAGGAAAAATTAAATTCACTAACTGAAAACAAAGATCTTAGTGAATATATACTATAATTTAGCTATAATCTTTTGGAAACATTTTGTGAGTTAATTTCCCCCTTTTTTTTCCTACACCTTCCCATTTTTCTAGTTTAAAATCAATAATTACAATCCCACAAGTTGGTACATTATAAAAAGTATTTCCTAAAAAATAATTAGAAACATCAGTAAAACCAGGATTATGACCTAAACAAATTACACTAGAAAATGAGTTTTTTAATGATGAAACAAAATCAATCAAATAATTTTCAGTAGCATGATACAAATTATCCATATAATAGATTCTATCTTTATCAACATTTATTTTATTAATAAAAAAATTTGAAGTTAGTATTGTTCTTTTAGAAGAGCTAGAAAATAATGCATCAACAGATTTTATTTTTTTTGATAATTTATCAGACATAAAATCACCATTTAATATTCCTCTTTTATTTAAAGGCCTGTCAAAATCAGAAAGAGTCATATCTTTCCAAGATGATTTAGCATGTCTAATTAATATTAGTCTTTTCATTTATATATCAAATTTTATTTCATTCATGCACCTAAAGTGGGATAAAGGGCAGCTTGAATGGCCTATTTTACTACATGGTCTACATTTAATTTTAGCATTCTGCAATACAGTAAATTTAGAATTATAAGGATAAAAACCCAATATTGGATGAGAAGAACCCCAAATTGACACAATCTCTTTTTTTAAAGCTGCAGCTATATGCATCATTCCAGTATCATGTGTATAAACTTTTTTTGATTTTTTAATTATAGAAGCAGACTCATTTATAGATAATTTACCTACTAAATTAAAAATCTTAGTTTTTTATTTAATAACATTTGTAATTTAAGTTCCTTAGATTTTTTTTTTGACTTTAGAAAATAATTTTCAATTTCAATAGAAGATTTAATTTCTGACTTACCACCTATTAGAATAATTGTTTCATTAATTTTATCACATAATTCAATTAATTTTTTAGTAGGTAATACTTTTGTATTATGTTTAGCACCGACTATTAAAACAACAAACTTTCTTCTATGAGATTTTGGTAATAAATTCAAACTATTAAAATCATTTTTTATTAAAAAATAATCTAAACCATTACTGTCATTTTTTATATTAAGAGAAGATAATGTTTCAATATAAGAATCTACTATATGAGGAATTTTAAATTTCAATTTTAAATTGACTATTAACCACCTCTTTAATCTATTTTTATTATAAATAATACTTTTTATTCGCAATAATTTTCTTAAGAAAAAAGACCTTAAATTATTATGTAAATCAATTATAAGATCATAGTTGTTTTTATTTAAATTATTATATAGTTGAAAAAAATTTTTATCTAATAAATAAATTTTATCAATATTAATATTATGTAGATAAATATCAGAATAAGTTTTTTTAGTTAAAAAATGAATTTCAGAATTTGGAAATCTTTTCTTGATCAATCTTGGAACCGGAGAAGTTAGAACAATATCTCCTAAGGATGAAAATCGTATAATTAATATTTTCAAAATATATTTGACATATGTATTATTTAAAAATAGTAAAATTAATTTATCTAATTTTTATTTTAACATTATGCTTGATTAATAATTATGTTTTTTCTCAAGAAGCAAAAGAAATTTTAAAACAAAAGGAGAGAGTAGAATTTGAATTTGAATTTCTTGATAGAAATTATTGGACTATAAAAAACGAAGAAAATCTTTTAGTTATAAGTGACTATGAGACAGGAGATAAGTTAATTTGGAAATTTAAATTTTTAGACAAAAAGTTGAATATATATAGAGAGGAACAACTAGGTTTAGATAGATCGTACAGATTAATTGATTATTATAAAAATCAAGATCAAATATTTATTTTATATAAAAAAAACTATTCCAGTGATAAAGAATATAAAATAATAATTCTAAATAATAAAAATGATAAAATTGACGAATATCAAATTAATTCTCCATTTTCATTTAGAGTAAAAAAAATTATAAATATTCAAGAAAATATTATTTTATCTGGTGAAAGCTATCAAAATAAATCCATTGTTGTTTTATACAAAACAAATACAAATCAATTGAAAATTCTTTCAGGCTTTTATAAATTAAATCAGAAGATATTAGATATTAATGTAGATTTAAATTTTAAAAATTTTAAAGTAATTTTTTTATATAATAGTTTGAATAATGAAAGTTTTTTAATTTCAAAAACATTCTCAAAAAATGGAGATGAAATATCAGAATTAAAAATTAATTCTAAAATTTATTCAATTATTAATGGAAAATTTTATGAAATAAATGATAATGATTTCATTATTATTGGAACATACGGTAAAAGGAAATCCAAGTATAGTAGAGGTTTATTTTTCTCTAGATATGTAAATAATATTCAAAAAGAAATGAAATACATTGAGTATAGTGATTTAAATAATTTTTTTTATTATCTCAAAGACAAGAAAGAAAAGAAAATAAAAGAAAGAATAAATAAAAAATCAATCTCTAATAAAAAAATAAAATTAAATTATAATTTGATTCTAGATGAAATAATTAAAAACAAATCAGAATTTTTAATTTCTGGAGAGTCTTATTTCGAAGAATATAATGATAGGGGTTTTAATTCTACAATAACATTTTATAATTCTTATTCAGGAAATTATGATTTGGCTTTAGATCCAAATTTTGCTGGGTTCAATCATACTCATTCGATAATCGTTGGATTTAATATTGATGGCGATCTATTATGGGATAATCAAATTGAAATAAACGATATAAATAGTATAAAAGAAAAAAAATATACAAAAGTTAATTTAAATTATAATTCTAATAATTTAGCATTAATTTATTTTCATAAAGGAATTATTAATATCAAATTAATTAATAGAGATAAAAATTTAATTGAAAAAAAATCATACAATATAATCTCAAAAAATAAGTCAGATATAATTTGGGATAGTGAAAAAATAATGGAAGGATTTGACCATTGGTATGATAATTTTTACTACGCATATGGAATTCAAAAAATAAAAAATTCAAAGGATAGTGAGATTAAGTTAAATAGAAGAGTATTCTATATAAATAAAATTGAGCTTATAAATTAATTATGACTTTTTTTTATCTATTCAAATAGAAAATTATATTTGCAAATATAATTATGCTAAAAAGACTCTTATTTAACAGTAAAAATCTAAATGTAACTGTAAAACGTCTTTGTAATCAACTTATAGAAAATCATAATTATTTTGAAAAATCTGTTATTATTGGTTTACAGCCAAGAGGAATTTTTTTTGCTCAAAGAATAATTAATGAAATTGAAAAACAAATTTCAAAAAAAATTAAAAAAGGATATTTAGATACTACCTTTTATAGAGATGATTATAGAAACAATAAGAAGGAATTAGATGCCAAAGAAACTACAATACCATTTTCTTTAGATGAAAAAAATGTTATAATAGTTGATGATGTTTTATTTACTGGAAGAACTGTAAGATCTGCCATGGAAGGAATAATTAATTTTGGTAGACCAAACAGAATTGAGTTATTAGTTTTAATTGATCGAAAGTTTAATAGAGAAATTCCAATTCAAGCAACATACATAGGCAAAAGTGTTAATACAGTTGAATCACAAAAGATTTTGGTTAATCTAAAAGAACAGGGTCATGAAAATGATAAAATATGGCTTATAAAAAACTAGTTTAATGAATAAACTTAATAATAAACATCTTTTAGGTATTAAAAATTTAAACTATGATGAAATCGATTTAATTTTTAATACAGCTGATAAATTTAAAGAAGTCCTTACTAGACCTATTAAAAAAGTGCCTTCTCTTAGACATATAACAGTTGCTAATATTTTTTTTGAAAATAGTACTAGAACAAAACTTTCTTTTGAGCTAGCAGAAAAAAGATTATCAGCTGAAATTTTAAATTTTTCTTCTTTAGGAAGTTCTATAAAAAAAGGTGAAAGTTTACTTGATACAATTAAAAATATATTGGTAATGAAGGTTGATATTATGGTTATTCGTCATTCAAGTCCAGGAGTTCCTCAATTCATAGCAAATAATGTTAACGCCAGCGTTATAAATGCAGGAGATGGAACTCATGAGCATCCAACTCAAGCCTTATTAGATGCATATTCAATTAAAGAAAAATTAGGAAATATTAAAAATAAAAAAATTACAATTATTGGTGATATTATACATTCTAGAGTAGCCATTTCAAATATTCTTATTTTAAAAAAGTTGGGAGCAAAAGTTATGGTATGTGGACCAAAAACATTAATTCCAAAATATATATCTAGTCTTGATGTAATTGTAGAAAATAATATTAAAAAAGCATTAAAATGGGCAGATGTAGCCAATGTTTTAAGAGTTCAACTTGAAAGGCAAAAAGAAAAATATTTCCCATCGCTAAGAGAATATAGTTTATATTTTGGTATAAACAATAAATTACTAAAATCCTTGCAAAAAGATTTAATAATTATGCATCCGGGTCCAATAAATAGAGGAATTGAAATAAGCAGTGATGTTGCTGATTCATCTAGTTCAATAATTTTAAATCAAGTAGAAAATGGAGTTGCTATTAGAATGGCAATTCTATATTTATTATCTCATAATATAAAATAAGTATGTTAATTTTTATATACTTAGCATTATCAATTTTATTCATCATAATAACAACCTCAAAGTTTAATTGGCATCCTATTTTTAGTCTTTTCTTTGCTTGCTTTCTGTGTGGAGTACTTATGGGATTACCATTAGCTGAAATAATAAACTCTATAAAAAATGGATTTGGCAATACTTTAAAATCTATTGGTTTGATTATTGTTTTTAGTATAATCATGGGAGAGTTTTTAAAAGAGAGTGGATCTATTCAAATGTTTGGAAATATTATACTTTCAAAATTTAAAAATAATTCAATACTATCATTGAATTTTTTAGGTTTGTTTTTAGGCATAGTTGTATTTTGTGATTCAGGATTTTTGATTTTAAATAGTATTTCAAAATCAATTGTATCTAGTTCAAATATTTCATTAGCAAGTCTCAATCTTTCTTTATCTGGAGGATTATATACTTCCCATACTTTGATACCTCCTACTCCAGGTCCACTTGCAGCTATTAGTAATTTAAATGCTAATCAATTTATTGGATATGCTATAATAGTTGGATCTATTGTATCTATTCCTTCATCACTTGTATCTTTTTTTTATGCAAAAAAATTTAGTAAAAACATTCAAATAGATTTAAGTAAAATTGAAAAAACAAATAATAAAAATCTTATACTCCCGATCCTAGTGATATTAACTCCTACTCTTCTTATTGGTTCAAGTACTATATTAAATATTATAGAGATTAATGAA
Organism: uncultured Marinoscillum sp.; assembly: GCA_902529805.1. GTDB lineage: Bacteria > Bacteroidota > Bacteroidia > Cytophagales > MED-G16. Next base: position 41,812 of record CABZXU010000011.1, read on the forward strand.
AGTTCAAATTCTATTTTTCAAATTTTAAAAGTATTAGGAAATCCATTAATAGCAATCTCTATTGGAACAATTATTTGTTTCTTATTACCTAGCAATAATAATAATAATAATAATAATAATAATAATAATAATAAAAAAAAATGGATACAAAATTCTCTAAAAATTAGTGGTCCAATACTTATCTTGACCTCATTAGGTGGTGCATTTGGTGAAGTTCTTAAGAACAGTGATCTTTCTAATATTATAAACGAATCAGCATTAAATTTATCACTTAGTCCTATTCATATTTTGTTTTTTGCATTTATTATTTGTGCTTTATTGAAAACTAGTCAAGGTTCAAGTACTTCTTCATTAATAATAGGCAGCTCTATTTTATTTCCAATTTTACAAAGTATGAATATTTCAGACCCTTGGATGATTGCATTAATTGTAGCTTCATTAGGTTCTGGAGCTATGACTGTATCTCATGCTAATGACTCCTATTTTTGGATAGTCACACAAAGTACTTCATTAAATATATCAGAAGGATATAAAAAATTCACACTAATGACGCTGTTTCAAGGAATTATTAGCTTTATTACAATAATAGTTATATATATAATAATTACTTAAGTTTGCTTTTTAAAATTAAAACTTTTTAATCCTTATTTCGTAACAAAAGTATGCAAAAGTATATTTTACTTTTACTTGTTTTCTTTTCCTATGATCTATTTTCTCAAGGCGGATCTCAATGGAGACAAGGATCTTCTCAAAGTTTCCAAATGCCCAATATGTCTCTCAAAGGTAAACTATTAGATTCGGAATCTAATGAAGGCTTATCTTATGCTACAATCAGTATTTTCACGAAAGATTCAATTTTAATTTCGGGTGGCATATCAGATGAAAGTGGAAAATTTAGAATAGAATTTCAACCAAGAGATGTAATTAAAAAAATCAGAGAAAATAGAACTTCGTCAGTAGTTAGTCCCAATACTAGGGGATTTAATCTGTATGCTAATATTTCATATGTTGGATTTGAAAGTAAAAATATAGATTTATCATATTCATTTGAAAACACTGAAATTGATTTAAAGAATATTTATTTATCATCAGATGCTACAAGCTTAGATGAAGTGACTGTAAGAGCAGAAAAGAGTAGCCTTGAATTAAAACTAGACAAAAGGGTATTTAATGTTGGAAAGGATTTAAGTAACAAGGGAGGAACTGCTGAAGAAATTTTGGAAAATATACCTTCCATTGATTTAGACATTGAAGGAAATATAAGCTTAAGAGGATCAGAAAGTGTAAGAATATTAGTTGATGGAAAGCCTGCAAGTATGATGGGGTTGGATGGTTCAAATGCATTTAAGCAGTTACAAGGAAATGAAATTGATAAAGTTGAAATAATAACAAATCCCTCTGCTAGGTATAGTGCTGAAGGTTCTGCTGGTATTATAAATATTGTACTAAAAAAAGAAAGAATGAAGGGAGTAAGTGGTTCGGTAAATATAAATGGTGGATACCCAAGTCAATACGGCATATCATCAAGTTTTAATTATAGAAAAAAGAAATTTTCTGTTTTTGCAAGCATCAATACTAGTTTAAGAGAAACAAAAGGTGGTGGATATACAGACTCTGATTTTTTTCTACCTGACACAACATATACATCATATACAAATAGGGACAGAACTAGTAACAGTCTATCTTTTGGGACTAGAGCAGGATTTTCATTTTATCCAAATAAAAATAATATTTTTAATTTCTCTTTCAGTAGTCGATTTGGAAGTAGAGATGGCACAAGTATTAATAATTATATTGATTATAATTCATCCAAAAAAGAAAATGAAATTGCAAAAAGTTTAAGAAATGAAGATTCAGAAAGCGATTATGATAATGTTAGTTATAATTTTTCTTATACTAAAAATTTTAATAAAAGAGGACATAATCTAAAATTGAATTTTTCATGGAGTGATAATACTAGTGACAGCAAAAATTTATATGAAGAAACAAATTATAATACCAGAAGAGTAATTAATCAAAGATCAACTCAAACTAGTGTTCGTTATGATCAAAGTATAAGAGTAGATTATGTGTATCCATTTAATAAGGATAAGGGTAAAATAGAATTTGGATATAAAAGAGATTATGATAAAATGAAAAGTACTTTTTTTGCTGAACAATTATCTCCAAGTTCAGAATGGATAAGGATACCACCTTCAAATAAATATGATTATTATCAAGATGTAAATTCATTATATACACAGTTTGCTAATCAACATTCAAACTTTTCATACCAATTAGGTTTAAGGTATGAAAATACTGATTTCTTTGCCAACTTAATTGAAACAAATGAAACTACTGAGTTAAAATATTCTAATTTTTTTCCATCTGCATTTGCAACATATAAATTTAGTGATAAGGAATCACTACAAGCTAGTTATAGTAAAAGATTGAGAAGACCTAGATTTTGGGACTTGAATCCCTTTTATGGATTAGGGGATTCTAGATCAACATTTACTGGTAATCCTTTTTTAGAACCTGAACTTACTGATTCATATGAAATTGGCTTCCTTAAAGAATTTAAATTAGGTAATTTTTATTTAGGAACTTATTACAGGTATACAAACGATGAAATTGAAAGAATTTTAGATGTTAATGATCAAGGCTATTCTATATATAAACCAGTTAATCTAGGATATACAAATGCTTACGGGATTGAATTAAATGGTAATATTGATTATACAGATTGGCTCAGTACTACAGCTTCATTTAATTTTTTTCAATCAGAAACTAAAGGACAATATTTAGAACAAAATTTTTATGCTAAGTCATATAGTTGGAGAACAAGACTAAATAATAATGTTAAAATGTTTAATAAAACCCTTGATGGTCAAATAACATTTGATTATAGAGGGCCGTCCGAAGATCCACAAGGAAAAAATTTATCTTCTTATGCAATAGATTTGGGATTGTCTAAAGATATTTTTAAAAATAAAAAAGGCACTATTAGTTTGAGTGTGAGAGATTTATTAAAAACAAGATTGAGAAGATATGAGAGAGAAGGGGATAATTTCAAAACTATCGGGGAGTTTTCTTGGAGAAGAACTCAAGAATTTAGAATTTCATTTCAATATAGAATTAACCAAAATAAAAGAAAATCCTTTCAAGGAGGTGGAGCACCTACAAATTTTGAAGGGTCAGATGCTATTTTTTAAAATCTTAATATCTTAAATAATTTTTATGTATATTTATGCGATAGCATTATATACTAAAATGTATCTTTCATCACTACAAAAACATATTCTTTCTTTGGCTAGAAAAAATATGATAAAAGAAAATTTATCCTTGAATTCAGAAGCATTTGAGAATTCTATTATTACCTATTCTAATTTAAAAAAAGCACATTCTATTATTCATAAAATGGAAAATGGATCAATTGAAAATTATATAAGCCTTAAAACAAAACTTGATAAATTAAAGATAAAATATCCGTTCACTCAGCTATCAAATATAGAACCAAATTCTGATGGATCAGCCCATATATGTTTTTATGAACCATTAGTATCTTTTTTTAACTTGAAACTAAAAAGGAATAGATACCTTAATCAATTTTCTAAAAATAGTATATACAAAAATGATTCTAGAAAATTTATTGAAATTTGTAAAAGAAAATTTATAAGATTAGATGGAAATCATAAAAAGGGAATAATAAGAGGAGAATGTAAAAAATTAAAAGCAGCAAAAGCATCAATAAGCAGAACTTATAAAACTTTAACTCAAAAGAAATATCTTCGAAAGATTGATATTCTAGATTATGAAAACTATAAAATAGGTATAGGATTTAATTTAACAAAAAATGGAAATGATTTGGCAAAAAAATTATAAGCTACTTTTCTTAATATTTTTTTTAGTTTCTTGTTTTAATGAAAAGAAAAATAATATTAAAAATAGCCCAAGAATTAAATCATTAGTAAATCTCATTAAACCAAAATCAAATGATATAATTTATTACAGTGATTCGATAGATATAGAATTTGTTCCTAAAAATAATTCTTCAATAATTAAAAAATTATATGTTATTTATAAAAACGATACAATTGCCTATTTTGAAAATAAAATAGGAAGAATAAGTTCATCTATATTTAAATCTGTTGGTAAACATAGAATAAAAATAATATGCCATATTAATAATGATAAAGAAGAGACATATTATTCATCAATAAATTTATTCCCAAATAATAATCCAAATATATTAAAATATAAAATTAAAAATATTTATCCACATGATACAGATGCATATACACAAGGATTAACATTTTATGAAAATAGATTTTTTGAAAGTACTGGAAGAAGAGGGTTTTCAAGCCTTAAAGAAGTAGAACTAAAATCAGGAAAAACTATAAAAAAAATAGATTTGGATAATAAATATTTTGGTGAAGGAATAACTGTTTTTGATGACAAAATATATCAATTAACTTGGGAGTCAAATTTAGGATTTGTATATGATAAAAATTCTTTTAAAAAAATTGATCAATTTACGTACAATCATGAAGGATGGGGAATTACTACATATGATAACAAATTAATAATAAGTGATGGTACAGAAAATATCTTTTTTATTGATCCAATTTCTTATAAACTTATAAAGAAAATTCAAGTTTACAATAAAAATGGTCCAGTAAAACAGATAAATGAATTAGAAAGTATAAATGGAAAGATTTTTGCTAATATCTATGGAAAGGAAGAAATAATAATATTTGATCCAGAAACAGGAATTGTTGAATCTGTACTTGATTTAAATGGTATATTTAATAAAAAAAATTATAATAAAAAATTTGATGTTTTAAATGGTGTAGCCTATAATAGTATAACAAATCAATTGTTTGTGACTGGAAAATTATGGCCAAGTCTTTTTGAAATTGAAATTATAAATTAAATAATATGAATCTAAATGATATAACTGAAAAAATTAGAACATTATCAAATGAAAATACCGGATCTATTGAAGCCAAAATTAAATTTGATTTTAGCGATGGTTGTGTATTAATAAATGATACTGTTTCACCACCTGAAGTATCAAATAATGATGAAAAAGCTGATTGTACTATTACAGTATCCAATGAAGATTTTGAAAAAATATTAAAAAAAGAGATGAGTTCTATGAATGCTTTCATGTCTGGAAAAATGAAAATTAGTGGTGAAATGCATTTAGCGATGAAATTATCATCAATATTTGGATAATTAATTTTGAACAAAAGTGCGCATGAGAAGAGTCGAACTTCCACGATCAATTAAGATCACTAGGCCCTCAACCTAGCGCGTCTACCAATTCCGCCACATGCGCTTAATAAATCACTGATTTCTTTGTGTCCAAATTTCATATTTTGGATCACCTTTTGAACTGAATCCTCTATGATGCCAATCATCTTCCTTGATTTCAAAATCAAATTCTAAAGATTTTCCAACTGTATTAGAATCTCTAGAAAAAAATTCTATATTTTCAACATACTTACCATCTATTGCAGTATAGGTTCCTCCTCCACTTCCATAAAAACCTTTTTTTGATGAATCATAAGCTATCCACTGAAATCTTCCTCCTGCAAGTATTTTCATAGTCTTTCTTGGTCTATTTACATCTCTCATTCTCATTTCCTCTCTCCTTTCAATTCCACTCATTAACCAAGCACCATTAAGTTGATCTTGATTTTGGTTTATAGTAAATTTTTTACCATCAATTAGCATTTTACCGGAATCATTTTTTATATTAATTTTTACATTTGAATAATGAATAGTATCACCAACAGATGATGAATCAGAAGAATTAAATTCTAAAATCTCATAATATCCATTATCAACTGAATAGATTCCACCAAAAGTACTTATAAAAGTGTTATTTTCAGTGTTATATTTTGAAACAGCAAAATATCTATCATAATAAATTCTTACTTCGTAAATACTATTATTTTTACTAATCCAAGAAGAATTTTCAATTCCATTTGAAACATTATAAATATTTATAATAATAGAGAAAAATAAACTAATCATAATCGTTTAACATTACCGGCATTACCAGCATAGTTATATCTTCATTTTCATCAATATTATCAGGTAAAATTAAGCCAGCTTTGTTAGGATCTGATAGATTTAGAATTATATTTTTAGAATTAAGATTTGACAAAATTTCAATTAGAAATTTAGCATTAAATCCGATTTCAATATCATCACCTTCGTGATCACAAGATAATCTTTCATTGGCTTCATTTGAAAAATCAAGATCTTCAGAAGAAACTAAAAGTTCACTGCCGCTAACTTTAAATCTTACTTGATTTGTTGTTTTGTTGGCATAAATTGAAATTCTTTTAAGAGAATTTAGTAATTCAATTCTATCAATAGAAATTTTATTGTTGTTATCAAGAGGAATCACATTTTCATAATCAGGATATTTTTCATCTATAAGTCTACAAGTTATTTTAATATTTTCAATACTAAAAAAAGCATTGGAAGCATTAAATGATAATTTAATATCAGAGGATTTTTCATTTAATAAAGAAGTCCTTATTAAATTCATTGATTTCTTTGGTAAAATCATCATATGATTTAATTCATCCCCCTTAATATCAGTTCTATTATATTTTACTAATCTATGTCCATCTGTTGAAACAAATGTACAAGAGTCCTTTGATAAAATAAAATATATACCGGTCATAGCCGGTCTTAACTCATCATTACTTGTAGCAAAAATTGTATAATTAATAGCATTAATTAAATTTTTTGAATTTATATCTGTAGAATATCCATCAGAGATTTCAGGTATCTTCGGAAAATCAGTAGCATTCTCACCAACTAATTTGTATCTGCCATTATCAGAATTAATTTCAATATTGTATGATTCTTTATCTATAGAAAATGTAACAGGTTGTTCAGGTAGATTTTTCAGAGTTTCGATTAAGGTTTTAGAAGGAATTGCTATACTTCCATCTTCTTTTGATTCAACTTGAACTTCAACCATAATTGTAGTTTGCAAATCAGAAGCGGTAATCAATAAATTACCATTATTTATTTCAAATAATATGTTTTCAAGTATTGGAACAACAGGATTAGATGTTATGATTCCACTAACAACAGAAAGATGTTTTAAAAGATAAGAAGAAGAAACTATAAATTTCATAAATTAAGATTTAACAGATTTAGCAAATTAAAAAATAAATTTTACAATCTGAAGAAATAATTAAAACTAGTTTTTAAAGTTATATTTATTTTTTCTGTAAAAATATCTTAATGTAAAAATAATAAGACAAAATATTATGGGAAGCAATAAATTTAAATATTGGAAAGATAATTTATATCTATCTACTTTATTTTTGTCTAATCGATAATAATTTAAATCTTTCATTTTAGAATCAATTAAATTACCATCTTCAAGTAAATAAAAAATAATATTTTGAATTAACTCTATGTTAGCATATTTTTTTTTTTGATAGAGATCATTTCCTAATTCAATAGGATTATTTTTAACTATATCATTTCTAATTATGTCTCCATCAGAAATTACTACAATTTTAGTTTCTAAACTATTAGAAATAAAATTCTTATTTTTTATTTTATAATCAAATAAACGATTATTAAAATAAGAAGAAAATTCACCCTCTAGCAAAATACCAATTACTTTAGATTTATCATTAAAATCTGATTGATTTAAATCTTTTGCTAAATCATCTAATCTTATAACTACAGGATAATTATCAATAAATGAAAAATCAGAAGTATACAAAAGAGGAATTTTTTTTATTAAATTATCATTATTTACTGTATCAATACTTGAAACAAATTTAGTAATTATAGATCCTAAATTTTTTACTGTTGAATGATTACCAAAATTTGATATTTCAGGAAAAAAAGGAAAAGGAAGTGGTACAATATTAGGATTATTCCCAAAACTACCTATTACAACTGGAAATAATGCTGAATTAAAATCTTTTATATAGTTTTTATTTATCCTAACTCCATATTTATATAATAAATCATCTAATTTATGATCATATTCAAAAGCTAAATTTTCATAAATAGATGAATCATTAAGATTTATACCTAAAGCATCTAGTAAAAACAGAATTCTTCCTCCGCTCATCAAAAATTGATCTAAAAAATATTTGTCTTTCATTGAAAATGATAATTTTGGTTTTGCAACAATTAACAAATTAAAATCATCAATTCTATCAAATGAGTTTTCAATATTAATAATTTCAAAATGATACTTTTTTTCTAAAAAAGATCTTATACTATTAATTTCTAAATTATCTAGTTCATCATGACCTGTAATAAATCCTATTTTTTTACTAACTGACTGAGAAAGAAAAAATAAACTAGAAACAATTTCAAATTCTAAATTTTCAATCGATTGATTTATAATTTCATATGGTGAAAAATTTTTATTTCCTGATAATAATAAGATAGATTCTTCTTTATCACCACTAGTAATTAAAATGCCTGGAAATATTCGCTTAATGATTCTTCCCTTCTCCGTGTTGTATACTAAATCTGTAGGATTAATGTTATTTGATATTAGTTTATCAATATATAGATTTTTTTCTTGATCATTAAAATTATCTAAATCAACAAATTGATAATAGATATTTTCTTTATTGTATTCTTTAATATCAATCATAATTCTACTTATTTCTGATTTTAAGTATTTCATTCCAGGAGGAAGTTCACCAGATAAAAAAATTTCAAAATTTACTGGAGTATTTATACTTTTAATTATTTCAATACTAGATGTTGAAAGTGTATATCTTTTATCACTAGTAAGATCAAACCTTGTATTCTTATAACTAAAAAAAATATATAAAATAATAAAAAAGAATATAGTTGATAAACTAAGAAATTTATTTGAATCAGTAAGGATTATTGATATGAGTTTTCTTTTCATTTTAAACTCAGCTTTAGATTAATTAAAGAAAAATAAAAAAAACTAATCATTACAATAATAAAATATATGAAGCTGTTTATTTGAAATATACCTCTAGTGAAATTTGAATAATGATATGAAAATGTAAAATGATCAATAAATGAATCAACTAAGTTTATTGAATCATAATAATTAATCATATCGATTCCTTCATATAATAAATAAAAAATGAAACAAGAAGAAAGAAAAGAAATTATTTGATTTTGAAATAGTGAAGAAAAAAATATTCCGATTGAATTCATAGCTCCCACTAATAGAACTAAACCAATATATGAGTTTATAATAATTATATGATCAATATTACCTAATGGATTTGATAAATTATAAATCGTTATCCAGTAAGGAAAGGTTAAAAAAATCAATAAGATTGATAAAAACCAAGAAGATAAAAATTTACCTAAAATAATATCTTTATTTGAAACTGGTTGTGATAATAATATTTCAAAAGTTCCAAGATTTCTTTCTTCTGAAATAATTTTCATAGTTATTGAAGAAATAAATAAAATAAAAATATATGGAACAATATCAAAAAATATATCTAGTGATGATATGCCATATTGAAATATATTAGATGATGGAAATACCCAAATAAAAAGCCCGTTTATTAAAAAAAAAATAGAAAAAATTATAATACCATATAAAGAGTCAAAAAATACATTTATTTCTTTTTTAAATATTGTAAACATTAATTTGGTATTATCTTATTAAAAATTTTATCTAAAGAAATATTATTATACCTGTTTTTTAATTCTTTAATATTAGATTTAAGAACTATGTTACCCTTGTCCAAAAAAATTACCTTATTGCATATCTCATTAATTTCATTCAATAAATGAGAAGAAAAAATAACTATTTTATTCTTAGCTAAATTTTTTATTAACTCACGTATTTCTAATATTTGAGAAGGATCCAAGCCAGTAGTTGGCTCATCTAAAATCAATATATCTGGATCATGAATAAATGCTGAAGCAATACCTACCCTTTGCCTATATCCTTTACTCAAATTTTTAATTTTTTCATTTTCAAAATTTTTTAATCCACACAATTCAATTACTACTTTTTTTCTTCTCTGTAAACTATCTTTAAATAAACCATTTAAATTACCAATAAAATTTAAATACTCACTAATATAAAAATCTATATATAAAGGATTATTTTCAGATAAGTAACCAACTTGTTTTTTAGATTTAGCATCCATTTTTTTTATACTTTTTTGATTAATCAAAACATCTCCACCAAAATCAATTAGTGAACTTAAAATTTTTAAAACGGTTGATTTACCAGCACCATTTTTACCAATTAATCCTAAAATATTTCCTTTATTTAATTCAAAAGAAACATTATTTAAAACTTTCTTTGAACTATAAATTTTGCTAATAGAATTTACTTTTAAATTTAAAGACATAAATATTAATAGAATTACTTAATTATAATATAACTAATCTTCATCAGAACTTTCTGTATCACTTTCGATTTCTAAAGTTTCAGTGTTTTCAGAAATATTATCAATATTATCATCAATTAGATTAACTTTTTTTCTTTTAAATGCAGGTATCAATTTATTTTCAGACTCTTTTAATTCATTATGCATTTTATTTGGAGAATCATATTTTTTTATTCTTTCTTCTCTCTCATCTTTATATTTTTCATATATATTATCAGAAGAATCATCATCAATTAATTCCTCTTGATAATTTAAAGATTTATCATTAGTATTTTCAACCTCCATTTTTTCATATTCATCTATTTCATTATAATCATCTTCAATACCAAAAATAATTTTTTGATCCTCATTTTGAACAGAATGATTTTTTGAGGATGGTTTTTCAAAAGAATAGGATTTCAATTCACTATTTTGAATCTTTTTATCAAATATATTAATTTGACTATCGATTACTTTTTCATCATCAATTATATCATCATTTTTAGAATTTTTGGTTAAATTATTAAAACCTGAAGCAATTACAGTTACTTTAATTTTATTACCCAAAGATTGATCAATGCTTGTACCAAAAATAATTTTTGCGTCATTTCCAACTGAATTTTCAATATATTCCGTAATATTTTTCAATTCATTCATGTTGATTTCATCTTCTTCTCCAGATACAATATTTAAAAGTATTTTTTTTGCACCATATATTTCATGATTATTCAATAGAGGAGAATTAATTGCCATTTCTGCTGCTCTATTAGCCCTATTTTCTCCTGAAGCTGTAGCTGAACCTATTACAGCAGCCCCTGCATTTCTCATTACGGTATTAACATCTTCAAAATCTACATTAATATTTCCTGTCGAAGTAATTATTTCAGCAATACTTCGAGCAGCTGTACTTAATACATCATCTGCTTTTGAAAAAGCATCTCTTTGAGTAAGATTACCATATATTTCTGATAATTTCTCATTCATAATAACTATTACACTATCACAATCTTCTTTCAAAAACTTAATACCTTCATTAGCAACATCCATTTTTTCTTTTCCTTCAAAAAGAAAAGGAATAGTAACAATACCAATTGTTAGAATATCTAATTCTTTAGCTAATTTTGCAATGATTGGTGCGGCTCCAGTACCAGTTCCTCCTCCCATACCTGCTGTTATGAATAGCATTTTTGTATCATTTTTTAAAATTTCTCTAATTTCATGGCTACTTTCACGGGCAGCGTTTTTACCTTTTTCTGGATCAGCTCCGGCTCCTAAGCCTTCAGTTAAATTAATTCCTATTTGAAGTTTATTTTTAACACTACTTGAATGAAGAGCTTGAATATCTGTATTACAAACTATGAATTCTACATCTTTAATTCCTAGAGAATGCATATAGTTAACTGCATTACTTCCTCCTCCACCTATTCCTATTACCTTTATTATAGATCTATGATGAGAAGGCAAGTCAAAAGTGTACATATTAAAATAATTTATTTTTTAAATTCATCTAAATCAGCATCCGTAAAAAAAGATTTAAATTTATCACTAAATTCTTTTATAACATCTCTCGAATTAGATCTAGTTAGATTTTTACTTTTATTTATTCTGCTGGTTTTATAACCAGATATTAACAAACCAACTAAAGTTGAATATTTAGGTGATTTTAAATTAAATTCTGAAGTAGATAGCTGTGAATCTGGAAATCCAATTCTTGGGATCATCCCAGTCATATACTTTACTAACTGTTTCAAACTTAATAATTGAGAACCACCACCAGTCAAAACAATACCTCCTGATAATTTACCATTATACCCACTCAATATTATTTCTTTATGAATATCTTGAATAATCTCTTCCATTCTTGCTTCTATTATCTTACAAAGATTATATGTAGATATTAATCTATCTTCTCTTTGTCCAATTCCTGGAATTTTTACATGTTCATTTTTTGAGGCATGACTTGCAATTGCCCTACCAAACTTTATCTTAAGAATTTCAGCTTGCTTAGTTAAAACTTGTAAACCATCTTTAATATCTTGAGTAATAATCTCACCTCCATATGGTATAATTGATGTATGTCTCATAACATTTTCATGGAATATTGCAATATCAGTTGTCCCTCCACCAATATCTACTAAACAAACTCCTGACTCTAATTCTCCCTTTGTCAAAATTGCTAATGAAGAAGCCTGAGGCTCTAAAACTAATAATTCTCTAAAAATATTAGCTTTTTCAACACAAGATATAATATTTTTTATATCAGTTTTTCGTGCTGTCACAATATGAAAATCTGCTTCCAACTTTTTTCCTGGGGTACCTATTGGTTCCATAGTCATGATCTCTTCATCAACTAAATAATTTTGAGCTGTAACAGCAATAATTTCATCACCAGGGGGAATTATAGTATTTTTTGCTTCATACAATAACTTCATTAAATGCTCTGAATTTATTTCGTTATCTTCTTTATTATTTATATAAATAGAATTATGTCTCGTAAAACTTTTAATATGTTTACCAGCAATTCCAACATTTGCTTTTTTAATTTCAACATTTGAATCTTTTGATGCTTCCTTAACTACTTGACTAATTTGCTCAGTTGCCTTCTGAATATTTTGAACCATACCTACAGCAACTCCAATTGATCTTGTTTCAGCAAAAGCAATGATTTTAATATTTCCATGATCATCTTTTTTGCCAACAGCAATACATATTTTTGTTGTACCAATATCAAGACCTACAATATATTCATCTCTCATACATTATTATTTTTGTTACAAACAATTTGATTCTTGTATTTTAAGTTTACGGATTCATAATAATTCCACCCCTTAGTTGGAAGAATATTTTTATAAAATAACTCTAATTTTTTAAATTTAATATCCATATTATCAGAATTTCCAAAATAAATTTTTTGTTTTGTAATTTGAGGAATCATAATTATTTCACCATCTTCATTTACATTTAATTGTGAAATTTGTTTTTTATAAAAATCATTATTATTAATATAATTTATAAGTTTAAAAATTTTATTCCCGTTTTGAAAAAAATTAATATTTTTTTCATCAGTATATTTATGATTTTTAAAAAAAATTAATAAAACTCTTTCAGAATATTTATTAGAAACTGGAAAAATATCCCCAACATTATCAATATAATAATCATCCCCTTTATTATTAATCAATCTTGCATAAGGTTTAAATTGATTAACATTAATATTTATAACATTATTTAAATTATTATATATTTCTATTTCTTTTATAAATTTATTTGATTTTATTTTTTTTTCAAGATTATTTAAATCAATAATTGAAGAATCATTAATC
>CABZXU010000012.1 GCA_902529805.1 uncultured Marinoscillum sp.
TTCTTCAGCAATAGAACCTTTGAAAATACAGCTAGGAAATTTTTCTGTTTCAAGGTAACTATCATTGTAATGTTTTTCCATTAAATTATTTGGAAAATCAAATTTATTCATCGGGATCTTTATTATAAATTCTTTTGATGTGAAATCTATCACCCCAATACTATTTTTATTTTCAGCTTTTATATTTTCTAAAGGCGCGTAAGAAAAAAATTCAACAACAGAATTATCTATAATAAATTTTGAATCATTTTCTTGAAAAATGAAAAAAATCAAAGAATAAAGTAGTGCTACCATTCTTTTGTAGAAGATTTTTTTCCTATAGAAAATTCTCTTGAAATATTAAACCCAAAATGGATCGTGCCATCTGACCATTTCTTATTAGTTTCTAACAAAAATCCTTTTTCAATCATTGGTGATGAATTACTAAAATGTAATTGAAAAACATGTCCTCCTGTTTCAATATCAATTCCTATGCTCAATGAATTATAATTGTTTTCAAAAATATTAATGTATCCAACTGAATTATCGTTTTCATGTTTTAATCTATAGAAATATTCAACATTCAAGGCCATTCTTTTTGATAACATATATTTTCCTGCAGCTCCGACTATAAAAAATGAATGTTTATCATAATTTTCAAAATCACTAAAAACTAAACTAGGAGAAAGTTGAAAAGCAAAATTATCATTTATTTTTTTTGCAAGAAGAAGTTGGTGACTATAAGAAATTCTATTTTGAAATGAAATTTTTGGATCATACCTCAAAGTATTTATTGATTCAGAGTTCACATAGTATAAAGAAAAAGGTTTTGAATTGACTCCTTTTGTTTGCTTCATCAAAGCAATTTTAAAAAATATATCATAACTTTTTTGATAGGAACTTCTGCCAAAACCAGCCATCATTTTATCATTAATTCCATACTCAAAACTCATTTTAATAGTAGCAGCGTCTAAACCAAAAATATCATAAAAACCATTATTAATTGGTCCAAACCTATGGGCTATACGAAACTCCAAAGATTTTGGACTTGCTAGTTCAACAGAGTGACCATTTATTATCCTTGTAGATTTAAATGTTGAAGTTACAGCAGATGAACTCTCAGAATCGTCAATTTCACTGAGAATATTTTCAAGAGATTCTTGAGAAAATACATTAATTGAAAAAAAATAAATTATTAGAAATATAATATTAAATTTCATATATTATTTTTAGATTGAATATAATAATTCTTTACGTATTATGGAAGTGAATGTTAGTATGTCTTATTTGAACGATGAAAAGTTTCAAGTTCTGAATGAATCAGGAAATAAGTTAACTATTGATATGTATGAAAAAGATAAGAAAGAAAATTTATCACCTATGGAATTGCTTCTTTCTGCAGTTACCACTTGCGCAGCTGTAGAAATAGTATCCATGATAAAAAAAAGGAGAAGAGACTTCAGAGATTTAAAAGCCGAATCCTCAGGTATAAGAGCTAAGGCACACCCGATGTATTATAAAAAAATAAATATAAAATATATAATTTACTCAAAAGATCTTCAAGATAGCGAAGCAGATAGGTTTATTAGTTTATCTCTCACCAAATACTGTTCAGTAGGATCATCTATTAGAAAGGATACAGAGGTCATCCATTCATTTGAAATTATTAGATCGTGAAATTTTTTTTTTTTTTAATTCAGTTTTTTTTATTCAGTATTTCTTGTTATTCTCAAATTTTACCTACTTATCAAGGTTTTTTTAAACATCATTCATCATCTGGAGAAAGACAATTCACTAATTGTGGTAAAACTGGAAAAAGCGGCCCCTCTCAATCTAATTGTAATACTGCATATTTTTCAACAGATTTGGAAGGAGAGGTAACAGTAAGTAATGGTATCCAGTCGTGGACGGTTCCTTATACTGGAACATATACAATAACAGTTTATGGAGCTCAGGGGAGTATTGGCTCTTCTTCTTCATCTAAAGCAGGTGGAAAAGGTGCTAAAATTTCAGGAGAGTTTAGTTTAACAAAGAATGATGTAATTAAAATTCTAGTTGGACAACAAGGTTTAGAAGGAGATTACATGGGAGGAGGTGGAGGAGGGAGTTATGTTGTGACTTCTAATGATACACCTCTAATTATTGCAGGAGGAGGTGGAGGAGGAATGGGTACTAGTGGAAATTCTAGAGGACATAGGGATGGTGGACCTGGCTTAACGGGTACAAGTGGTGGAGATTCAGAAATTACACCAGGGAATTTTGGAGCTGCAGCTTCGGGATCTGGTGGGGGCGCTAGAGCTAGAGGAGGATCTAATGGTTATGGGGGAGGAGGATCAGTTGCAGGAGGTGGAGGTGGTTTTATTGGAAATGGAGGAAAAGGGTGGGGAAGTCAAACAAATAATATAGCAAATGCTGGTCTAAGCTTTTTAAATGGAGGAACTGGAGGAGATATTAGTGGAACTCGATCAAATAGAACAAGTAGCGATGGAGGGTTTGGTGGAGGAGGAGCTAGTCATGATTCTTCCGTAAGTACTAATGGTTATGGTGGTGGTGGTGGTGGTTACTCTGGAGGAGGAGGAGGAAACTGGAATGGTTCTCAATCCGGAAACGGAGGGGGAGGAGGATCATATAATTCAGGCTCTAATCAATCAAATGCATCTGATATCAATGAGGGTCATGGCAAAGTAATAATTTCTTGGTAGTTATTTTATATTGATTTTTTAAGATTTTCTAATTTAACCAGGGCATCATCTCTTTTCTTTTTTTCCATATCAACAATATTTTTTGGTGCATTATCTACAAAGCTCTTATTTGATAATTTTTTTTCAACTGATTTTAAGAATCCTTCTAAGTATTCAATTTGTTTTATAGTATCTTCTTTAGAATCTTTTGATTTTTCTATAGCAAGACATAAAGTATCTTTTCCTGAAACTAGAGTAGGGAATTTGTCTGGAATATCTTCTATTTCCTCAAGATCTTTTGTTTTAGAAAGTTTTTCAATTAACCCTTTATAAAGATTAAAATCAAAATTTGATTTTTTATTAACTAATACTTTTACAACATCTATTTGTTTTAATTTATTATCAGATTTAAGTTTTCTAAGACCAGAAACTATTTCAAAAATTTTATTAAAATTCCCATTAATCTTAATATCAAATTTCTCTGAAGTAGGGTAGTCTGATATCATAATATAATCTCTTTTATCATTTATCTTATTCCATAGCTCTTCAGTAATAAATGGCATAAAAGGATGAAGTGTTTTTAAAATTTTTTCGAGTATGATTATTGTCTCTTCATGCGTATCTTTCGAAATACTCTTTTCTTTAATTATTTCTAGATACCAGCTGCAAAAGTCATCCCAGATAAATGTATATAGAGTTAGAAGAGCATCCGATATTCTATATTTACAAAAATGATCTTCAACTTGATTTAATACCTCATTAAACCTAGAATTGATCCAGTCTATTGCAAGAGATTGGTCCTTTCCTTTATCTGATATTTCAAGTGTTTGGATTAGCCTAAAAGCATTCCATAACTTATTTGAAAAATTTCTACCTTGCTCACAGAGTTTCTCATCGAAAAGTAAATCATTTCCAGCTGGGGCGCTGAATAGCATTCCTGCCCTCACTCCGTCGGCACCATATTTTTTCATTAGCTCAATTGGATCAGGTGAATTTCCTAGAGATTTTGACATTTTTCTTCTTTTTTTATCTCTAACAATGCCAGTGAAGTAGACATTTTTAAAAGGCATTTCATTTCTATATTCATATCCTGATATTATCATTCTTGCTACCCAGAAAAAAATAATTTCTGGTGCAGTTACTAAATCTGTTGTAGGATAGTAATATTCAATTTCTTTGTTTTTAGGATTATTTATCCCGTCAAATACAGATATTGGCCACAACCAACTAGAAAACCATGTATCTAGAACGTCTTCGTCTTGGATCAATTCATCCATTTTGATATTACCATCAATTTCTTTTGCTTTAATGTATGCTTTTTCTTTTGTTTCTGCTACAACAAATTCACCAGATGGTAAATAATAAGCAGGTATTTGATGTCCCCACCATAATTGCCTTGAAATACACCAGTCATTAATGTTTTCCATCCATGCTCTGTACATATTTTTTAATTTTTTGGGATGAAATTTTATATTATCATTCATCACATTGTCAAGTGCTGGTATTTTTATCTCTTTCATACTAAGAAACCACTGTGTTGATATTTTTGGTTCTACTACAGCATCTGTTCTCTCAGAATACCCGACTTTATTTTTATGATTTTCAATTTTTGAAAGTTGACCGATTTTCTTTAGATCTTTTACAATCTGTTTTCTTACGATGAACCTATCTTTTCCTACATATAGTATTCCATTTTTATTTATTTTCCCTTCGTCATCAAATATATCAATGGATGATAAATTATGCTTTTCACCAAGTTTATAATCATTTTCATCATGAGAGGGTGTTACTTTTAGACATCCAGTTCCAAATTCCATATCAACATACTCATCAAATATAATTGGAACCTCTCTTTCAACTAGTGGTACTATTGCTAACTTATTTTTTAGATGTTTAAATCTTTTATCGTTAGGATTTATGCATATCGCAGTATCTCCTAAAAGAGTTTCAGGCCTTGTAGTAGCAATTGTTAAATGATCTTTTGAATCTTTTATTTTATATTTTATATAGTATAAATTAGAATCAACTTCTTTATATATAACTTCATCATCAGCTAAAGCTGTTTTTCCTTCAGGGTCCCAGTTGACCATTCTTATGCCTCTATAAATATGACCTTTATCGTATAGATCAATAAAAACTTTTATAACAGATTTTGATAGGTCTTCATCCATAGTAAATTTAGTTCTTGACCAATCACAAGATGCTCCAAGTTTTTTTAGTTGCTCTAATATTATTCCTCCATATTTTTCTTTCCACTTCCATGCATATTTAAGAAACTCATCTCTTGTAAGAGAACTTTTATCAATTCCTTTTTCTTTTAGCATATCAACTACTTTTGCTTCGGTAGCTATTGAAGCATGATCTGTTCCAGGTACCCAACAGGCTTCTTTTCCTTTCATCCTTGCTCTTCTGGTTAAAATATCTTGTATGGAGTTATTTAGCATATGACCCATATGTAATACACCCGTCACATTAGGTGGAGGAATAACAATGGTATAAGGTTCTTTTTTAGAATTAGGTGTAGATTTAAAACAGTTTTCATCAACCCATTTCTTATACCACTTATCTTCAATTTGATTAGGATTATATTTTGAATCCAGCGTCATAACTTAAAATTAACAAGTCTATGCTGCTATTTTAAGCATTGCATCAAGAAATTTATTAATATCTTCCATTGTTGAATATAAATTAGGAGAAACTCTCACACCACGAATCCCTCTATCATCATCTATTGGAACAGTAAATATATTAAAATCATCAAACAATTTATCTGCTAGCTCAGATGGTGAAAGATTTTTAACTCCAACATTTGCTATGCCATAAGATTGCCCTTCAGCAAGAGGTGTATTTAAAATAATATTTTTATGATCTTTAAGTTCATTTGCCCATTTCATTTGTAATGATTTTAAACGTTTGGATTTATCTTTCTTACCAATTTTTAAATTAAAATCAATTGCTGGTATTATTCCGTTTTGATCAGAACATGGTCTAGTTCCTAAATGTTCTAATTTCATAATATCATCATCATCATATTGAGTGTCTCCGTATAACGGCCAAAGTCTTTCAATTTTATCTTTTTTAACATACAATAGACCATTTCCTAGAGGAGCACCTAACCATTTATGAAGGCTGGATGCATAAAAATCACAACCTATATCTGAAATATCCATGTCTACATGTGAAAAAGAGTGAGCACCATCAACAATTGTTTCTATTCCTAAATCTTTGGCCTTCTGACAGACTTCTTTCACCGGAAATACCTGACCATTCAAAAAGACCATATGAGAAATTAAAATCACTTTTATTTTAGGAGTAATAGCATTTATAACTTTATTAACTATTTCTTCTTGATTTTGTGGATGAATAGGGACATCAACAACATTTATTTTGGTTCCATACCTTCTTTCTCTCATGTCAAGAGCTTGAATGATATTAGGATATTCTAAATTAGTTCTGAGTATTTCATCATTTTTTTCAAGTTTTATACCTTGAATGATGATATTCATTGATTCAGTAGCATTTCTAGTTAGGCAAATCTCTTCGCTGCTTACATCAGAATAATTTGCGAGCTTAGATCTTACCTTTTCCCTCATCTCTGTTTGTCTGGTCCTCATATAATAAGATGGAGATTCATTAATTTCATTAACAAAATTTATCCAATAGTTTTTAACTATTTCAGGAGAAGGACTAAAATAACCAGATTCTAGATTGATAAAGTTTACATTTTGTTGATATAGTTTTGCGATAGAATTCCAATACTCTTCATTCTTTACTGAAGAATTAAATTTTATATTTGAAGCTTTTGAATAGTTCATTGAAAAAAGAGGAAAAATAGTTCCTGCTTTTAACGAATTATGGATAAATGATCTTCTTGATATAGACATAAACACAATTTAATAAAAAAGGCTAACATATTGTTAGCCTTTTTTATCTATAAAGAGTTAATAAATTTTAATTCACGGCTTCCGGAAGAGCAGGTCCAGGATACCATCCTACCTGAGCTTTAGGGATTGATGAACCAAAATGAGCATTAATAGCTTCTATCCATTTGTTAGCCAATAATGCATAACCTCTGGCATTTGGATGAACTGCATCAAACGACCACATCCCAGTAGGAGGTGCAAAGTCATAAGTTACAACCACGCCATTATCAGATAATGGAGAGTTTGTAGCCCATGCAGCATAAGTGCCATCTAGGTCAACCATCGCTAATCTGTTAAGACCAGCTGAGTTTATAACTACATTTTCGTTTAACTCTTTTACCTTAGCTTTAATTCCGGCATTTAATGTTGCTCTAGCAGTTTCAAATTCTACAAGCTCTGTAGCAGTTAAAACATGCTCATCACTTAAAGGCCATGATACACCCCATGTTGGATCACCAGGTATTGCTGTATTTGGTAGTCCAAGTACACCTTGAGCAGCTAAGACAGCTTTATCGTTATCTGTTGCTTGTCTAGCAAATCTATAAGGCTCAAGCCCAGCTCTTTGTGCTGCACTCATTTGTGCTGCACCAACAAGAACATCCCAAAGAGGTCCTAAGTCAGTTAAACTTTCATCATTAATCAAAATATAATTTTGACCAGCTGACCACGTCAATTGTCTTTGTGCAGCTTCTGCAGCTGATAACATTGCAGCACCAGCTAAACCATTTAAGGATCCATTAAAACCGGCTCCTAACTGAGCATTTAAAGCCGCAGCATTAGCAGCATCTAGCGGTATAGCATTAGATACAATAAAGTTAAAATAAGGAAGTGCTAAAATATCTGGTACAGTTCCTACTATACCTTTAGCAACCTGATTAGAACTAATCATCGCTGTTAATGCTTGTCCCCAAATTACTGAAAGAGTAGCTCCATCAGGCTTTGGCGCTTGAGCAACGTCACCACCTTTAGCAGCATATCCAACAAAATCTGAGGCTCCTAACCACGCCATCCAAAATGATGGTGCAGTACCCAAAAATTGAGTTAAAGGAGAAGCAGAACCACCAGCTCCAAATCTCGCATAAAAGTTATTAAATAACGGATGAGCAGAGTTTGGCCCACCTGTTTCAGTACTTACATAATGTCCAAGAACAGAATTACCAAAAGCAAAATTATTCAGTGCTATTTTATCTCCCGCATAAGGCGTTTGCATTGCAGCAGCATCACCAGGTTGTTTAAAATACAAACCAGTTTCTCCAGTTGATGCACTAGTTCCTAAATACATTCTTCCGTTATCATCAGGACTTCCAGGAATACCATCAGTCCCAGCATTTATATAACCATTCTCAGAATTAATATCTGGTTGGTTAAATGTATAAGTAGCTTGAGCATCAGCACTTCTAGTATAATTGATTTGGTTTGCAATAATTGCAGCCAAAGAATTTTTCTGTCCATTCGTATACAAAGTTCCATCTGTGAATCCTGCAACATAACTACCTCCAATAGCTGAAAATTTTGTAAAATCAGCTGTTCCAGCTGTTCCACTCGGTGTAGGAGCAGATGCAGCAGTAGGATCGATTTTCATTATTGATTCTTGTTCACATGACAATGCAATAAATGAAAATATCGCTATAAATGTTAATTGTTTTATTGTTTTCATTTTCATTTTATTTATTAGTTTAAGAATTCATCAAATGTTAAAGTCATGTACCATAACTTTCCAACAAAAGGACCTCCTGGTCTAGTTCTGTAATCACCACTTCCAATTCCAATATTGTTTCCACCTACTTTAACAATCGTTTTAAGGCTTTCAATTTTGTAATTTACCTGTGCGTCAAGAACAGAGTACTGAGGAACTTCCCATGCTTCAGCAAATGTGCTTTCATACAAAAATGAATCTGAAGTTCTAAAACTTGCAGAGAAACCTAAGTTTTTAACAAGTTGTCTATTTGAAAAAGTGAATCCATACATATTCTTCGGTGTATTGAAGTATGCTAAGAAATTACTTGCTTCAGAAGCATAATCAACTTTATAGTCTTGGTAATTATAATTACCCTGCAACACAAAGTTAGAAGGTAAATTCCAAGTAAGACCGACACCAATACCCCATGATTTAACTATATCTTGAGCATTGCTATGAACAGACCATCTAGTTCCTGGAGGAAGTGCAGCTCCTTTGTGAGTCGTTGCATTTTTTGATACAACTCTTACTCCAGATAAAAAGTCTTTATAATTTGTGCTATAATAGTTTATATCAGCCAAAAAGTTATCTCCAATTAGACCTTTATAACCAATTTCATAAGCACTCAGTCTTTCTGGTTTTACATAACTTACGTTAGTGGTTGCTAAGACTCCTGGAGTTCCACCAATTGGATTTCCAGAAATTGAGTCTAGAACACCTCCTGACGCTATAAATGCGTCGTAAGATTCAACAGAATACGCTCCACCTTCCATAACTCCATACCTTTCTGCATTATCTTTAGCAGATCCAAGTATAGTACCTGTACTAGAAGGGAAGTAGATATATTGTGCTTGAGTATCAGGGTTTCTAAATCCAGTTTGATAAGAAATTCTAAGATGACTGTTTTCAGCAAAAGAATAAACTATTGCTAACCTTGGGGTAACTCTACCTTTAAAGTTTTCATTTTTATCCCATCTTACTGATCCAGTAAACATTATGTCTTCCATCAATTCTTTTCTAACTTGAGCAAACGCTCCGTATTCATTGATATTTATTCTGCTATTTGTTCCAGTTCCATCAGGATCCTCATTAAAAATTGTTCCTTCAGTAAAAATGGAATAATTTCTATAGTTGATGCCTAGTAATAGCCAATCAGCAGCATCAAAGTTTAAGTCGAAGTGCGTTAACTTGGAATTATCAAAAAATCCAGCACCTCCAGTAGCACTTTGAAATCTGTCTTTTATAACTTGATCTCTAACAGTATTAAATTCTGAAGAACCATTTGCAGGTATTCCACTATTTGCTTGACTTCTAGCCGCTTGATGAGCTGCTGAAGGAACTCCAGCAGGAACTCCTGGTACATAGCCTTGCATAGAAGTTATGTAAGTTTGTAAATATGTTGGAACCCAACTTGCTAATGTAGGTTTGAATCTTTCATTCATAAAAATACCTAATGCAGTTAGGTTATATGAATCACCAGCATCAGTAGTTGATTGGTAGATATTCATATTCAGTTTATCTCCTTTAATTCCAAATTTCATGAATTGCTGACCAAAATCTCTAAGAGCATATTTTTCAGTGCCTACATAAATTGAATTTCCTCCACCTTTTCTATATAAGAAAGAAGCTTCAGTATTATCATTTATTCTGTAGTGTATTGATGCATCGTATTTCATATTACTAGCATCGTTATCTACAAGAAACTCTTCAGGAAAACCAGTTCTTCTAAGATCTAGTAACCCTAATGAAGCGTATTGAGCACCACCTAATGATGCAGGAAATGCTATTTGTACTTCATCACCATAAACATTTAAACCATCAAAATTTGGTTGTCCAGTTAAGTTTATTGAAGAATCTGGATACATCTTATGTGTGCTATAATCATTAGCAGTCCAGTCTTGAGCTTCATCATATGAAAAGTTTACTTTTATAGCAATCTTATCATTAAAAGCTTTAGCATATCTAATATTGTATTTAGAATAATGATAATTATTATCACCTGTTGCCTGTGACGAAGTTACTCCTTGTGTAACTTGAACAGATAACCCTTGATAATCAAATGGGCTTTTACTTGCCATCAACATTGTTCCGTTGTAGGCATTAGGACCATATAATGCAGATGAAGATCCAGGAATTAATTCTACACTTTCTAAATCCAAAGGATTAATTCCAACAAGATTACCAGTTGGAAAATTTAATAGAGGTGCAGAAGTATCCATTCCATCAACAAGTTGAACAAATCTAGTATTTGCATCTGTTGCAAACCCTCTAGTATTAACTGCAGGGAAGTTCATACTTCCTCTACTAACCTTTACACCTTTTATGTGTTCAAGTTGATCCATAAAATCAGCGGTTGATGCATTTTGGATAGCTAATAGATCCATTTTTTCAATTGTAACAGGCGCTTCAAGTATATTTTGAGCAACTCTAGATGCAGAAACAACTATTTCTTTTCCAAGCATAGCTGATTCAAGCATAGTTATAGAAACATCAGAATCAGAATCATTAATTTCCAATTCTTGTGATTCATAACCCACAATCGAAAAAACTAATGTTAACGGCGGCGCCGAATTAACATTCAAACTAAAGTTACCATCTTTATCAGAGATGGTACCAATTACTTTTCCTTTCACGAGAATGTTAACTCCAATAAGAGCTTCATTACCATCTGTTACATTCCCAGAAACAGTAGTTTGTTGGGAGTATAGCTTTGAAGATAAAGATATAAACAATACAAATGAAAGGCAGATTAATTTTGATACAAAATTATTCATACTCTTTATAGTTTAGTTTAATTTATAATAGTATACTTTATAAATAATTAATGTTATTTAATTATGTAAAAATATTAAAAAAAATGAGTTTAATTATTATTGTTTGTTTTATTTTTTAGATACTCAATTAATTTATCACATAATTTATTTACCTCTTTAGACATGTGTTCATCTCCTGTTGAATTCAATATGCTCTGTCCAATTCCACCAATACAATCTATATAAAACCTTCTCATGTTATTAATTTCCATATCTTTTGTCCATAAATCTATTTTTAATGTATTCATTTTTTCATGGTCCCAAAGAGCTAAACTTATTGATTTTGTTTCAGAAAATTCATTTCCCATACTATCTTCTGCATTCCAGGTGATTTTTTCTGGAATCTTATCTTTATCAAGTGTAACTAAAAATTTAATTTGCGATGTTTTCATAATTTACTATTTATATTAATTCAGCCTTTTTTTTGTCTATTATTAATTGTTTTTTTAATTCATTCAAATTTTTGAATTTTTTTTCATTTCTTATCCGTTTAATAAAAACTATAGAAATTTTATTATTATAAATATCTTTTGAAAATTTGAAAATATTTACTTCTATAGTTTTTTTTTTGTTTTCAATAGTTGGTTTGTATCCTATATTTAACATTCCTAAATATGTTTTTTTATTTAAGATTACTTTTACTGCATAAACACCATTTTTTGGTAAAAGTTTTTTCGGTTCATTTATTTGAATATTAGCTGTTGGGAAATTGATTTTTCTTCCAATTCCATTGCCTCTTACAACTTTACCATTTATTGAATATTTTCTTCCTAATAATTGATTTGCTGACTGTATTTTACCATTTATTAAATGTTCTCTGATTTTAGTAGAACTAATTGATATTTTGTCAACAGATTGTTTTGGTATTGATATGATATCGATATTAAATATGTTCTTATTTTCTTCTAAATACTTGATATTTCCTTCTCTATTTTTACCAAAATTATTATTGTACCCAATAAGAATACAATTTGTTTTTAATTCGTCTAAAAGAATATTCTTAACAAAGTTATATGCTGAGACTTTTGAAAACTTTAATGAAAAATCAATCACATATAAAATATCGATTTTATTTTCTTCAAAAATTTTAATTTTCTCATCTAATGATGTTAAAAGTTTAAAATCATTATTTTTTTTTAAAACATACCTTGGGTGTGGCCAAAAAGTAATCAATATACTTTTTCCATTATTTTTTTTTGCTTTTTTGGTTATGGTTTGAAGAATTTTTTTATGGCCTAAATGTATCCCATCAAATGAACCAATAGTAGTAATATTAAAATTTGATTTCTGGATTTTTATAGTATTACTTTTTATTATCTTCATTTAAATCTTTTTTTATTTTATTTATTAGTTTTTCAATTGCGACCGAATCCTTAATACTTATATTGCCAATTTTCGTTCTTTTTAATTCATTTAGAAAAGCTCCTACTTTTAGCTTATTGCCATAATCTCTTGCTATTGATCTTATATATGTTCCTTTTGAACAATTTATTACAAAATCAATTTTTGGTAAATTAATTGATGTTATTTCAAATTTATTAATTCTTACTTCTCTCGGCTTTAAAATCACATTTTCTTTTTTTCTTGCTTTTTTATAAGCTCTTTCTCCATTAATTTTTATTGCTGAAAATTTTGGTGGAATCTGGTATTGATTTCCAATAAAAGATTTTGTTGTTTTCATTATTTTTTCTTCGGTAATATTCTTTATACTCTTACTACTAATGAATTCAGTCTCTAAATCATGTGAAGGTGTGGTTTTCCCAATAACAAACGATCCAATATATTCTTTATCAAAATCTTGATATTCATGGATTTTTTTTGTGTACTTACCAGTACAAACTATCAAAAGTCCAGAAGCAAGAGGATCTAAGGTGCCAGCATGACCAACTTTTTTTAACTTTAATGTGTTCCTAATTTTGTTAACTATATCAAACGAAGTCCATCCGATAGGTTTATCAACTTTTAAAATAATTCCGTCTTCATACTTTTTCTTATTTGAACTCATTTATTTTAAAGTAAATCTTATTTAGTTTTGAAGAAAATATTTAAAATTAAACCTAAAGTTTTTTAATAGAGTATAAATATACTATGAAGAAGATTACGATACTTTTTATTTTTCTATTTTCATCAAAACTTTCTTTTGCTCAAGGTTTATTTAGTAATAAAACTCTTAAAAAACATAAAATAGAACTGGAAATTTTTAATGAAATTAATTTAGACAAATCTTTTGGATTTGGAGAGGGTTTAGTTTCAAGTAAATTTTCTAAAGAATTTAAAAAAAATGATTTAATAGTAAAAAATGATAAACCAAGATATTTTGTATCAATATCTTATGGATGGTCTTTTAAAAATAAAATTGACTTAGTTGTTGAAAGTTTTAAAGGTCTAATAATTGACAAGGAAAATAATGATAAAATTGTAGCATCCTTTTTGTCTGATAGGGCAAAAGAGACAGACAATGTAATTAAAATTGTTATAAATAATTTATTAAAATTAATTCGAGAAAATTCAATTAATAGGGAGAATAAATTTATTGATATTAATGACCACTTTAAAAAAATGGAACTAAATCTATGGGATTATTCAAGACCAGACTCACATGCTCCTATAAATATAACTGGAGATCATTTTCATGATAAGGGAGGTCTGATGATTAGTTACAGATACATATTTAAAAATATGTCAGGTAATCTAAATGGAAATTCAGAAGTAAATATTGAGGATATATATAGAAACTATAATTCAATTAGTGAATCAAATCAAGTCGAATCTCACAAAGTTGGTTTTATGTATGGTATATCCACTAAAATAAATTTAATGACATCAATAGGTTTTACTTTAAAAACTATGAATTTGCTTTCAAAAAAAAATCAATCTTTTCAAGCTAAATCATCTGGTATTAATGATATTAATCTTACAGCTCTTTATAATATTGTTGATAAAAGTAGAAATAAAACACATTTAAATATTGGTATAAGTTTTCCTATTGGATCTATAAATGTCAATGATCAGTATTCTTCTTTTAGTATTACTAAACTTCCTTATAATATGCAAATAGGTTCTGGAACATGGAACACTCATCTTGGATTTACTACTTTTTTTCAATATGAAAAAATTTCTTTTGGACTTCAACCTTCGTATAAGATTCATGTAGGAAAAAATTCTTATGATTATAGTTTCGGAAATATATTAGATGTAAACTATTGGGCTGCAATAAAAATCTCAAATTCGATAAGTTTGAGTTTGAGTTTACAAAATAAATTCTCTGATAAAATAAGAGGTAGAGATCTTGAATTAACTTCAAATATTGTCCCTGAATCTAATCCTTATAACTACGGATTTTATGTTTTTAATTCAAGTATTGGAACAAATATTATACCACCTTACGGAAAATTAAAAAATATTAGAATTGGTATTGAATATTTTTTACCTTTGCTCCAAAATTATAATGGAATTCAGATGGGAGTAGATAATAATTTTGTAATTGGATTGCAATTTTCACCTGGATCAAATAAACATCACTGAATATGAAAAAATTATTTTTATTTAGTTTTATGTTTTTATTTTTTGTAGGATGCTCATCTACTCCAAATAGTATATCAAATGTTCATTCTGAAAACATGACTTTATTATCTGAAATTATTAATCAACATGATGAAGTTATGAAAAAAATGTCAACTATTAACTCTTTAGAAAAGGATTTGTCTAACAAAGAAATAATTGATTCTAACATTGATTTAGCTATTCAAAATTTAAAAGATTCAAACATGTCAATGATGAGTTTTATGAAAAATTTTAGTGATCAGTTTCCTTACGACTCGTATCCTATGAATAAAAAAGTTGTAAAAAAAAATATAGACTTTTATAAGGATATAAATCTGAAATTAAATATTAAAAGAGATGAAATTTTGAAAATTGGAAAACAGTTTGAAGAATCAATAGCCAAGGCTGAGGAATTAATTTAAATTTATTATTGAGTCTATTTCATTAAATTCTAAATTCATAATTTTGTTTTTACATAATTTGTAATCGTAATGCCACCATTCATATTCGTAAACCTCAAATCCATATTCTTTCATTGTATTAATTAAAAGATTTCTATTTTCTCTTTCTCTTTTTGTACCTCCATTATATGATGGATATGCTCTTTCAGTGAACTCATCGTATCCAGAAATCATTTTAATTATTTTTTTATTTTTAATATTATATAATCCAATATCTACTGCACAGCCTCTGTTATGAACGGATCCTAATGATGGATCTGCTACAAAATTTTTTAAAGAATCTGGTGTTGCATCCCAAAACATTTTTGTTACAAACCACGGCCTATATGCGTCATATATTACTATTCCATATCCATAATTATTTAATTCTTGGTGAGCTTTTATTAACATTTTAGCGGCATCACTGATTAAAAATGCTCGAGGTTCGTCATAAAATGGTGTCTGCATAAAATTATTTTTTGTTGCATATCTTATATCAAGTTTAATTGTTGGATCTAATTTATAAATATCAACCAATTCACCAGATTTTTGTTCTAAACTATCTTCATTTGGTGGGTATGATTTTAAAGCTATTTCTTTTAATTCTTGTACAGGTAGAAGAGGCTCAATTGTGAAAATTCCTATTTCTTTAGATTCTGAATTATGAAAGCTTGAAAAAATTGAGAATGATCCAATTATAAAGCAATAAATTGCAAAATAGATCAAATTACTTTTTTGAACTATTTTTATCATCCATTTGCAAGCTATTATTCCACTAATTAATGCTGAAATAAAACCTATTATTAAAGAACTTAACTCTATATCTATTGTTAAAGATTCTATAGAACTGAAATCTTTAAATAATTTTATAATCATAACTCCAAATATTGGAACAAGTACCATTAAAAATGAAAATTTTGTAGCTTCTTTTTTATTTATTTTTAATAATAAAGCTGTAGAAATTGTTATTCCAGATCTTGAAATTCCTGGTAAAATTGCTATTGATTGTGCTATACCAATTATAAAAGCAGAAAAAAAAGTGACTTTTTTTTCTGAGTTTTTTTTTTGTATTTGAGTAACAGCTAAAATACTTGATGTGATTATTAGCATTAAGCCTACAAGAAGAATATTTCCATTAAATAATGTTTCTATTTTTTCTTCAAAAAAAAATCCAATTAACCCTACAGGAACACTAGATAATAGTATTTTTAAAATTAATTGAGTGTCTTCATTATTTGAAAACTTAAATAAAGAGTATAAAATTTTCTGAATATCTTTCTTAAAAACAATTATAATACTTAGAGCAGTTGCAATATGTACAACAATTGTAAATGACAAATTTTCAGAAGTATTGGTTTTTAGCAAATAAGATCCAAGCTCTAAATGACCACTGCTACTGATTGGCAAAAACTCAGTTAATCCTTGAATTATTCCAAGAATAAATGCTTCCCAATTATTCATTTAATTTTTAGTATTATGAAAAATTGCAAAAAACTCAATGATAAAACCCAGGAGAACAATTATTGGACCAAGGGTTATTCCAAGAAATCCAAATCCATAATCTTCTTGATCTAAAGACATTATTATGAAACCAATTGCAATGCAAATCACACCAGCAATCATGATTTTATAATTTGATTTGTCAAATGGAAGGTTGGATTTTTTATTCATTAATTTTTTAAAATTAGTGTAAATCGTCTAATGTAGAGTTCAAATATTTATTTACTGAATTATATGTGCTAAAAGATACAATTAGAATACCTATTAAAATCATATTTAAAGATATAATTAAAAAACTTTTTGAATCTATTATGCCCATAATATTTACCATCCTAGAATTTAAAAATTTTAAAACTGCAAATAAAAATATCGAAGATAAAGTTCCAGAAATGATCCCATAAATTATTCCCCTAATAAGAAATGGTTTTTGAATAAATAATGAGGTTGCACCTACAAGTTGCATGCTTCTAATTAAAAATCTTTGTGAAAATAAAGCAAGTCTAATTGTATTATTAATCAAAATGCTAGATATGAATAGTAAAATAAAGAATATAACTATTAACATTAAACCAATTTTGTTAACATTATTATTTATGTCATCAATCAAATCTTTAGGATAAGTTATTTCATAAATTCCATTAATTTTTAAAAGGTCTTTTTCAATTTCTACTAATTTTTCTCTTTCAAAATAATTTGGAGCTATTTTTAAAATAAACAAATCCCTTAAGGGGTTTTGACCAAGGAATTTTATGAAATCCTCTCCAAGCTCATTAGAATATTCATCAGCGGCTTTTTCTTTAGATATGAACAAAACTGATGATTCTTCTTTATTCAATATATAATTTTTGGAAAGTATAAATTTATTAATTCTTTCAATATCATTTGTTGAAACAACTTTATTCAAATAAATATTTAATTCAATATTTTTTTGAATGGTTTCTTTCATCTTGAAAGATGAAATTAATAAAATAGAAAAAATTCCAAGCAAAAATAAGGATAGAGAAACACTAAAAATTACACTTAGGAACGGATAATTCCCTAATTTTTTTTTTTTAATTTTTTTCTCTTTCTCTAACATTAAATTATAAGTGGTGCTATTACTAAAGCTACAACAGAAATTAATTTTAATAAAATATTTAGTGAAGGTCCCGATGTATCTTTAAAAGGATCGCCTACTGTATCTCCTACAACTGCAGCTTTATGTGCTTCTGTGCCCTTCTGTCCAGCTTCTTCAATCATCTTTTTTGCATTATCCCAAGCTCCACCTGCATTAGATTGAAAAATTGCCATAAGAACACCTGATGAAGTAACTCCAGCGAGCAATCCTCCAAGCATATATTTACTAAATAATCCAATTATAACAGGGACAGATATTGCCATTAGTCCAGGAACAACCATTTCTCTAAGTGCAGCTTTTGTAGAAATTTCAACACATTTACTATACTCGGCAACTCCATCAGCTTCGTTGAAGATTTTCATATCAGTTTTAGAAGCTTTTGATAAGTCAGAGTTATGTTTTCTCATAATCTCTAGTGCAGCCTTAAGCTTAGGTAACTCTCTAAATTGTCTTCTTACTTCTTCAATCATACTCATAGCAGCTTTGCCAACTGCATTCATTGAAAGTGCTGAGAAAACAAAAGGAAGCATAGCTCCTAAAAGTAGTCCAGACATTACAATTGGGTCTGATATGTCAATTGCATCAATTTGTGCTGTTTGCATGTATGCAGCAAATAATGCTAAAGCAGTTAACGCTGCGGATGCTATAGCAAATCCTTTTCCAATTGCAGCAGTTGTATTGCCCACTGCATCTAATTTATCAGTTCTTTCTCTAACCTTTGGTGGTAGATCAGCCATTTCTGCAATTCCACCAGCGTTATCTGATATTGGGCCATATGCATCAACGGCTAATTGAATTCCAGTATTAGCAAGCATTCCTACAGCAGCGATTGCTATACCATATAGTCCAGCATAATAATGTGAAATTAAAACTGCAGCACAAATTAGAAGTATTGGAATCGCAGTTGACATCATACCAACTCCAAGTCCAGAAATAATTGTTGTAGCAGCACCAGTGTCAGATTGTTTAACTATTGATTTAACTGGAGCTTTACCAGTTGCGGTATAATATTCTGTAATTTTTCCAACTCCTAGACCAGCTAGTAATCCTGCAATGGTTGCAGCAAAAACACCCAATGATGTATATTCTTTTCCATTTAAAATCCAGGCATCAGGGAGAAAATAATCTATAAGAAAATAGGTAGCTACCATCATTAAACCGGCAGATGAGAATTCTCCAGCATTCAATGCAGCATGTGGGCTTCCTCCTTCTTTTACTCTAACAAATAAGGTTCCAATAATTGACATTATAATTCCTGTTGAAGCTATAAACAAAGGAAGTAAAATAGCATTAGTTTCAATACCGGAAAACTCTTGAAGACCTATAAATGCAGCACCTAGTACCATGGCTCCAATTATTGAACCAACAAATGATTCAAACAAATCTGCTCCCATTCCGGCTACATCTCCAACATTATCTCCTACGTTATCTGCAATTGTTGCCGGGTTAAGTGGGTGATCTTCTGGAATACCAGCTTCAACTTTTCCAACTAAGTCTGCTCCAACATCAGCAGCTTTAGTATATATACCACCTCCAACTCTTGCAAATAGTGCTATTGAAGAAGCGCCAAGAGAGAATCCTGAAATAACTTTGATAACTGTATCTATATCTTGAAATATATTACTATATATTAGAAAAAGTGATCCTAATCCAAGAACACCTAAACCAACAACTCCAAGTCCCATTACAGCACCACCCGAAAAAGCTATTTCTAATGCTTTTCCAAGAGATTCTTGTGCAGCATTAGTTGTTCTCACATTTGCCTTAGTTGCTACTTTCATACCTATGAAACCCGCAAGCCCTGAACACAATGCTCCAACAATAAATGACACTGCAACAAGATAACTTGTTCCTTCACTTTCACCCTTAAATCCTAGAAGAATAGCTGTAATTAAAACAAAAACAGATAATATTTTGTATTCAGCTCTTAAAAATGCCATTGCACCGTCAGAAATATTTTTTGCAATTCTTTCCATTTTATCAGAACCAATTTCTTTTGATGCTACCCAATTATTTTTTATATAAACAAACAACAGAGCAACAATACCTGAACCAGGTATAAGGTATAATAACATTTCATTCATAATTGTTAATTTAAATTTAGCGCAAATATAGCATCTTAATTTTAGCTACAATACTCTTCGTAAACGTTTTTTAGATGCTCACTAATCATTAAAGCATTTCTCCCTTCAATATGATGTCTTTCCACAAAATGAATAAGATTACCATTATCAAAAAGTGCGATTGCTGGAGAACTTGGAGGATATGGAAGACACATTTCTCTTATTTTTTCAACAGCTTCAAAATCAACTCCAGCAAAAACAGTATATAATTTGTCTGGTTTAAATTTTGACTCTTTAATTGACTCTTTAACTCCAGGTCTAGCGGCTCCTGCAGCACAACCACATACAGAGTTTACCAACACTAAACATTTTCCGGAATCTTTATGAAGTTCTTTTGTTACTGTTTCTGAGTCTTTTAATTCTTTAAAACCTACAGATGTAAGTTCTTCAATCATAGGTTTTGTTAATTCATCTGGATACATAATAATTTTTTTTTTGTTAAACAATATTTAAATAAAACCAAGTTCAAGTTTAGCCTCTTCAGACATCAAATCGGTCGAATACGGTGGATCAAAGGTGATTTCAACATCGACTTCATTAATTTCTTTTATCATTTTGACTTTTTCCTTTACATCTGAAGGAATTGTTTCAGCGGCAGGACAATTAGGTGATGTAAGAGTCATTAAAATATGAATATTATTTATTGGCAAAATATTTATTTCATAAATTAACCCCAGCTCATACACATCTACTGGAATTTCTGGATCAAAAACATTTTTTATTCCTCTAATTATTTTTTCTTTCAATTTAAGTTCTTCTTTTTTATTCATTACTTTTTTTGTTTGCTAAAGCAATAATTTTAAATTTATTTTCCATTGATTCTAAGCCATTAGATCTTTGTGTACCTATAAATCTACAAAGTCCAGTTTTATTAATAAAAAATAATTTAGTTTTTATAATATCTTCAGGCAATTGATTAGAAAAAACTTTAATTAATAAACTAAGTAATCCTTTTGTGATAGAGGTATTGCTATCTCCTGAAAAAATAAGTTTATCATTTTTAACTTTGTAGTTAAGCCAAACTTTGGATTGACACCCTTTAACAAGATTTATTTCCAATTTATCTTTGTCATCAAATTCGTCTAGACCTTCTCCTAATTCAATTAAGTAATTTAATGTCATTTCAAAATCATCATCTAGTGTTTTAAAGTTATTTATAATATCTTTTTGAATAGAATCAGTAGTTTTCAATTGATTAACTTTTTAATTTTTTCAACAAAGTAATCTATTTCTTCTTTACTATTATATATAGCTAATGAAACTCTTGCGGTACCTTCTAAATTAAATTTATCCATAAGAGGTTGTGTGCAATGATGACCGGTTCTAATTGCAATTCCTTTGGAATCTAGCAATAATCCTAGATCATAATAGTGAACTTTCTTTAATGTAAATGAAAAAATACCAATTTTATTTTTTGAATTACCTATAATTTTTAATCCATCAATTTTATTTAATGAGTTTGAAGCGTAATCCTTTAGTTTTTTTTCATATGATGAAATATTATCAAATCCGATATCACTAATAAAATTTAAAGCTTTATTAAACCCAATAACATCTCCTATATTTGGTGTTCCAGCTTCAAATTTATAAGGTAGTTCGTTATATGTTGTTTTCAGAAAGTTTACTTCTTTAATCATTTCTCCACCACCCATGTAAGGAGGCATTTTTTCTAAAATTTCTTCTTTACCATAAACAATACCTACTCCAGTTGGACCATACATTTTATGTGCAGATAAAACAAAAAAATCACAATTCAAGTCTTGAACATTTATTTTTGAATGTGCTGAAGCTTGTGCTCCGTCAACCATTGTAGTAATATTGTTTTTTTTACAAATTTCAATTATTTGTTTTATAGGATTAACAGTTCCAAGAGTATTAGATGTATGAACTATGGAAAGAAATTTTGTTTTATCATTAATTAATTCTTTAAAATTATCTAAATCAATCTCTCCATTTTCTAAAACATTTATTGTTTTTAAAACTATACCATTTTCCTCACAAATCATTTGCCATGGAACAATATTAGAGTGGTGTTCCATCTCGCTTATAATGATTTCATCTTCTTTTTTTAAAAAGTTTTTAACAAAAGAAGATGCAATTAAATTTATTCCTTCAGTAGTTCCTCTAGTAAAGATTATTTCTTTTTCAGATTTTGAATTTATAAACTGGGAAACTGATTTTCTTGTTTTTTCATATTCAATTGTAGCTTTTTCAGCTAGTGTGTGTATACCTCTATGAATATTAGCATTATATTCAGAATAATATTCATTTATAGCGTTAATAACTTTTTTTGGTTTTTGAGTCGTAGCAGCATTATCAAAATAAACTAATTGATGATTATTTATTTTTTTATTTAAAATTGGAAACTGATCTCGGATTTTGACTAAATTAAATGATTTAACGCTCATTTAGGTAGGATTCAATTTTTGTTGATAAAATTTCGTTTATTTTATCTTTTACTATGTTTTGATTTATTTTTTGAATTATTTCATCAAAAAAAGCATTAATTAAAATAGAAACAGCTTTGTCTTTATTAATTCCTCTTGATTGTAAATAAAATATAGCTTTCTCATCTAATTGGCCGGTTGTACATCCATGAGAGCATTTAACATCATCAGCCCAAATTTCTAATTGTGGTTTTGTATTAATTTTTGCATCATCAGATAATATAATATTATTATTAGATTGGAAAGCATTTGTTTTTTGTGCTTCTTTTCTTACAAAAATTTTACCATTAAAAACACCATTTGAATGCCCATTCATAATTCCTTTGTAATGTTCATTGCTAATAGAATTTTTTTGAATATGATCTACAGATGTATGGTTATCTACATGTGATTTATTATTTAAAGCATATATTCCATACATGTTACAATAACAATTTTCATCAATCAAAGATATATTAAGGTTATTTCTAATAATATCACCAGAAAAAGAAAAAGTAAATGTATTTGAAATACTATTTTTTTTCTGTTTAATATTAGTACTATTAAAAGATGTTGAATTATTTGAATCATTTTGAATTTTAAAATAATCTAATTCTGAACGCTCTTCGAGTATAATTTCAGTTACGTTGCTATTAAAATTATTAGAAATTAGTGAGTAGTCAAATTCACATATTGATAGCTTTGAATTTTTTTCCATAAAAATAAATTTTCTCAATTGTGAACTGAAAATATTTTTTTCAGATGTATAAAAATTATTTACAATAATAGGCCT
Source organism: uncultured Marinoscillum sp. (assembly GCA_902529805.1). Classification (GTDB taxonomy): domain Bacteria; phylum Bacteroidota; class Bacteroidia; order Cytophagales; family MED-G16. The sequence goes on from CABZXU010000012.1 coordinate 23,017, forward strand.
GTCAATAACTTGATTTTTTTTAATGTATACAAATAATCCTTTAGACCAAAGGACTCCATTTAATGCAGAAAAAATATCATCATCTGAATCATCATTTTCTCCAAAGTGATTATGCAATAAACTTTTCTCTTTTTTATCTAATTCGTCGAAGTTTTTAAAAGATATTTTTGAGGGAATATTTGAAAATTTTTTTATAATTTTTCCATCCAAAGTTATAATTTGATAAACATTATTATCGTTAATAATGTGTGATAAAATTTTTTTCTCGGTGGTAGATGAAATACTTTTTTCAATTTCAAATCTTAAATTAAAGTTCTTTTCAATGCTCTGTTTTAGTGGAGTATATTTATATTCTTCTTTAATATTAAATTTTTTCTCACCTAATTTTTTTAAAAAGTTATTTCTACTTTTTTTTAAAAATGGATTGGATTCTTTATTAATAAAATCCTTTATTTTTTTATCATCAAATATCAGACTACCAGATTTAAACATTATTTAACTTTTATTTTTGAAGAGATTATAGCCAGTCATAACCCTTATTTTCTAATTCTATTGCCAAATTTTTACTACCACTTTTTACAATTTTCCCATCTATTAATACGTGAACATAATCTGGAACAATATAGTCTAATAATCTTTGATAGTGGGTTACAACTATTGTAGAATTATCTTTTGTTCTTAATTTATTTACACCATTAGAAACAATTTTAAGAGCGTCTATATCTAATCCAGAATCTGTTTCATCTAGTATTGATAATTTTGGTTCCAGCATAGCCATTTGAAATATTTCGTTTCTTTTTTTTTCACCTCCTGAAAACCCTTCATTTATTGATCGGCTAAGTAAATCTCTATCAATTTTTACTAAATTCATTTTTTTCTTCATAGTTTTTAGAAAGTTTACAGCATCGAGAGGTTTTTTCTTATTAAATTCTCTGATTCTATTTAAAGCTGTTTTTATGAAATTTATAGTTGATACTCCTGGTATTTCAACCGGGTATTGAAATGCAAGAAAAATTCCCATCATGGCTCTTTCATCTGGCGAAAAATCATTAATATTTTTTCCGTAAAAAGAGATTGATCCACTTTCAACTTTATAATTTTCATTACCAGCAATTACTGAGGCAAGAGTACTTTTTCCTGATCCATTAGGCCCCATTATTGCATGAACTTCTCCTTGATTAATATCAAGATTAAGTCCTTTTAAAATTAGATTATTTTCAATTGATACTTTTAATTTTTTTATAGATAACATAATATTAAATTTTAGCCTACGCTTCCCTCTAGAGTTAAAGATAAAAGCTTTTGAGCTTCAACCGAAAACTCCATAGGAAGTTGTTTTAATACTTCTTTAGCATAACCATTTACTATAAGAGCAATAGCATTTTCTTCATCAATTCCTCTTTGTAAACAGTAAAATATCTGATCTTCTCCAATTTTTGAAGTTGTAGCTTCATGTTCTACTAATGAAGATTTATTTTCAACATCAATATAAGGAAATGTGTGAGCTCCACATTTGTTTCCTAGCAGAAGAGAATCGCACTGTGAGAAGTTTCGAGAGTTTTTTGCTCTTTTCATTATTTTAACTTGTCCACGATAACTATTTTGGGAAAACCCAGCAGAGATTCCTTTAGAAATAATTTTCGATTTAGAATTTTTTCCAATATGAATCATTTTAGAACCGGTATCCGCTTGTTGATAATTATTAGTTACAGCAACTGAATAAAATTCTCCAACAGAATGATCTCCCTTTAAAATACATGAAGGGTATTTCCAAGTGACTGCAGATCCAGTTTCAACTTGGGTCCATGAAATTTTAGAATTGTTTCCGAAACAAATACCTCTTTTTGTAACAAAATTATAAATACCCCCTTTGCCATTCTCGTCTCCAGGATACCAGTTTTGAACTGTTGAATATTTAACTTCAGCATTTTTGGCTGCAAAAATTTCTACAACAGCAGCATGTAACTGGTTTTCGTCTCTCATTGGTGCAGTACATCCTTCTAGATAGCTTACATAAGAACTATCTTCAGCAATAATTAAAGTTCTTTCAAATTGACCAGTATTTGCAGCGTTAATTCTAAAATATGTAGAAAGTTCCATTGGACATCTTATACCTTTTGGTATATAACAGAAGGACCCATCGGTAAATACAGCGGAATTTAAGGCTGCAAAATAGTTATCATTTCTAGGTACTACAGTTCCTAGGTATTTCTTTACAAGCTTAGGGTGTTCTTTTACGGCTTCAGAAAATGAACAAAAAATAATTCCAAGTTCTGACAATTTATCTTTGAAAGTTGTTGCTATGGATACTGAGTCTATAACGGCATCTACCGCAACTCCTGTTAATTTTTTTTGTTCATTTAATGAAATTCCTAATCGATTAAATGTTTTAATCAATTCTGGGTCAACATCTTTTAATGATTTTGGAGATTTTTTTTGTTTAGGGGCAGAGTAATATTTTATTTTTTGGTAATCAACTTTTGGATATTCTAAATTTGCCCAATTAGGCTCATCCATTTTTTTAAATGTTTTGAATGCTTCTAATCTCCACTTCAACAACCAACTTGGTTCATTTTTCTTTTTCGAGATAAATTTAATTATATCATCATTTATTCCAATTGGTGCTTCGTCAGCATCAAAATTAACTGACCAACCATGCTCGTATTCTTTTGAAGTAAACTCTTTAATTATCTTTGACTCTTCACTCATTTTTTAAATTATATTTATTATACAAATTTAATTAACTTAATTTCTTAAAAAAAGTTTAATTATTATTCGTTTTTTTTTATTTATAATAATATTTCCTTAGAATTCTCTTCAATAGAAAGAAAAGATTCAGTCCTCGTAATACCTTTTATTTTATGAATTTTCTGATCTAAAACTTTTCTTAAATGTGATGTGTCTTTACAAAATATCTTAATGAATATAGTATATCTACCAGTTATAGCATGAATTTCAACAATTTCTTGAATCATTTTCAATGATCTAACTGTTTGTTTATATAAGTAACTTTTCTCTAAAAAAATCCCCATAAAACATGTTATGCTATATCCTAATTTAGAATAATCAATTACTAATTTGTTTCCTTTAACTATTCCTAATTTTTCAAGTTTCTTCATTCTTACATGGACAGTTCCTCCTGAAACAAAAACTTTTTTTGCAATTTCAGTGTAAGGTATCTTGGCATTCTTTGAAAGTAGGGATAAAATCTTTAAATCAGTATTATCAATTTGGTAATTTTCATTCATATTTCTATCTATTTTTAAAAATATTTCAAAATAAATTATTTTTTTTTACAATTATTTAAATTTTTGACAAAATTTTTGACAAAATTTTTAAAAACATATAATATAAATTATTGAGTTAATAAATTACAAATTCATTTTTGGGTTAATGTTGTTTACATAAGGGGGATTTTTTTAAGTCCCCTTTTTCTTTTTTACTTCATATAGAACTTAAAACAATTTTTTTTATACTTTCAAATTATTACTTTTAAATTAAATAAAATTATCTCTAAAAATGAAAAATAAAATTTGGTTAAAAAATTACCCTAATGGAGTTAATACCTCTGCTAATCTAGATGCATACAATTCTTTTGCTGAATTTTTGGATGATGGATTCAAAAATTATTCTGATTTAATTGCTTTTGAAAACATGGGTAAAACTATTACTTATCATGAATTAAATATTCTTTCAAAAAACTTTTCTCTGTATTTAACTGAAGAATTAAAATTAAAAAAAGGAGATAGGTTAATAATTCAATCACCTAATGTTTTGCAATATCCTATTGCTCTTTTTGCAGCTTTAAGATCAGGTATTGTCGTAGTAAATACAAATCCACTTTACACTCCAAATGAAATGGAACATCAGTTTAAGGACTCAGGCGCAAAAGCAATATTAATTTTATCGAATTTTGCTTATAATCTAGAAAAGATAATTTTTAATACACATATTAAGCATGTTATTGTTTCTGATATAGGTGATATGTTAGGTGGAATTAAAGGCTTCATTACAAATTTTGTTGTGAAAAATATAAAAAAAATGGTTCCTAAATATAATCTTCCAGAAGCTGTATCATTCAAAAAAGCATTACAAACCGGGTCTAAACATGATTTTAAAAAACATAAAATTAAACCTGATGAGATTGCTTTTTTACAATATACAGGTGGAACAACTGGAGTTTCAAAGGGTGCCATGCTTACCCATTATAATGTATTATCAAATCTTTCACAGATTCATGAGGTTATGAGAACTTTATTAAGTGATAAAAAAGAAATTTGTATAACTGCATTGCCTTTGTATCACATATTTGCTTTAGTTTGTAATGCTCTTGTTATGTTCAAAATGGGTGCAAAAAACGTGTTAATTACAAATCCAAGAGATATGAAAGGCTTTGTGAAAGAATTATCTAAACATAAATTTTCGGTTATTACTGGTGTTAACACATTATTTAATGGATTAATTAATGCAGATGGCTTTAAGGAATTAGATTTTACAAAATTAAAAGTTGCATTTGGGGGAGGAATGGCAGTTCAGAAAATTGTTGCAAATAAATGGAAAGAAATAACCGGAAGCCCTTTGTCAGAGGGTTATGGTTTAACAGAAACATCACCAGTGGTAACAATGAATCCACTTGATGGAACTGATAAAATTGGTACTATTGGTCTTCCATTGCCAAGTACTAATGTGAAGTTTGTAGATGACAAAAATAAAGAAGTAAATTTAGGTGAGAGGGGTGAACTTTGTGTAAAAGGTCCACAAGTAATGAAAGGGTATTGGCAAAGACAAAATGAAACATCAGAAGTTATGTTAGGAAATTGGTTAAAAACTGGGGATATAGCAATTATGGATAAAGATGGATTTATTAAAATAGTTGATAGGAAAAAAGAGATGATTTTGGTTTCAGGATTCAATGTATTTCCAAATGAAGTTGAACATGTTATTTCTTCACATCCAAAAGTATTGGAAGTGGGTGTTATAGGTGTGCCAGATAAAAAAACAACTGAAGCGGTGAAAGCCGTGATAGTTAAAAAAGATGAGTTGTTAACTGATAATGAAATTATCGAGCATTGTAAGGAAAAACTCACTTCTTATAAATGCCCTAAACATGTTTCTTTTGTTAATGAGCTACCTAAATCTAATGTTGGAAAAATTTTAAGAAGAATAATCAAAGAAAATGATTTAAAAATTAACAAGTATTAAATTTAATTATTTAGAAATATTCTAAATAAACTAGATAATTCAATATTCTTTTGATGTTAATTTCTCCATAATTACATTTGTCGTGAATTATGATTTTATACGTTTTTAACTTAATTTAGTCATAACCAAATGATTAAAAATTCTTCTTTTAGAATTGCTTCCAAAATGAAATTTACTTCCGTTTTTTTTCTTTCAATTTTTTTATCATTTTCAAGTTTAAATTCAAGTTTTTTATTTGCTCAAGATACTGAATCTGTAGATAATTCTATTGTTCAAAATGGCGAGTCAATTTTTAAAGGAAATTGTACAGTATGCCATGCGATTAACGATGTTGTAATTGGCCCTGCCCTTAGAGATGTTCATGAAAGAAGATCTGAGGAATGGTTGTATGCTTTTATTAGAAATTCTCAAAAGGTAATTCAAAGTGGTGATGAATATGCTGTAAATCTTTACAAAGAGTATAACAATACTTTGATGACCTCATTTGATTTTAATGATGGAGAATTAAATTCCATACTAGAATATATAAAATCTGAATCTGCAAAGCCCATTGAAGTTGCTGTAGCAGCTGAGAGTAATGATCAAGGGATTTCTTCTGATTTACAATCATCAGTTTCAAATACTACTGTTAACATTCTTACTTTTCTACTCATTACGTTGTTAATAATCACCTTAGTTGTTTTGATTCAATTTAATAAGCTATCAAAAAAATATATCTTATTGGAAGATACGATAAGTGGAAAAAAATTATCTGAATCTGATAAAGAGTTTATTGAATACAGATTTGATTATAAAAGATTCCTTAAAAGTGATTTTATTCTTGGTGCAACTACTTTTGTGTTTACAATCATTTTAGTAAGATCTTGTATAGATGGACTTTACACTGTTGGAATTCAACAAAATTATCAACCAGCTCAACCAATAGCATTTTCTCATAAAATTCATGCTGGTCAATATGAAATTGATTGTAATTATTGTCATACTGGAGTTAATATTTCAAAATCTGCTAATATTCCTTCAGTTAATATATGTATGAATTGTCATAATGCTATTGAAACGGATAAACCAGAAATTCAAAAAATATTAACTGCCTACGAAGAAAATAAACCAATTGAGTGGGTAAGAGTTCATAATTTACCTGATCTATCATATTTTAATCATGCTCAACATGTGAAAGTTGGTGGTATTGAATGTGAAACTTGTCATGGTCCAATTAAAGAAATGGATGTTGTTTATCAATATTCTGAATTAACAATGGGTTGGTGTATTAACTGTCACAGAGAAACAAATGTAGACGCTAAAGGGAATGAGTATTATGATAAGTTAGTTGCTTTGCATGGTAAAAATTCAAAGAACCCATTAAAAGTACAAGATATAGGAGGTTTAGAATGTTCAAAATGTCATTATTAATATGAAAAAGGAAAATAAAACATATTGGAAAGGAATAGAGCAATTGAAAAATGATAAAGAGTTTATCAAAAATGCTCATAATGAATTTCCCGAATACTTACCTATTAAAGGTAGCTCAAATAATTCTAGAAGAGATTTTCTTAAAATGATGGGTTTTGGTTTGTCAGCTGCCACTTTAGCTTCTTGTGAAGCCCCTATTAAAAAGGCAATCCCATATGTTAATAAACCAGTTGATATTGATGCATCAATAGCCAATTATTATGCTTCATCTTTCATAAGTGGTAGTGACTATTGTAGTGTAGTTGTTAAAACTCGTGAGGGTAGGCCAATTAAAATTGAAGGAAATAAGCTTTCAAAAGTTAGTGGTGGAGGGACATCATCACAAGTAGAGGCCTCTGTATTATCATTATATGACAAAGAAAGGTTGCAAAATCCAATATTAAATGGTAAAGAAACTGAATGGAAAGATATTGATAATTATGTATCAGAAAATTTAGAATTGAATAGTAAATCTGGTAAAAATAATTATATAATTTCTAACTCTACTTTTAGTCCTTCATCTCAAAAGGCATTAGATGGTTTTAAGAATAAATTTAACTTTAAACATGTTCAATATGATCAAGTTTCTTATCACGGTTCTCTTGAAGCAAATAATAAATCATTTGGCATTAGAAAGATTCCTTTCTATGATTTTTCTAAAGCAAAAGTTATAGTTTCATTTAATTATGATTTTTTAGGTAGTTCAATTAATCACACTCTATTTAATAATCAATTTGCAAAAACACGGATGGTTAATTCTAATAAAAAAACAATGTCAAGATTGTATTCATTTGAATCAAATTTATCCTTGACTGGATCAAATGCTGATTATAGAGTTGCAATTAAAAGTTCTGAGCAAGCTTTTTATATTGCAAGTTTATATAATCTTTTAGCGAAAAAGTTTGGAAAAATTCCTATACAATTTAAAAATGAAATAGTTGATGATAAACTTAGTATGATAGCTGATGATTTGATTAATAATGTTGGGGATTCAATTGTAGTTTCTGGGTCCAATGACGAATATGTTCAAATTATTATAAATTCTATAAATGAAATTTTAGATAATTATAAAACAACAATTTCATTTGATAAAGCATATAATTTACGAAATGGTAATGACTTTGAATTTAATAAATTTATAAAGGATATAAATTCAGATAAAGTTGGTGCTGTAATTTTCCTAAATTGTAATCCAGTTTATGATCATGCATTAGGATCAGAAATATCTAACAAGATTAATGACATTCAATTATCTATTTCTACTTCTGACAGAATGGATGAAACAGCATCCCAAGTAAAAGTTATTGCTCCAGATAATCATTACTTAGAATCTTGGAATGATTATGAACCAACTCATGGTTTTTTTAGTTTTTCTCAACCAACAATTTCAAAACTTTTTAATACTAGACAATTCCAAGAAAGTTTTCTCAAGTGGTCTGAAAATGATTCTGATTATTTTGATTTTATTAAAAGTAATTGGAAAAAAACATTTAAAAGTGAAGGGGTAAATTCTAATTTTCAGATTTTTTGGGATCAATGTTTACATGATGGTTTTTATGAATTGAAATATAAAGACCCTATAAATTTAACTAGTAAAATATCAAGTCTACTAAAGAATGTTTCTTTTTGGATAGACCAAAACTATTCGCTTTCCAATGAAAATGAATTGGTTTTATATTTAAACTCTAGTGTGGGGGATGGTATTCAAGCAAATAACCCATGGCTTCAAGAAATGCCAGATCCAATATCTAAAGTATGTTGGGATAATTATTTATCAATAAATTCAAAATTAGCTAAAGAGTTAAATCTTCAAGTGGGAGACATGATAACACAGAAACTTATACTCAAATTAGATTCAGGAAAAGAATATTTAATACCTGCAATCGTTCAGCCCGGTCAAGCTGAAGGAACAGTTGGCTTAGCTTTAGGTTATGGACGTATAAAATCGGGTGCTGTTGGTAATAATGTTGGACAAGACGCATATGAAATGATCGAATTTTTAAAAGGTTATCAAAATTTAACTATTAAAAATATTCAATTATCAAATTCAAATGAAGAATATAGAATAGCTCAAACTCAAACACACCATACTATTATGGGTAGAGAAAGTGTTATTCAAGAAACTACCCTAAAAAATTACGTAGAAGATCCTAATTCTGGTCAATATCAAATGAAAATTTATACAAGTAAAGGATATAAAAAACCAGAAGATGTTTCTTTATGGAAAGGGCATAAATATAATAATCATCACTGGGGATTAGCTATTGACCTTAATGCTTGTACAGGTTGCGGATCATGTACAATTGCTTGTCAGGCAGAAAATAATGTTCCGGTAGTTGGCAAGGATGAAGTTTTAAATAGGAGAGAGATGGCTTGGATTAGAATAGATAGATATTATTCAAGTGATGCAGATGTTCATGACTTAAAGGGCTTAGAGAAAGCTTCAGAAAACCCAGATGTTACTTTTCAACCAATGATGTGTCAACATTGTAATAATGCTCCTTGTGAGACAGTTTGTCCTGTTGCAGCTACAACTCATAGTACTGAAGGCCTAAATCAAATGACTTACAATAGATGTATTGGAACAAGATATTGCGCAAACAATTGTCCTTATAAAGTAAGAAGATTTAATTGGTTTAAATACCATGACAATGAACAATTTGATAAGAATTCTTCTATGAATAATGATTTAGGTAAGATGGTTCTTAATCCAGATGTAACAGTAAGATCAAGAGGTGTTATGGAAAAATGCTCAATGTGTGTTCAAAGAATTCAAGAGGGTAAATTAAAAGCTAAAAAAGAAAATAGAAGATTAAAAGATGGTGATATAAATATGGTATGTGAAAGCTCTTGTCCATCCAATGCAATGATATTTGGAGATATGAATGATCCAAAAAGTAACATTTCAAAATATTTAAAAATTAAAAGAAAAGAAGAAAATAAATTACAGATAAATGAAGAAAGAGCTTATAATGTATTGGATGAATTAAAAGTAAGTCCAAATATTTGGTATATGAGAAAAATTAGAAATAAGAAAGAAAGTTAAAAATATGCATGTTGAATCTAAAATAAGAACACCATTAATTACAGGAGGTAAAACTCTTCATGATGTTTCAAATGATATATCAAGAAGGGTTGAAGACAAACCAAGTGTATCTTGGTTAATAGCTTTAGGTATTTCTCTAATTATGCTTTTAGTTGGTGGTTATGCTGTATATAGAACTTTGTGGGATGGTATTGGTATGTGGGGTTTAAACAAAACTGTAGGTTGGGCATGGGATATTACAAATTTTGTTTGGTGGGTAGGTATTGGTCATGCTGGAACACTTATTTCAGCAATTTTACTTTTATTTAGACAAAGGTGGAGGATGTCAATAAATCGGGCTGCTGAAGCAATGACAATATTTGCTGTAATTTGCGCTGCTATGTTTCCTTTGCTTCATATGGGAAGATTATGGCTTGGATTTTTTTGGGCATTACCACTTCCAAATACATACGGTTCTTTATGGGTAAATTTTGCAAGTCCTCTTTTATGGGATGTTTTTGCAATTAGTACTTATTTTTCAGTTTCTCTTGTCTTCTGGTACATTGGATTGATTCCAGACTTTGCGACTATAAGAGATAGAGCAGTAAAAGCTGGAAGAACAATTTCAGCATCAATATATGGAGCCTTGAGTTTTGGTTGGGATGGGGCTGCAAAAACTTGGTCAAGGTATGAAACTGTTGCTTTGGTTTTAGCTGGTTTAGCAACACCTCTTGTTTTATCTGTTCATACTATTGTTTCAATGGATTTTGCTACTTCAGTTATTCCTGGATGGCATACAACAATTTTTCCTCCTTATTTTGTTGCTGGTGCTATTTTTTCTGGATTTGCAATGGTTCTTACTCTATTAATTATTACAAGAAAAGTATACAATTTAGAAGATTATATTACTATCAAACATCTTGAATTGATGAATATAGTTATTATAGTAACTGGCTCTATTGTTGGTATTGCATACATTACAGAATTATTTATAGCTTGGTACTCTGGCGTTGAATATGAACAATATGCTTTCTATAATAGAGTTACAGGACCTTATTGGTGGGCATATTTTTCTATGATGGCTTGTAATGTTGTATCGCCTCAACTTTTTTGGTTTAAAAAAATCAGAACTAATATAGCTGCAACATTTATTATTTCTATTGTAGTAAATATTGGTATGTGGTTTGAAAGATTTGTCATAATTGTTACTTCTTTGCATAGAGATTATATTCCTTCAAGTTGGGGAATGTTTTATCCAACAATTTATGATGTGGGAATGTATCTTTTTTCATTTGGATTTTTCTTTACAGCTTACTTACTTTTTTCAAAATATTTTCCTGTAATTAACATGGCTGAAGTTAAAAGTATTTTAAAACCTACAGGAGAAACAAAAAAAAACAAATAAATGGCTGATAGTATTAAAAATTTTGTTTTAGGAGTATTTGAAGATGAGGATGTTTTGTTAAAAGCTATTACTAAAGTGAGAAAAGAAGGAGTAAATATTCATGAGGTATATTCTCCCTTTCCAGTACATGGTATTGAAAAAGCTTTAGGATACAATAGATCAAGATTATCAATAGCTGCTTTTCTTTTTGGTATGACAGGAACATGTTTAGCTCTTACAATGATGATTTATATGATGACTATTGATTGGCCAATGATAATAGGAGGAAAAGATTTTTTACCTTTTCCAACTTTTATTCCTGTAACTTTTGAAATGACTGTGTTATTATCTGCATTTGGAATGGTTGGAACTTTTTTAGTAATAAGTGATTTGAAGCCTTGGGGAAAAGCTAAAATGTTTGATATTAGATCTACTGATGATAAACACATTGTTGCAATTGAATTAGAAAAAAATAAATTAAATAAAACTAAAATTACAAAGCTTTTAAAAGCCTCTGGTGCATCAGAAGTTAATGAAAAGCAAATGGATTAAATGAAAAATATAAAAATATTTTTAATTGGTTTATTTATTTCAGCTTGTGCTGCTAAGGATGATTATCCTGGAGTTGAATATGCTCCTAATATGTATCATTCAGTTCCCTATGAACCTTTATCTCAAGTTAAAGATAAAGAAATTGGAAGTTGGCTGGATTCAAATCCTGATGATAATCATGGTGAATTTTATAATTCCAATCCGTATAACAATAATGAAATGACAATGAGGGAGCCAGTTCCAGGAACAGTAAGGAGAAGTAATTATTTACCATATAGAATTCCTAAAGATAGTATTGACTTAGCATCGGAGTTAAAAAGCCCATTAGAAGATTCTGAAGAAGTATTAATAGAAGGAAAGGTTATTTATACTAGATATTGTATTCATTGTCATGGTGATAAAGGAATGGGTGATGGGTTAGTTGGTGTTGTATATAAAGGTGTTACTGCCTATAATTCAAGAGCTGTTAAAGATAAAACCGAAGGTGATATTTTTCACACTATTACCCATGGAAAAGGTAGAATGTGGGCTCACGGATCTCAAATATCAATTGAAGACAGATGGAAGGTTGTTAAATATGTTCAAACTTTACAAAAACAATGAGTTTAGGAAAAGACTATATATTTAAATCACAAACTAAAAAGCAATTATTAATTTTATTTTCTTTAGGAATTCTTTTAACAATTGTTGGTATTTTTATGATAATAAATGGAGATAGTCATCATGAAGAGGTTTCTAATTTAGCTTCAGAAAGTTCACACTATGAATTTCATTGGTATCAAAGATTCTTTTCAAACTTATGGATTAATAATGTATATTTTACCGGTATTTCAGTATCAGCGGTATTTTTCCTTGCAATTCAATATGTAGCTCAAGCTGGATGGTCAGCAGGTTTGATAAGAATACCAATCGCTATGGGAAGTTGGTTGCCTTATGCTTTTATTTTAATGCTTCTAGTTTTTGGAATAGCTAATCATGATATTTTTCACTGGACTCATGAATATTTATATGATGTTAACGATTACAGATATGATGCTATTATTGATGGTAAAAAAGCATATTTGAATGTGCCTTTTTATTTATCAAGAATGATTTTATTTTTTGTTATATGGTATTTATTATACATTATAATTGTTAAAGAGTCTGATAAAGAAGACGTCAATGGAGGAGAAACTCATTGGAGAAAATTGTTTACTATTTCAGCAGTATTTGTTGTAGTTTATGCTGTTACAAGTTCTGTTGCTGCTTGGGATTGGATTTTATCTATTGATACTCATTGGTTTAGTACAATGATTGGTTGGTATGTTTTTGCAAGTTGGTGGGTGTCTTCTCTTGCATTTATAACTTTAATAGTTATTGCATTAAAAGAAAATGGAAATTTAGATTTTATTAATCATAGTGTTATTCATGATTTAGGAAAATTTGTTTTTGCATTTAGTGTTTTTTGGACTTATATATGGTTTTCTCAATATTTATTAATTTATTATGCACACATTCCTGAGGAAACAATATATTATGTAGAAAGAGTTAAAAGTGGCATTTATGCTCCTTTCTTTTATCTCAATTTAATTTGTAACTTTTTCTTTCCTTTCTTGTTTTTGATGACAAGGGCTAGCAAAAGACATACAAGGTTTTTAAAAATTGCTTGTCCGATAATTTTATTTGGTCATTTCATTGATTTTTACTTAATGGTAACGCCTGGTGTTTTAAAAGATAACGGTGGATTTGGCTTTATGGAAATTGGAGTATTAGTTGTGTATCTTTCTTTATTTTTATTCGTAGTATTACGTAGTTTAAGTTCTCGAAGATTGGTTGCGAAAAATCACCCAATGCTTGAGGAAAGTTTACATCATGATGTTTAAATTTTTTATTTGATGAATATTATTTTATTTATTTCAGCAATTCTTTTCTTTCTAATAGTTTTTCAATTATTTAGATCTTCTGAATTATTGGCAATTACTGATAAAGAAAAAAAAACATCAAGTTTTAATGACAGCTTAAATAATTTAAATGCTATTGGTGGGATTATATTTTTACTCTCACTAATTGTAGGTCTTTTTTGGTATTCCATTGCAGAATATGATAATTATGTATTACCAATTGCTTCTGAGCATGGTTATGTTACTGAAAGACTATTTTGGGTTACAACAGCAGTTACAGCATTTGTATTTATTGTTACACAAATTGTTATGTTTTATTTTGCATATAAGTACAAATACAATGAATCAAGAAAAGCCCAATTTTATCCAGAAAATCTAAAACTTGAACTAATTTGGACTATTATTCCTGCAATTGTTCTTACCGTTTTAATTGGATGGGGATTAATAGTTTGGGGTGAAATAACAGGTCCTCCACCAGAAGATCCTGAAGTAATTGAAGTTGTTGGATATCAGTTTGCATGGGCATCAAGATATCCCGGAAAAGATAATAAATTAGGTTCATACAATTTCAAACTTATTGATGTTGATAATATTCTTGGGGTTGATTTTACTGATTCTGCTTCCTTTGATGATTTTATGCCTAGAGAAATACATGTACCCAAAGGAAAACCCGTTTTATTTAAAATTCGTTCAAGAGATGTTATACATAGTGTATATATGCCTTATATGAGATCTCAAATGAATGCTGTTCCTGGAATGCCCACTCAATTTTGGTTTGTTCCTACTAAAACAACTGAAGAAATTAGAGAAGAAACAGGCAATCCTGATTTTAATTATGAAATTTTATGTAATAAAATTTGTGGAAGAGCTCACTTTTCAATGAAACATACAGTTGTAGTTCAAGAAGAATATGAATATTTAGAATGGAAGAAATCTCAGAAGCCATGGATTGAAAGAAATCCTGAATATTTATCTAAAATTCAAGAAAAAAATAATTTTCAAAAACTATCTTTACGCGATTAATTATGGAGACCAAATTAAAAACAATAAAAAAGGTTAAAGTTGATCATGATGAACATCATGATGAACATCATGATCTTGGGTTTATTAGAAAATATATTTTTTCAGAGGATCACAAGATTATAGCTAAGCAATTTCTTATTACTGGTATATTTTGGGCTGTAGTAGGTGGACTTTTTTCATCTTTATTTAGAGTTCAGCTTGGTTTTCCAGATTTAGATTTAAGTTTCTTAAGTCCTATAATTGGCAACTGGTTAACTCCTCAAGGAAAAATTGATGCTGAAGTTTACTTAGCTCTCATTACTATGCATGGAACCATTATGGTTTTCTTTGTATTAACAGCAGGTCTCAGCGGTACATTTAGTAATTTTTTAATCCCATTACAGGTGGGTGCGAGAGATATGGCATCTGGATTTCTTAATATGCTATCTTATTGGTTTTTCTTTCTATCCAGTATCGTAATGTTTATTTCAATTTTTGTTGAAGGTGGTCCTGCTAGTGGTGGATGGACAATTTATCCACCTCTTAGTGCCTTACCTCAAGCTGTATCTGGATCTGGTCTAGGTATGACTTTTTGGTTAATTTCCATGGCATTATTTATTGTATCAGCTTTGTTGGGTGCTCTGAATTATATTACTACCGTTATAAATTTAAGAACTGAAGGAATGACATTTTTTAGAATGCCTCTAACAATTTGGGCATTTTTTGTTACTGCGATTTTAGGAGTTCTATCATTTCCAGTTTTATTATCAGCTGCGTTACTTTTAATTATGGATAGATCTTTTGGAACAAGTTTTTATTTATCAGATATTTATATAGGAGGTGAGGCTTTAGCAAATGAGGGTGGTAGTGCAATTTTATTTCAGCATCTTTTTTGGTTTTTAGGACATCCTGAAGTTTATATAGTTATTCTTCCTGCTCTTGGAATAGCTTCAGAAGTTATTGCTACATGCTCAAGAAAACCAATTTTTGGATACAAATTTATGGTATATTCAATTCTCGCTATCGGTGGACTTTCTTTTGTAGTTTGGGCACATCATATGTTTATTTCAGGCATGAATCCTTTTCTCGGTTCTGTTTTTACAGTTTTAACATTAATAATTGCTGTTCCTTCTGCAATAAAAGCATTTAATTATATAGCTACACTTTGGCGTGGTAACATAATTTTCACTCCTGCAATGCTATTTTCTATTGGTCTTGTTTCTACATTTATTTCAGGTGGTGTTACTGGAATATTTCTTGGGAATTCAGCCTTAGATATTAATTTACATGATACCTATTTTGTTGTTGCCCATTTTCATATTGTAATGGGTGTTTCAGCATTTTTTGGTTTGTTTGCTGGTGTATATCATTGGTTTCCAAAGATGTTTGGTAGAATGATGAATAATGGTTTAGGTTATATTCATTTCTGGATAACATTTATTGGTTCCTATTTAGTGTTTTTTCCTCTTCATTATATAGGAATGGCTGGATTTCCTAGAAGATATTATTCCTTCTCAACATTTCAAGCTGGAAATATTGAATCGTTCGTTGATTTGAATGTTTTTGTTTCTTACGCAGCTTTAATAACATTTGGAGCTCAATTTATTTTATTATTTAACTTTTTCTATAGTATGTTTAGAGGCAAAAAGGCCACTAAAAACCCTTGGAGATCTAACACGTTAGAATGGACAACTCCAATTAATCCTGGACATGGGAATTGGGTTGGAGCTATTCCAAAAGTAGAAAGATGGGCATATGATTATAGTAAAACTGGATCCAAGGAAGATTTTATACCTCAGAACATACCTTACTCGAGGACTCCAGAATCTAATTTACCTGATGACGATCAGCATTAGAAAGTAATGATAAAATGGTTAGGTAGTCGATTTCGACAAATTAATTTTCTTACACTTGTATTACTTTACTTGTTAATTCTTGCAGGTGGAATTGTAAGAAGCACTGGTTCTGGCATGGGTTGTCCTGATTGGCCCAAATGTTTTGGTAAAATTATTCCACCAACTCATATTTCAGAATTATCTGATAATTATAAAGATGAGTTTGTTCAAGAAAGAAAAAATAAAAACATTAGGCTCTCTAATTATTTATCTTTTTTTGGATTTAATGATTTATCAAAAAGACTTTTAGAAGATAAATCTATTTATGAAGAAGAAGATTTTAATGTATATAAAACTTGGACTGAATATTTGAATAGATTATTAGGCGCATTAGTAGGATTATCAATTTTTTTAACATTCTTATCTTCAATAAGTTATTTTAAAATAAAAAACAGAATATTTCTCATTTCATTATCATCCTTAATTCTAGTTTTATTTCAAGCATGGCTTGGATCAATAGTTGTTTCTACAAAATTGATGCCTGGAGTAATTACATTTCATATGATAGTTGCATTATTGATAATTTCATTAATGATTTATACTTATTATTTATCTAAAAAAAATAAATATGTTTTAGATTCATTGCTTAAAATAAAAGAAATTAAATTTTTCTTAGCCCTTAATTTATTTGCTATGTTTTTTCAAATTATCTTAGGGTCTCAAGTGAGGGAATCTATAGATCAAGTAGCGATTGTTGTTGGTGAAAATTTAAGACATACTTGGATAGCTAATTTGGGTTTTGAATTTATCATACATAGATCCTTTTCATTATTTATTTTAGGAATCAATATGTATTTAGTTTATTTGTTACTATCTAGCAAAAACTTTTTAAAGTCCAATTATAATACTGTAATGTCAATATTAGTTCTAATTGTATTAGAAATTATATCTGGGGCTGGTATGGCTTATTTTTCAATACCAAGTTTTTTACAACCACTACATTTATTAATTGCTTTTCTTATTTTTGGTTTATTGTTTTACTTATTTTTATTAATTGATTTTTCAACACAAAAAGAAAACTTTTGAAATTAATTTATCTAAAAATATATTTGCTGAATTAAATAAAATACATGATTAAAATTATAATTGAACTTACCAAATTGAGATTATCCTTATTAGTCACTTTTTCAGCTATTTTCGGATTTATTTTAGCATCTAGCCAAGGTATAAGTTATAATGATTTGTTTTTTTTATTTTTTGGTGGTTGGTTAATTACTTCTTCTTCATTAATAAATAATCAAATTTTGGAAAAAGATTCTGATGGTTTAATGAAAAGAACTATGAAAAGACCTATACCAACTAAAAGAATTTCCGTTAAAAGCAGTATGATTATTTCTTTATTTTTTTCCCTATCAGGATTTTTAATTTTATATTATTTCCTTAATTTTTATTCCGCATTTTTATCTATATTATCTTTGATAATTTACTCATTTGTATATACTCCTTTAAAAAAAGTTAGTTCCATCGCTGTTTTTGTAGGTGCAATTCCTGGTGCTTTACCTCCTTTAATTGGATGGGTTGCTGCTACTAATCAAATATCTATTGAAGCACTCATAATATTTGCCATTCAATTTATTTGGCAGTTTCCTCATTTTTGGGCTATCGCATGGGTCTCAGATGAGGATTACAAAAGAGCAGGTTTTAAATTATTGCCTAATGGTGGAGGTAAAAATTTTTCAACAGCTATTAATATTATGACATATACATTGATTCTTTTGCCATTAGGACTATTACCTACTATTTTTGGAATAACAGGTTTAATTTCAGGTTTTGTTGCAATATTATGTGGTGTTCTTTTTTTGATACAAACTATTCATTTAATAAAAGATTTTTCAAAAAAATCTGCCTTGAGAGTTATGATTGGTTCATTTATTTATTTACCAATTGTACAGATAAGTTATATTTTAGATAAAATTTAGTGCCTATGAAATCAAATGTTAAAATTTTAAGAATGAATCCAAATATATTTATTACTTGGATATTTATTATTTCTATTTCTATGATTTTTGTTTCCTTAATTAGTGCTTATATTGTTAAAAAAGGAGAGCCAGGTGGATTAATTATTAATTTACCTAATATGTTTATTTATTCTACAATTGTTGTTGTATTTAGTAGTTTATTTAAACAGCTAGCATATTTTTCTGCAAAAAAAGATGATTTAAATAAATTAAATATTTATTTGTTAGCATCTATTTTGTTAGGATTATCTTTTCTAGTTCTTCAATATTTTTCATGGGTAGAATTAGTTAATTCTGGTATCTATTTAGTTGGTCATCCTGACGGTTCTTTTATATATGTCATAACTGGAGTTCATGCTTTCCATTTAATTACGGGTTTGGTTTTTATCTTAATGGTTTTATTTAAGAGTTTAAAATTGGATGTTCACTCAAAAAATTTAAATTTAATTGAAATGTCAACAACATATTGGCACTTTCTTACTGGTTTATGGTTGTATTTATATGTAACTTTGTACTTATATAATTAATTTTAATTATGTCAGATTCTATTTCTTTAAAATCGAATAATAAAAATTTATGGGGTGGTGGTGTTGAACCATTTAAAGCCAGTTATGGTAAACTCATGATGTGGTTTTTTTTAATATCAGATGCTTTTACATTTTCTGCATTTTTAATTGCTTATGGAGTTATTAGATTAAAACATCCTGCATATGAAGGTGCTTTATCTGAGTTTAATTTTTCTCAATCATATTGGCCTGTCCCAGAAAAAGTTTTTGAAGCATTTCCATTTTTTCATGGAGTTGAGTTACCACTAGTTTTTGTTGGATTAATGACATTTATTTTAATACTTAGTAGTGTTACGATGGTACTAGCTGTTGAAGCTGGACATAGAATGGATAGGAAAGGAGTTGAAAAATGGATGCTATGGACTATTGTAGGTGGATTTACTTTTTTAGGATGTCAAGCTTGGGAATGGTCGCATTTTATTCATGGAACTGATCTGGGAAGTAGATTATTAGATGGTTCTATTATTTACGGTGCAAATTTGCAGATAAATCAATATGGTCCTCCTGACTTTGCGGCATTTTTCTTTTTCATAACAGGATTTCATGGATTTCATGTATTTTCTGGCGTTGCTTTAAATTTTTTAATTTTTTATCAAACAACCGTTGGTATATATGAGAAAAGAGGCCATTATGAAATGGTTGAAAAGGTTGGTTTATATTGGCATTTTGTCGATTTAGTATGGGTTTTTGTATTTACCTTTTTTTATTTAATTTAATTTTATGTTAGAGCCAGAAAGTTCATTTGTAACACCTAAACCAGCAGACAAATCCAAAATTTGGAAAATTTGGAAAGTTGCTATAATCCTAGGTGTTGTAACTGCAGCGGAATTTTATGTTGCCCTTCAGTTTCCAGAATCATGGAAAGACTTTAAACTTTTGTTATTTATTGGGATGACTTTTATAAAGGCTGGATATATCGTCGGAGAATTTATGCATCTTGCTCACGAGAAAAAATCTTTAATGTGGACTATCTTAATTCCAACAGTTTTTGTAATGTGGTTATTAGGTGCTATGGTAATTCAAGCTGATGCGATTTATCAAGCAATATATTCTTAATGAAACCTAGTTTAAAATGGTTTGTTTTATCAATTTCAATAATCATTCCATTAATTATAAGTTTTTTCCTTCATTTCTTTGGTAAAAATAATTATGAAGTTCCAATTTTTCATGAAGAAAGTGTTGGGAATTATTCTTTTTGTTCGTCAAAAGTTGAATTCCCATTTTATGTAAAATCTGATAGTATTTTTAAAATAGGAGAGAATTTTGTACTTATAGATATTAGATTAGATAATGAAAATCAAAATTTTATTAATAACGAGTTAGAAAGATTATTAAATAATAATTTTATTTTAAATGTATACTCAATAACATCCTTTAGACTCGATAATGATCGGAAAACATTAATGCTAAATAAACCTGAATTAATTAAATATGTTTCTTGTAAGTTTTTATATGACATCAACTTTTCATCCTTAATTTTAATTGATAAATTTGGAAGAATAAGAGGTTATTATGAAAGTAATTCTGAAGAGGAATTTGAAAGACTATCCGCTGAACTTAAAATATTAATGTCTATATGAAAAATGAAAGTATATATAAAAATTTAATTATTTCAGTCTCAATAATAGTTCCTATTGTAGTTGCTATTTTATTATTTATGCCTAGTAAAATTTTAATTTTTGGAGATTGGACATCTAAGCTCCCTCATTTTAATGCTATTATTAATACTTTAACTTCAATTTTTCTTATATTTTCTTTTTATGTAATTAAAGTAAAGAAGGATGTGAAATTACATCAATCACTAAACACATTGTCTTTTATTTTTGGCTCTATTTTTTTAGTTTCTTATATAATATATCATTCTTCAGTAGAAAGTACTTCTTATCAAGGAAATCTTGCATATATATATTATCCAACTTTAATATCACATATTTTACTTTCTATCGTGGTTGTACCATTTGTTTTGTTTGCATTTTATTTTGCTTTAACTAATCAAATAAATAAACATAAAAAAGTTGTAAAATATACTTTTCCGATATGGTTATATGTATCAGTGTCTGGTGTGGTTGTATATTTAATGATAAGTCCTTTTTATTAATTTTTGAACATTAATTATTAATTTTCGTATGAAAAAGTGATTATGCATTTAAAATTTTTATTTATTTCTGTTTTAATACTTACTTTAAATTTTGAATTGAACTCTCAAGGATGTTCGATGTGTAAGAGTATAGTTCAAAGTGAAATAAGTGCTGGTAATGAAGGTATTTCTTCTGGTATTAATTTTGGCATTATTTATTTATTTACTTCTACTTATTTTTTGTTAATAGCAGGAGGACTTTTATGGTACTTTAGGAGTAAAAAAGATCAAAAAAATCTTGAAATCAGAAATAAAATATCAGAAAGAGTGGCATCTATTCACAATTAAGATTTAAGTTTTTTCATAAGTTTATTTGAAAAAATAAATTCATTCAATTCTTTAACCTTACTGTTAAAAATATTTTTATTATTTCCTTGCCATAATTTTTTTCCTTTATGTATAAACATAATTTTTTCTCCTATTTCCATAACTGAATTCATATCATGAGTAACAACAATAGTTGTAGTTTTTAGTTCATGAGTAAGTTTTTGAATTAAATTATCTATTTTTATAGCAGTTAGAGGATCCAATCCAGAATTTGGTTCATCACAGAATAAATATTTAGAATTGTTAACTATAGCTCTAGCAATTCCAACTCTTTTTTTCATACCTCCACTTAACTCCGAAGGCATTTTATTATTGATATTTTCTAATCCAACAAGTTTTAAACAATGGTTTACTCTTTCTAGTTTTTTATCTTTATTTAATTTACTTAAAATGTTTAGTGGAAACATTACATTTTCTTCTACATTTTTTGAGTCAAATAAAGCTCCACCTTGGAATAACATACCAATTTCTCTTCTTAATTCTGTAATTAGTTTTTTAGAACCATTTGTGAAGTCTCTATCATTGAATAGAACATTTCCTTTGTCTGGTTTTAAAAGGCCAACTAAACATTTTAATAGTACACTTTTTCCTGTTCCACTTGCGCCAATGATTAGATTTGTTTTACCTTTTTCAAATTGTCCAGATATATCAAATAAGACTTGTTTTTTATTAAATGATTTATTTATATTTTTTATTTCTATCATACTATAATAAAATTTGTGCTAAAAGATAATCGGCAATCAAAATAGCAATGCAGCTTTTAGTTACAGCTTGGGTACTTGATTTTCCAACTTCTAAAGCACCTCCTTCAGTATAATAACCCTGAAAAGATGAAATAGATGCAACTAGAAAAGCAAAAACATATGATTTAATCAAAGCAAATGGAATATTAAAGGGGTTAAATTCATATCTTAATCCATAAATATATTCTGCTCCTGCTATAACTTCAGATATTGTTCCTGCAATATAACCTCCTAAAATTGCAAGAAATGCTGACATAACAACTAAAATTGGATACATTAAAATAGATGCAATTATTTTAGGTAAAACAAGGTATGAACTTGAATTGATTCCCATTACTTCAAGAGCATCTATTTGTTCTGTAATTCTCATTGTTCCAAGCTCTCCAGCTATATTTGATCCTACTTTTCCGGCAAAAACAATTGCGATTATTGTTGGAGATAATTCTAGTAATGTCATGTCTCTAACTACTAATGAAATTACATAATCAGGTATCAAGGGTCCTACAAGATTAAATGCTGTTTGTAATGTTGTTACAGCTCCCATAAATATCGAAACTATTGCTACTATAAATAAGCTTTCATATCCAATCTTAATGCATTCATTAATGGATAGGTTAAAATAAGTTTTAAATGACTCTCTTCTTTGAAAAAGTGAGGAAATAAAGATGATATATTTTCCAAAATTTTTCATTTATTTGATATATTTTTAAACAATGTTTTACAATTTCGTAAATAATTATCATAATTTAAATTAATGAAAAATAAATTGTTAGTAATTACCGGTGGATCTAAAGGAATTGGAAGATCAATTATTTTAAAGTTTGCAAAAATGAACTTTGATATAATTACTTGTTCAAGAAATTTAGATGATTTATCTAAGTTAAAAGAAGATGTAAATAAAGAATCTAAATCTGTTTCGGTTAATTTTATTCAGTCAGACCTTTCAAAAGAAAAAGAATGCCAAAATTTTATTGATTATGTTAAATCTTTTAAAAGAAATTTAGATTTATTAGTGAATAATGTAGGTATTTTTTCACCTGGAAAAATTTATAATGAGGATGAGGGTATTTTGAAAAGAATGATCAATACTAATCTATATTCGAACTATCATATAAGTAGGGGTTTAATTCCATCTATGTTATCTAGAAAAAAAGGTCATATATTTAATATTTGCTCAATAGCTAGTAAAATTGCTTACAGTAATGGTGGATCATATTGTGTTTCGAAGTTTGCTTTATATGGTATGAGTTTATGTTTAAGAGAAGAATTGAAAGATAAAGGAATAAAAGTAACATCCGTTCTTCCAGGAGCAACATTAACATCTAGTTGGGATGGTTCAGAATTTGACAAAAATCGTTTTGTACAACCCAATGATATAGCAGAATCAATATTTTCTATTTATAATATGTCTAGTGGCTCCACTGTTGAAGAAATTATCATTAGGCCTCAACTTGGTGATATTTAATTTTAAAAATTGAACAATATCTATAATAATTATCTATTCAATTATAAAAGAAGAAAATCTTTTCCTGTTTCTATTGGTGATTCTGTAATTGGAGGTGATAATCCTATTAGGATTCAATCAATGACTACTTCTGATACAATGAATACCAATGCAACTGTTGAAGAAGCAATAAGAATGATTAATTCTGGTTCGGAATATATAAGAATTACTGCTCCAAGTATTAATGAAGCAAAAAATTTACAAAACATAAAAAAAGAATTAAAAAAAAGGGGATTTAATGTCCCATTGATTGCAGATATTCATTTCACTCCAAATGCAGCTGAAATTGCTGCTCAAATAGTTGAAAAGGTTAGAATAAATCCTGGAAATTTTGCTGACAAAAAAAGTTTTAAAAATATTGAATATGATGATGATTCCTATAATACTGAGATTGAAAGAATTTATGAAAGAGTTTCTCCACTAATTAAAATATGTAAAACTAATGGTACTGCTATGAGAATTGGAACTAATCATGGTTCTTTATCTGATAGAATAATGAGTAGATTTGGTGATACACCATTAGGTATGGTAGAGTCAGCTTTAGAATATCTTAGAATATGTGAAGATCATAAGTTTTATAATATTGTTTTATCAATGAAAGCAAGTAATCCTTTAGTAATGGTCCATGCTTATAGACTGCTTGTTGAAAAAATGGATAATTCTAATTTAAAAAACTATCCACTTCATTTGGGTGTTACTGAGGCTGGAGAAGGAGAGGACGGAAGAATTAAATCTGCTATAGGTATTGGAACATTACTTGATGATGGAATAGGTGATACTGTAAGAGTTTCGCTTACTGAACCACCAGAATTTGAACCTCCAATAGCAAAAATTTTGGTTGATAGATATAAAACTAGGAAAAACCACGAAAAGATAAAAATTCCAAAAAACATTGTTTTTTCACCATTTCAATACGAAAAAAGAGAATCAAAAAGAATTCAAAATATTGGAGGAGAAAATGTACCTATTGTAATTTCTGATTTATCAAAAATT
>CABZXU010000013.1 GCA_902529805.1 uncultured Marinoscillum sp.
AATAGACGAGCTTGAAAAGCAACAGGAAGTTATCGATGAGTTAAAAGAGAGAGTTCTTGAATTAGAGAAAGCTAAATCTATTTAAAATTATATCGTTAAATTGGATTCTATAATACATAATTTATGAATAGACAAAACTCGACTTTTCTAGTAAATAAGTATGATCTTTTTGAAACTACTTTTTCAGAGGAAAACATTCCTATTTCAAAAGAAAATGAAGTTATATTAGAGATTGAAAGATATGCTTTTACTTCAAATAACATAACCTATGGAGTTATTGGGGATACTTTGGGTTATTGGAATTTCTTTCCAGCTGAGGAACCTTTTGGCATTATTCCTGTTTGGGGTTTTGCAAATGTTACCTCTTCTAAAAGTAAAAATATTTTAGAGGGAGACAAGTTTTATGGGTATTTTCCTATGAGTAGATACTTAAAAGTGATACCAAAAAAGGAAAATGACTTCGGTTTTATCGATGATTCTAATCATAGAAGAAAACTTCCTTCAGTATACAATCATTATTTAAAAATTTCAAATCATGTAGATAAATCAGTAGAATATCATCCTTTAATAAAACCTTTATTTTTAACTTCATTTTTGAATTATTTTTTCTTGAAAGATGAAAAGTTTTTTGACTGTGATCAAATAATTCTCACAAGTGCATCATCTAAAACAGCTTTATCTTTAGCATTTTTATTATCAAAATATAAATCAAAAGACAAGAAAAAGATAATAGCTATTACCTCAGAAAAAAACATGCAATTTGTTTCAGAAATTAAATTTTTTGATACCGTTTTATCTTATAATAATGCAGAAGAAAATCTCAAAAGATCAAAATCAGTAATAGTTGATTTTGCAGGTAACTCTGACTATCTAAAAAAGCTATCTGATCATTTAGGAGAGGAATTAAAACATGTGAGTTTGATTGGATTAGCAGATTGGTCTTCTAAAACTAATTTTAAATCTATTCCTAATTCTAAATTTTTCTTTGCTCCAAATCATGCTGAAAAAAGATATAGAGAAATGGGAGTTAAAAGAACTACCTTGCTGGCTGACGACTTATTGAAAGAATTTATTATGAAAATTAAGAATTACATAAAACTAGAATATTGTAATGATCCAAAAGAACTTCATGAACTTTATTTAAAATCTTTGAAAGGAAAAATTGATCCTAGTAAGGGTTATATGGTAAAGAACTAAAGTTAATTTTAATACTATTCATGCATGTGAGCTATTTCTCGAAATAATTCTATTGCTCCATGTTTACCTGCATAAGGATTGTTAAAGCGGTCATAATAATTTCTGTTAGCGGATGTTTTTATAATTACTGTATTTGTTGTACGATTAACATAAATAAATTGGTTATAAATACCTATTGCCATAAATTCTTCTTCATCGCCATATTTTTTAGAAGTTCCAGGTATCCACCATTGATACCCATAGCCTATATTTAGGTGTGCGGAATTATTGCTTTCGGCCTCCAAATGTTCTGCATTAATTGAAGTTGATTCCAATACCCATTCTTCAGGAACGATTTGTTTCCCTTTCCACCTTCCACTGTCTAAAAATAATTTTCCCATTTTCGCATAATCCCTTACAGTAGCATTTAGACCACCAAGTGCCATTTCCATACCATAACCGTCGACTAACCAGTAACCATTATGTTCCATACCTATTTTTTTCCATATTTTTTCTTCTAAATATTCAGTTAAAGATTTTCCGGTTGTTCTAACTATAATCATTCCAAGAATATGAGTATTGATACTTACATAATGATTAAATGTTCCTGGAGTAATATCATTTTTTAGTGTTGCAGCAAATTTATCTTGAGAATCACCAAGCACAAATCCTATCCAATATCTGTTAATATCAGAAAGTGAATCTGAATAAGTTTCATCAAATTTAATGCCACTAGACATTTCTAATAGCTCTCGTATTTTTACTCCACTATACCCTGAAGAACTTAGCTCTGGAAGATATTTTTCTACATTATCCTCAATACTTTTTATGTAACCTTCTTCAATAGAAATTCCCATAAGTGCAGAAACAAATGATTTAGCTACAGACCAGGAAATATGTCTTGTATCTTTTTTTTGTCCTAAATAATAGGATTCATGAGATATACTATCATTGTATAAGACAAGGAAACCTTGCGTATAAGAAGAATCTAGATACTTTTTTGTGTTGAATATGTTATCGTTGTATTCAAACTCTTTAGGAAGTTCAACCTCTTCTCTTTTAGGAAAAACGAAGATTTCATCAGAATTATATATTTCTTTAGTATCGAAATATTGATTCATCTTTAGGTATGTATCACCAAAATTCTCAAAGTTTAGTGCAACATTTATTTCTTCCATTCTTTCTTCATCACTTACAGATGAGCAAGACGATAAGAGAAATAAAAAAATAAATAATTTGAAGGGATTCATTTTTTTAGAAGTATATTTTTTATTCTTTTCTCCGAAATAATTCTTTTATAGTTTTCAGAAATAGTAAATAAGTTTTTATTTAATGATTCTCTATCATTTTCAATTGTTCTTATAAGTAAATCAACTTCTTGATTTTCAAAATCAGTATTATTTTTTGAGTCTTTAAAATATTTTAATCTGTCATATTTTGCTATTACGTTAGACTGAAGTTTAATAGTTTCTTGAAGTAGATTTTTAATTTCATTATCTTCTCCAGATAAGACTTCATTAAATACAGATAAGACAGCTCCACTTGCCCCAATAATTGGTCCTGCTAGTCTAAATCCTTTTCTAGAAACTTCTGAATTTGAAGCTAAAACTCCTACTACACCTCCTAAAAAGGTTATTGCTGCAGCTGAAAAAGTTCTAATTTTTCTATTATTTTTCGATTTAGCTTCTATCCATTTTAAATTTTCATTGATACCATCAAGTTCATTTTGTTGGTTAGTAAGTTCTTTTAATAGAATATTGATTTTTTCTTGAACTTTTTCTGGATTTAATGAATTTAAAACAACTACTTCCAATGTACTCTGAGATGAAAGGCCTGATATATCAGTAGCTTTTAATTGTAAATTATAATTTTGGGATCCATTAGATTTTGTCACATGTTCATAATCAGGACGGAACTTAATCATTTTATTTTTACTATCAAGAATCATATCTCTAGGAAATTGTGCTCCAACATTTTCAATTACAAATGAGTCATTAACATTTGGATCTTCTACTGGAATCTTATATTCATGATATTTACCTTCTTCCACTACCCATTTAGAAGTTTTACCAAAAATAGGAGCATAATTTTTTTCTGAATAAATGATTTTAAAAGTATCAGTATCAAATTTTTCTGGATTATTTTTTTTATATACCTTCATAACAAAAGAGAAAGTTTTTTCCAAAACTTTAATTTGATTGGGATCAATAGTCCAACTAATTTTACCATCAATAGGATTAAATTCGTTGATTGGCGCATCTGTATCTAGAGAAAACAAGACTCCATTATCCCCATCAGATATTATAGGTATATAAACAAAATTGTATTTTTCTCTAATGATTTTATCTATTTGTTTGTTTAAAATTTTAGGAGGATAATCTAAATTGGTTATTTCAATTGTTAGATTATATTTACCAATTTCTCCAGATAAATTATTTGCAAAGAGATTCCAAGTAATGAATTTATTTAAAGCTTGATTATTATCAGGTATGAAATCAAAATATATTTTTTTTGATGCTTTATCATAAACTATTTTTCCATTATTTAAAACCCTATAATTTTGATTGTCGTTAAAAAAATAATTAAAAATAATTTCATCATTAGAGTCAATTGATAATGCTATTTCTAAAGTATCTCTTTCATTTAGATTTACATTATACCTTTCTTTATTTTTAGGTTCAACATTTATTGATTTATTATTTATTTTTATCTGATCTATTATGAATGAGATTTCAGAATTTGATATTTTATCTTCAAATATTTCAACCTTAGTTGTAACACTATCTATAGTAATTTCAGTTGAATCTACAGAAGCTTGACTATAGCTTTTTGTTTGAAATAATAAAAATAAAAATATAATTAAAAGAAACTTTGATATTATATTCATCAACTTTTTGATTATTTATCAAATATTTATTGACTAAGTTATAATTTTGATCAAATTAATAAAATTTCATTCAAAAGAAATTTATATATAATGAATTTAATTTTTTCAGTGGTTATAACATTAATTTCATTTTTTTATCAAAACTTAAGTGATTGGGAATTGAAAAAAAATCAAGATAATGTTAAAGTTTTTACAAGAAGTTTAAATAATGGTATAAAAGAATTTTTAGGGGAGACTATATTAAATACAAATATGGATAGTGTTTTTTTATTTATTATGGATTTTAACAAAGCAAATCAATGGATGTATAAAATAAAATCAAGTAAAATTATATCACCCGTTAATGATAAAACTTTTCATGTATATTTTACGATAAATATGAATTGGCCCTTAGAAGATAGAGACTTAATAATGGAAGTTTCTAATATAAAAGAAAAAAAAATTATTAAAATTGAATTGCAATCCCAACCAAATTTTATTCCTAATAATGATAACTATAAAAGAATTATAAATTCAAATTCTATTTGGACACTTGAGTATTTAGATAAATTTAAAACTAAAGTTTCTCTGCAATCTAATTCTGATATTCAAGGAATTCCTGTCTGGATTACAGATTTATTTATAACTCAAAGTCCATTACATGCAATGAAAAACTTACAAAAAGAATTTAATTAAATTCTTTCAATATCTGCTCCAAGGTTTTTTAACCTATTTTCAATATCACTATAACCTCTATCAATTTGATTAACATTATCTATAATGCTTTCACCTTCGGCAGAAAGTGCAGCAATTAATAAAGAAACTCCTGCTCTTATATCTGGTGAAGACATTCTTATGCCTTTAAGAGGGTGTTTTCTGTTTAGCCCTATAACTGTAGCCCTATGAGGATCACAAAGAATAATTTGAGCCCCCATTTCAATGAGTTTATCAACAAAAAAAAGTCTACTTTCAAACATTTTTTGATGTATTAAAACCGTGCCTTTTGCCTGAATTGAAGTAACAAGTGCTATGCTTAATAAGTCAGGAGAAAAACCTGGCCATATTGCATCGGAAATTGTCATAATTGAACCATCAATAAATGACTCTATTTCATAATTTTCTTGACTTGGAATTAAAATATCATCATTTTTAAATTTCATATCAATTCCTATCCTTCTAAATGTATCAGGAATTATTCCTAAATTTTTAATAGATGCATTTTTAATAGTTATTTCTGACCCTGTCATTGCAGCTAACCCAATGAAACTACCAATTTCAATCATATCAGGTAAGATTTCATGAGTTGTTCCTTTAAGTTCTTTAACTCCTGTTATCTTAATCATATTTGATCCAATACCAGATATTTTTCCTCCCATTGAATTGATCATTAAACAAAGTTGTTGAACATATGGTTCACAAGCAGCATTATAAATTGTCGTAGTATCTTCAGCTAAAACCGATGCCATAATGATGTTTGCAGTTCCAGTCACGGAAGCTTCATCAAGTAAAATATACTTTCCTATTAATTTTTTTGTTGAAATTTTATAAGAGAAATTTTTACTGTTATAACTAAACCTTGCTCCTAATTCTTTTAATCCATTTAAATGCGTATCTATTCTTCTTCTACCAATTTTATCCCCTCCAGGTTTTGGAAATGAAGCAACTTTAAATCTTGCAAGAAGTGGCCCAACTAACATAATAGAACCTCGAATTTTTGAAGCTTTATCAAAAAAATTATTAGAATTTAAATACGAAAGATTTATTTTAGTTGATGAAAAAGAAAAAGAGTTTTTAGAATTTTTTTCAACTTGAACACCTAGCTCTTTTAAGAGTTCAATTAACATCATTACATCTTTAATATCAGGTACATTATTGATAGTAATTTTATCAGATGTTAGTAGAGTAGCACAAATTATTTGAAGAGCTTCATTTTTGGCTCCTTGAGGTATAATTTCTCCTCCTAATTTTTTACCCCCTAAAATTCTAAATGAATCCATTACCCTCTTCTTCTTCTAAAAGGTTTCATGGTTTTTGGTCTTGAAAACTTTCTTTGATAAGATTTTGATCCTCTTTCTCTTGTGTTTTTATAAAATAGATTAAGTTCTTCAACTTTTTTTATATCAATATCTAGTTTACCATTTGAAAGTTCTTTAATATTATCAATAATAACTTTATTATCAATAGTTTCTTTATTCCACATTCCAAAAAATGATTTCATTATTTTTCCTATATGAATTATTGCTGATTCTCTTTCTTTTGAATCTTTAATCTTACATGCTTCTTCTATTAATAGCTCTATTTTTTTTCCGTAATGTCTGAATCTAATAATATTTTTGGGGTACTCTAGTTTTTTAATACCTTGTGACTTATCAATTTCTGGCAAAGGATAAGGACTATCAACATCTAGTTCAAAGTTTGACATGATATGCAAGTCATCCCATAGTTTTTGTTCTATTTCATTTTGACTTTTTAACTCTGGATGAGCCATATTCATAAGTTTAACTAGCAATTTTGATAGATCTGATCTCTTTTCTTTTACTTTGATACTTTTAACATGATCAATTAATTTATGAAAATTTCTCCCATACTCTCTTAAAACTAGTTTTTCTCTTGTTGTATTATATTCCATTTTTTAAAACTTTTTCCAAAACTAAGTAATTTTTTTTTTAATTATGTATTAGATTCCTTTACTTATTTAGTAAATAAATTATGGATTATATAAATCACTTAAATAAATCCCAAAAAGATGCTGTTTTAAATGTTGAAGGGCCTTGTTTAGTTATTGCAGGTGCTGGCTCAGGAAAAACTAGAGTTTTAACATATAGAATTGCTCATTTAATTAAAAAACATAATATTGATCCTTTTTCAATTTTAGCTTTAACATTTACAAACAAGGCATCGAATGAAATGAAGGATAGAATTGAACAAGTAGTTGGTACTGATGCAAGAAACTTATGGATGGGAACTTTTCATTCAGTTTTCGCTAGAATTTTAAGAGCTGAAGGAAATAAAATTGGATATCCCTCAAATTTTACAATTTACGATACCCAAGATTCTAAATCTTTAATCAAGAGTATAGTTCAAGAATTAGGATATGACAATAAACTTTATAAAGAAAACTATGTATATAACAGAATATCGAACGCGAAAAACAAATTAATTTCTTTTAATGAATATCTGAATAATAAAATTATTCAAGAGGAAGATATATCATCACTAAGACCTAACATAGGAATTATCTATAAAGAATATGTCAAAAGATGTTTTAAATCTCAAGCAATGGATTTTGATGATTTATTATTTAACACAAATATTTTATTTAAGGAACATATTGATGTATTAAATAAATACCAACAAAGGTTTAATTATGTTTTGATTGATGAATTTCAAGATACAAACTTTTCACAATACTTGATAACAAAAAAACTATCTGCCGTCAAAAGAAATATTTGTGTTGTTGGAGATGATGCTCAAAGCATTTATGCATTTAGAGGAGCTGATATAAATAACATCTTAAACTTTGAAAAAGACTATTCAGAACTTAATTTAATAAAATTAGAACAAAATTATAGATCAACAAAAAATATAGTTGGAGCGGCTAATTCAATCATAAATAATAATACATCTAAAATAAGTAAAAGTATATGGACTGATAATGAAGAGGGAGAATTAATTTCTATAAAAAAATCATTTTCGGATAACCAGGAAGGAAAAATGGTTGCTTCATTAATTTTTGAAGAAAAAAATAAAAATCATTATTTAAATTCAAACTTTGCAGTATTATATCGTACAAATAGTCAATCAAGATCAATAGAAGAGGCATTAAGAAGAATTGGTATTGAATATAAGGTTTATGGTGGAATATCATTTTATCAAAGAAAAGAAGTAAAAGATTTAATAGCATATTTAAGATTTACAATTAATCAAAATGATGAACAATCTTTGAGAAGAATAATAAATTTTCCTAGAAGAGGTATTGGAAAAAATACTTTAGAAAAAATCATTTTGATTGCTAATGAAAATGATATTAAAATATGGGATGTTATTTTAGATGCTAAAAAATATTTTAATTCAAGAATTTCAACTCAATTGGAAAGTTTTTCTGATTTGATAAAAGGTTTCATTATTTATTCTCAAAATAATGATGCTTATACTTCAGCCTCTCATATTTGTTCTTTATCTGGCTTAACAAAAGAGTTTTATGATGATAAAACTATTGAAGGTTTAAATAAATATGAAAATATCCAAGAACTTCTTAATTCTATAAAAGAATATATTGATACAGACAATAAGGAATCATCTATAGATTCTTTTCTTCAAGAAATTGCATTACTAACTGACCAAGACTCTGAAAATAATAATGAAAATTATGTGTCACTAATGACTGTTCATATGGCAAAAGGATTAGAATTTGAAGTTGTTTTTATTGTTGGTATGGAGGAAGATTTATTTCCTTCTCAAATGATGTTAAGTTCTAGAAATGATCTTGAAGAAGAAAGAAGATTATTTTATGTTGCTATCACAAGAGCTATGAAAAAATTATATTTGACTTATTCAAATACAAGATATAGATATGGAATTCTTAAGGAATGTCAACCAAGTAGATTTATTGATGAAATGGATAAGAATCATATTGAAAATTCAATTGGAGAAGTTAAAAATAGAAGTTTTGTTAAAAATTTAATTTCAGATAAAAAAAATAAAATTGAAAGTAATACAATTCATGCTCCTTCTGAAAATTTTGTTGAAAGTGATTTAAATCATTTAAAAGAAGGTATGAAAATTGAACATAAAAAGTTTGGTTATGGTTTAATTAAAAGCATCGATAAAACTCAAAATCATCAAAAAGCAATTGTAAATTTCAAATTGGTAGGTGAAAAAACATTATTATTGAGTTTCGCTAAGTTAAGAATAGTTAAATAAATGAAAATTTTAGGAATAGATATTGGAGGTTCAGGTATTAAAGGAGGTATTGTTAATACAAAGTCAGGAAAATTAATTTCTCAAAAAATAAGATTTGAAACACCATCACCATCTTCTCCTAAAAAGGTTATAAAAAAAATAAAAAAAAACATAATTAAAGAATTGGATTGGAATAAGTATGTTGGATGTGGTTTTCCAGGAATTGTAATGAAAAATAAAATTATAACCGCAGCAAATGTTAGTAATAAATGGGTTGGAGTTGATGTTAGCAAAAGAATTTCAAGAAAGACAGGATGTGAGTCTTTTGTTTTAAATGATGCTGATGCAGCGGGTTTGGCCGAAATGAAATATGGTTCTGGTAAAAATAAAAAAGGTAAAGTTCTAATGATTACAGTTGGAACTGGACTAGGTACATCAATATTTATTGATGGTAAATTGATTCCTAATATTGAATTTGGTCATTTGAAGATGTACGGTGATTGTGCAGAAAAATATGCTTCTAATTTAGTAAGAAAAGAATTAGACCTTTCAATAAATGATTGGTGTTCTAGATTTAATGAATACATTAAATATGTTGAAGATTTAATATCACCGGATTTAATTATTTTTGGTGGAGGAATAAGTAAAAATTTTAGTGAATATAATTCTTTGCTCAAATCAAGATCAAAAATATTACCAGCAAAATTAGAAAATGATGCTGGAATAATAGGTGCTGCACTTTATACAAGCTTATCTTTAGAATAGACTTCTTCATATCCTCTATCAATTATAAGATCTTTTTTTTCTGCTGCTAGATTTGCAAGTAAATCACATCTCTCATTTTCTTTTAATCCATTATGTCCTTTTACCCATTCAAATTTTATCTTATATTTTTTATATAATGGTATAAATTTTTTCCATAGATCAACATTC
This sequence comes from uncultured Marinoscillum sp., assembly GCA_902529805.1. Lineage (GTDB taxonomy): Bacteria > Bacteroidota > Bacteroidia > Cytophagales > MED-G16. Next base: position 9,878 of record CABZXU010000013.1, read on the forward strand.
ATTTTTTTTTTAAATTTTTTTTTTTCCCAATTCCATAACCATCCTTTTTCAATTGATTCTACAACATATTTTGAGTCTGAAAATATTTTGATTTGTAAATCATTTTCATTTAGAGCTTCTAATGCTTTAATTACAGCAAGTAGCTCCATTCTATTGTTTGTTGTGTTTTTGTATCCTTGACTTATTTCTTTTCTATTGTTTTTGTAAATTAATACTACTCCATATCCACCAGGTCCTGGATTACCTCTACTTGATCCATCTGTATAAATTTTTATCATTTAAATTTTACTTTGATATAAAATATTGAATAGCCAATTCATACCCTTTTATTCCTAGGCCTGAAATAATTCCCACTGAAACTTCTGATAAATAACTATTTTGTCTAAACTCTTCTCTAGATAAAATGTTTGATATATGTACTTCAAGGCAAGGACTAGTAATTGAAGATATTGCATCTCTAATTGCTATTGAAGTATGTGTAAAACCACCAGCATTTATAATAATTCCATCATAAGAAAACCCAACTTCTTGTATTTTTTCAATAATTTCCCCTTCATGATTTGATTGATATTGTTCAAGGGAAATATCACTGTACTTTGATTGAAGTTCATCAAAAAAAGATTCAAAAGATTTATTTCCATAAATTTTTTTTTCTCTAACCCCTAAAAGGTTTAGATTAGGACCATTAATAATTATTAATTTCATCTGATAAATTTATAAAATAATGATAAAACAATGTGGAAATTTTATTTAAATGATTATTATTCTTATCTAAAATTAGAAAGATCTTTGTCAGAAAACTCAATTTCTGCGTATTTGAATGATGTAAAAAAATTAAAAAGTTTTATTGAAATAAAAAAAATTAAATCAGATCCTAACAAGATAGATATAGTTATAATCAATGATTTTCTAGAATATTTAAATGAATTAGGTATTTCATCTTTTTCTCAAGCTAGAATAGTATCAGGATTAAAATCTTTTTTTAAATTTCTCATTTTAGAAGAAAAAATTTCTAAAGATCCTATGGATTTAATTGAATCACCAAAATTAAAAAGAAAACTCCCTGAAGTATTATCTCTTGATGATATTAATATTTTGTTAGGGAGCATTGATTTATCTAATATGGAGGGAGTAAGAAATAGAGCAATAATTGAAACTCTGTATAGCTCAGGTTTAAGAGCATCAGAATTAATTAATTTATCTATTCAAAATCTTTTTTTAGATGTTGGTTTTATTAAAGTTATTGGAAAAGGATCAAAAGAAAGATTAGTTCCTATAGGTAAACATGCAATAAAGCATATTAATATTTATAAAAATGAATATAGAAAATTTAAAAAAATTAAAAAGGGCAATGAAGGGTTTTTATTTCTTAATAGATATGGCAGAAAACTTTCAAGAGAAATGATATTTTTAATTGTCAAGCAAATATCAAAAAAGTCTTTATCAAATAAAAATGTTAGTCCGCATACATTTAGACATTCTTTCGCTACTCATTTGATAGAAGGAGGTGCAGATTTAAGAGCAGTTCAAGAAATGTTAGGTCACGAATCTATCACAACAACTGAAATTTATACCCATCTTGATAGAGAATATTTAAAGCAAGTTATAAAAGAATTTCATCCTAGGAGTTAATGGAATTATATTTGCATTATGTACAAGTTAGTAATTAGGCCTTTACTCTTTTTATTTCCTCCTGAATTTATACATAATTTATCATTTTATCTTATTAAGATAATTTGCAAGGTTCCCTTTATGACTTCTGTTTTAAAAATTTATTTTTCTTACAATAATAAAAGTTTACATAAAAAAATGTTCAATTTAAATTTTAAAAATAGTATTGGCTTAGCTGCTGGATTCGATAAAAATGCACTTTTGATTAAAGAACTTTCATTATTTGGTTTTGGTCATATTGAAATTGGAACTGTTACCCCTAAACCTCAAAATGGGAATAAGAAACCAAGGTTATTTAGATTAAATAGTGAACAATCATTAATTAACAGAATGGGCTTTAATAATGATGGTGTTGAAATAATTGCAAAACGATTAGTAAATTTAAATACAGATTGTATTATTGGAGCTAATATTGGAAAAAATAAAGATACTTTAAATGAGGATGCATGGAAAGATTATCTATTTTGTTTTAAAAAACTTTTCCACTTGGTTGATTATTTTGTGATTAATGTCAGTTCTCCAAACACTCCTGAATTAAGGAAATTACAAAACAAAAATCTATTATTTAATTTATTAAATAATTTACAAAAGGAAAATAAAAAACATAAAATTAAAAAACCAATTTTGTTAAAAATTTCTCCAGATTGTTCTTTAAATGAAATTGATGATATCATCACTGTTGTTAAAAAATCAAAAATTAATGGTATTGTAGCAACAAATACTTCAATTGATAAAAGTATTCTATCTAATTCTAAATATTTTGAAGAAGGAGGAATTAGTGGAAAAAGAATACACAAAAAATCTACCGATATTATTAAATATATTTCAAAAAAAACAAATGCTAAATTACCAATTATAGGCGTAGGTGGTATTTCTGATTATAAAACTATGATTGATAAATTTAATGCAGGAGCTTCTTTAGTTCAGGTTTATACAGGATGGGTTTATGAAGGACCAAGTTTAGTTAAAAGAATGAATAAAATTATGGCAAATGAATTGTCAAAAAATTAATCTATTTGTTTAATTTGTAAAAAAAAAACAATGTCTGATAGTTTTTATAGTAATGAAGAATTAGATGATCAAATTTCTGATTCAAAAACCACTAAGGATAAAGTTAAAATAGTATTTGGATCACTTTTTCTATTTTTTTCAATATTTATACTTTTTTCTTCTATCTCTTTTTATTTCACAGGAAAATTAGATTTTGATCTTATAGTATCAGATGTTTCTATGTTAGATGCTGGAACAGAAGTTGAGAATTGGTTGGGATATTTTGGAGCTTTTATATCTCATTTCTTAATTTATGAGGGCTTTGGTATTGCTTCAATCCTTTTAGTTCCTTTATTTCTATTTTCTGGTTTAAGATTAGTATTTAAAGATTTTAATTTTTCCATTTCTTATATCACATATTTTAGTATTTTTTTTATAATCTGGATTACTTCATTAATGGGCTTTATTTTAACTATATTAGAGAATAATGAATTTCTTTCATTCTATTCAGGAAAGATTGGTCATAATTTAGCTTTATTATTTCAAAATTTATTTGGTTTAGCTACTCCTTTAATTTTATTACTATTGCTATTTATTTTTCTTATATATCAATTTAAAATATATTCATTTTCTATTCCTATCTCTTTGTTTAATTTTTCATTTTTAAAAACTAAAAATTCTATTATAGAAACTGATAAAACTGAAGAAAAAATAATTGAAGATGAAGACATTGAAGATAAAAATATTGAGACTGAAAATAACGATTTTGATAAAGATAAGGAGATAAATGACTTAGATGAAAGTATTGACGAATTGAATATAAAAAAGGAAAAAATAGATACAAAAAAAACTCCTTCAGTTGATGATAAATCTTTAGAAGAAGAAAATTCAGATAATTTAGAATTAAAAGTTGAAAAATTTGATGATCCTGAAAGATTATCAAAGATTGACATATATGATCCAAAATTAGATTTATCTTCTTATAAGTACCCGAAACTAGATTCTCTAAAAGATTACCCTGACAAAAAAATTCAAGTCTCAAAAGATGAATTAGAGTCTAATAAGGATAAAATAGTTGAAACTTTAAAAAATTTTAAAATTGAAATTGCAAAAATTAAAGCTACTATTGGACCAACAGTGACACTTTATGAGATTGTCCCTGAAGCAGGCATTAAGATTTCTAAGATTAAAAACTTAGAAGATGATATTGCTTTAAGTTTGTCTGCACTTGGAATTAGAATTATTGCTCCAATACCTGGTAAAGGAACTATTGGAATTGAAGTTCCAAACAAGAACAGACAAATGGTTGATTTGAAATCTGTAATGACAACTGAAGCATTTGTTAAAAGTGATTATGATTTGCCTGTAATCATGGGTAAAACAATTTCAAATGAAGTTTATGTTTCTGATTTATCAAAAATGCCTCATATATTGATTGCTGGTGCAACAGGCCAAGGAAAATCGGTAGGATTAAATGTAATGTTAGCTTCACTTTTATATAAAAAACATCCATCTCAGTTAAAGTTTGTATTGGTTGATCCAAAGAAAGTTGAACTAACATTATTCAATAAAATTGAAAAACATTTTTTAGCAAAACTACCTGATAGTGAAGAAGCCATTATAACTGAAACAAAAAAGGTTGTTCATACATTAAATTCATTATGTATAGAAATGGATGTTAGATACAATTTATTAAAAGATGCACAAGCAAGAAACATAAAAGAATACAATGAAAAATTTGAAAAAAGAAAACTGAATCCTAATGAAGGCCATAGGTTTTTACCATATATAGTTTTAGTTATTGATGAGTTGGCGGATTTGATGATGACCGCTGGAAAAGAAATAGAGAACCCAATAGCAAGGTTAGCTCAACTTGCTAGAGCTATTGGCATACATTTGGTAGTTGCTACTCAAAGACCTTCTGTAAATGTTATTACTGGTGTTATTAAAGCTAACTTTCCTGCAAGACTATCTTTTAGGGTTACATCAAAAGTAGATTCTAGAACTATTTTAGATATTGGCGGGGCTGAACAACTAGTAGGAATGGGAGATATGTTACTTTCTGGTGGATCTGATCTAGTAAGATTACAAGGACCATTCATTGATACTGACGAAATAAAAAATATATGTGTTTGGATTGGTGATCAAAGAGGTTATGAGTCAGCGTACAAACTTCCAGAATATATAGACGAAAATGAAAAATCTTTAAAGGAAGTAGATTTATCTGATAGAGATGCTCTATTTGAGGAGGCTGCTAGGCTATTAGTTTTACATCAACAAGGCAGTACTTCACTAATCCAAAGAAAACTTAAATTAGGATACAATAGAGCAGGAAGATTAATCGACCAATTAGAATCTGCAGGAATTGTAGGCCCATTTGAAGGAAGTAAAGCTAGAGAAGTTTTAATTCCCGATGAGTATTCTTTAGAAAAACTATTAAACGAACTTGAATAATTTTACGTATATTAATAAAAAACATATTGATGAATAAATTAGTTTTTGCAGTTGTTTTAGTAATAAATTTTTCTTTTTTTGAGAGCTCTTTTTCTCAAGAAAATGATAAAAAAGCTACTCAGATATTAGATAAAATGAGTGGTTTATATAAAAGCATGAATAGTTTCTCTTCAAAATTTCAATATTCGATGATTAATTTAGATGAAAATATTGAAGATTCTTTTGAAGGAAAAATTATAATTAAAGATGAAAAATATCTTTTAAAGATTGAAGGGCAAGAAATTATTAATGATGGTGAAACTGTTTGGACATATATTCCTGAGCTTAATGAAGTTAATATTTCTACTTATGAACCCGATGATCAAGAAATTTCATTAAATAATGTTTTTGATTTATATAAAAATGGATTTGAACAAAATTACTTAGATGAGGATAATCAACATTATAAAATTGAATTGTATCCTGAAGATGAATCTAAAAGTTATTATAAAATATTAATTCTAATAAACAAAGTTAAATTTTCAATGTATAACTTTTCTGTTTTTGATAAATCAAATACTAAATACGTTTATCAAATAAATGAATTTAAAGAAGAAAAAATTGATGATAATTTTTTTGTTTTTGATTCATCGAAATATCCAGATATTGAAATTATTGATTTTAGATAATTTATGAATAAAAGAGATCTCTATAAAAATATTAAGAAAAAAAGATCTTATTTGTGTGTTGGTTTAGATTCCGATTTGAAAAAAATCCCAAAACATCTTCTTAAATACGAAGATCCAATTTTTGAGTTTAACAAAATAATAATAGATGCTACTTCTGATTATGTTATAGCTTATAAACCAAACTTAGCTTTTTATGAATACTTGGGTGCATCAGGATTTAATTCTTTAAAGAAAACTTTAGACTATATTCCTGAAAATATTTTCAAAATAGCAGATGCTAAAAGAGGTGATATTGGAAACACATCTGAAATGTACGCAAAGACATATTTTGAATCATTGAATTTTGATGCAATTACTCTTTCACCTTATATGGGCTATGATTCAATTCAGCCTTATTTAAAATATAAAAACAAATGGGTAATTCTATTAGCCTTAACCTCCAATCAAGGATCAAAGGATTTCCAAAAATATAATAATTTCTTTTTAGAAGTCATAAATAAATCAAAGGAATGGGTAAGTAATCAAAATTTGATGTATGTGGTAGGTGCAAATAATGAAAAAGATATAATTAAAATAAGAAATTTAGTTCCAAATTATTTTTTACTAGTACCTGGTATTGGCGCTCAAGGAGGTAGTTTAGAAAACATAAGCAAATTAGGTTTTACAAGTGACTGTGGGTTATTGGTAAATAATTCTAGAAATATAATTTATGCTGATTCTTCAGAAAATTTTGAAATCAAAATAAATGATAAAGTAAAAAGTATTCAAGTGAAGATGGAGTCTTTATTAAAAAAATATAATTTATTATGAAAGATGCTTATTTTGTTCTATTATATTATTGTTATACAAATATTTCTGATCCAAATAAGTTTAGAGAAAACCACCATCTTTTTTGTATAAATAATAATTTAAAAGGTAGAGTTATTGTATCAAAAGAAGGAATAAATGGAACAATTTCTGGAAAAAAAAATGATTGTGAAAATTACATGAAAAAAATATATTCAGATAAGAGATTTGAAAATGTTGAATTTAAGATTGCAAAACATTCTAAAAATGTATTCAATAAATTAAATGTGAGACTAAAAAATGAGATTGTAAACTCTGGAATTAATAATATAGATCCTAATAAATTGTCTGGTAAGTACATGGAGCCGAGAGAATTTAAAACTATTCTAAAAAATAAACCTAAGGATGTTGTGATTTTAGATATAAGATCTAATTATGAATATAATGTTGGGAAATTTAAAAATGCTGTTACACTAGATATTGAAAATTTTAGAGAATTTCAGATTAAAACAGATAAATTAAAAAAATATAAAAATAAAAAAATAATTACTTATTGTACGGGTGGGGTTAAGTGTGAAAAAGCAAGTGGCTTTTTATTAAAGAATGGTTTTAAAAATGTGTATCAACTTCATGGGGGAATCATAAAATATGGTATAGAAGAAGATGGTTATGATTTTGCTGGAAAATGCTATGTATTTGATAATAGATTAACAGTTGATATTAATAAATCTAATCCTTCAATAATTTCAAAATGTTATATAACTGGTGAACCATCAGACAGAATGGTAAATTGTGCTAATCCAGAATGTAATATTCATGTGTCAATGTCTGAAAATGGAGCAAGATTATTTAAGGGGTGTTGTTCAAAATCTTGTATGAAAAATAAAAAAACTAGGGTTTATAACGGTTCAGGAAATTATCAAAAATCACTTAATGGCTACAATCCTTATATTGGTTATAAAAATAAATCAAGAAAGATAAAAAGTTAATTTTAAATTTATTCCCAAATCACTTTTTGAGACATTTCATACCATTTGGGATATTCTTTTTCATAAATAGAATCAAGTTTTGATCTTTTTATTTTCATAGTAGGGGTCAAAATATTATTTTCAGTAGTCCAGGTATCTTTCATAATTATAATTTTTTCAATTTGTTCATGCTTGTTTATTTCTTGATTAACATTTTCTAATGTTTTAATTAAGTTTTGTTCTAGACTTAATTTATCATCTCTATTTGCATTTTCTGAAAGTACAATTAAAGCAATTGGTTGTATTAAATTCATACCTGCTACACAAATTTGTTCTATATCTTTATTTTTACTAAACTTCATTTCTATTGGGTTTGGAGCAACATATTTTCCTTTTGAGGTTTTAAAAATATCTTTAACTCTACCAGTAATTTTTAAATAACCATCTTCATCAATTTCCCCTTTATCTCCTGTATATAAATACCCGTTTTTGATAACTTCTCTAGTTTTTTCAGGTTCTTTGTAATAGCCCTCCATAACACATCCATTTTTCATAATAACTTCACCTTTTTCAGTGATTTTTACATCAGTGTTAGGCATTGCCTTTCCAACATATCCAAATTTTATATTATTAGGATAATTACCATGAGAACAAGCAGCATTTTCAGTCATTCCATAGGCTTCATAAACCAATATTCCTAATTTTTTATACCATTCTAGAGTAGGAACGGGTATTGCTGCTGCACCAGTAATGCAAATTCTAGCTTTATTAAGTCCTAGAGCTTTTTGTATTACAGATTTGAAAAGCGAATTTAGAATAGGTATTGATAAAATTAAACTAATAGTCTTTTGAGAAAACTTTGATAAAATACCAGACATAAATTTTGTCCATATTCTTGGAACACCAAAAAATATTGTAGGTTTTGTGTATTTTAAATTATCTGAAAATGTATCTAATGATTCGGCAAAACTTATTGTGCCACCAGAAAAAATACCACCGAATTCAACTAAAGCTCTTTCTGCAATATGAGATAATGGTAAATATGAAAAAAACCTTTCAGATTCTTCTAGAGGAACAATATTGTTTAAGTTTTGAGTTGCAAGTGAAGCTGAATAAAACTTCAAAACAACACCCTTTGGAATTCCAGTTGTTCCAGAAGTATAAATGATTGAAAAAACTTCATCTAAATTACTTTTTGGGCTATCATTTATTGGTGAATTTGAATTAATTACATCTTCCCATTTTTCTATTCCACCTGTATTTGATAAATCATAATATCCAAAATTTATTTTGTCAATGTTATTGGGTATTCCTTCTTTAATTTCTTTCCAATCACTTTCTTCTAATTTCCCTATGAATACTAGTTTTGATTCACTATGATTTAAAATATATTTTGTAGTTTCTGCATTTACATTAGCATAAATTGGAACGGATATGTGACCACTCATCATAATTGCTAGATCAGCAATGATCCAATGAGCACAGTTTTTAGAAATGATGGCAATTTTTGAATTTTTTTTAAGATTCAAACTGTTTATTTTATTTGCAATTTTTCTAGCCTGATTTCCAACTTCATTCCAGCTGTAAGTAATATAATTACCATTTATTGGTTGAATTAAAAAAGCTTCATCTCCTTTTTTATTTTCCCATTTATAAAAATTATCAAGGGGCGTTGTTATATTAGTTTTATTCATAATATTTTAATTAAATAATTAATTTATGACCATAATTTTCCGCCAGCTTCATCTAAAGGTATACAACTTTTAAAAGTTCCTGGAATTGGCCTGTAGTTTAATGCTTGTGTAACTCCTATTTCAGAATTAAAATAACCTCTAATTACTAATTTCTTTAAATTCATATAAAATGAAGCATCATTATTAGATTCTTTTTTTTGAATCTCATTTAATGTGTTTATTTTTTGAGTCAAGTTTAAATTAAAGAAAGATTTAGAAGAATATTCTTTTATTTTATTATTAAAATTTGATAATTCTTTAACAAACCATTCTCTTTTATCTTTTACATATACATCACGAACATATGATTCTACAAATTCATGAACTTTAGCTTCTATTGCTCCTGGAATTTCAGTATTTGGAATTAAAGTGTCAATCAAGTCAAATATTAAATTTCCATTATCATTTGAAAAAAAATTTGATTTCCATTTATCTTCTTTTTTTAGAGGATTACATGATTTTAATACAACAGCCGATGGAGTTAAAAGTAGTCCTGAAACCCATAAAGATGTACTTTTTAATAATTCTCTTCTTTTCATTTTATATTATAAGTTTCCCTTTTTTAGTTCATTTATAGCATAGTTTGCAGCTCTAGCAGTTAAAGCCATATATGTTATGGATGGGTTTACGCAAGATGAGGATGTCATACATGATCCGTCCGTAACAAATACATTTTTACATGCATGTACCTGGTTCCATTTATTTAAAACAGAATTTTTTGGATCTTTACCCATTCTAGCTGTACCCATTTCATGAATACCTAAACCCAATGCATATCTATTATCATATTTCTTAACATCTTTAAAACCACATTCTTCAAGCATTTCTGCAGCAGAATCACCCATGTCTTTTCTCATTAATTTTTCATTTTCTTTAATTTCCGTTTCAAAATTTACAGTAGGTAAACCCCATTTATCTACTATAGAATAATTAAGATACATTTTATTTTCACGGTAAGGTAAAACTTCCCCAAAGCCTAGAAGGTTCATTGTCCATTGCCCTGGTTTTACAGCTTTTTTAATAAGATCTTCTCCAGCCAAATAAGCTTCACTAGCACTTGACCAATTTCCTCTACTTGCTCCACCTTGATATCCAAAACCTCTTAAATAATCCATTTTATTTTTGCCAACATTTCTAAATCTTGGCAAGTATGTTCCACTGGGTCTACCTTTTGTATAATATCTATCTTCATAGCCATCGATTTTTGCTCTTGCGCCAACTAAAAAGTGGTGGTCCATAATATTATGTCCTAATTCATCAGAATCATTACCAAAACCATTTGGAAATCTTTTCGATTTTGAATTTAACATAATAGAAGTTGAATTAATTGTAGAAGCACATAAAAAAATTATTTTTGAAAAATATTCAATTTCTTCGAGTGTTTCAGAGTCTCTAACTAATACTCCAATTGCTTTTCTTTTTTTTTCATCATATATAATTGAATGAACAATTGAATAAGTTCTTAGGGTCATATTACCAGAATTCATAGCATCTGGTAAACTTCCAGAATTACTGCTATAATATCCTCCAAATGGACAACCTCTTATACATAAATTTCTTGATTGACATTTACCCCTTCCATTAAAATTATTTTCATTTGCTGTGATATTAGCAAGCCTGCCAGAAGTTAAGATTCTATCGTTATATTTTTCTTTAAGATTTTTTCTAAAATCTTTTTCAACACAATTCAATTCAAATGGTGGTAAAAACTTTCCGTCAGGTAGTTGGGAAAGCCCTTCCTTTCTTCCGCAAATTCCAATATATGTTTCTATATAATCATACCATTTTTCAATATCTTTATATCTTATAGGCCAATCAATTCCAATTCCTTCCTTTAAATTTGCTTCAAAATCTAAATCACTCCATCTATATACATGTCTTCCCCATAGGAGAGATTTTCCACCTACATGGTACCCTCTAATCCAATCAAAATCTCCTTTAACTTCATGATAAGGTTGATCAGTATCTTTTACCCACCAATGTTTTGTTGATTGTTTTACAGTATAACCAGTTCTTAATTGTTTATCATAATGTTTCCTTTCTCTAGCAGTTAATTGATCAGCATAGGGCAACTCCCATGGAGCTTTGTTCATGGTAGGATAATCTTTTATATGCTTGACATCTCTTCCTCTTTCTAAAACAAGAGTTTTTAAACCGGATTGAGATAATTCTTTAGCTGCTATACCACCACTCATTCCTGAGCCAATTACAATGGCATCAAATTTATTTTCATTTTGGAAGTTAAAATTTGTGGTCATCTTGAGTTTGATTCTTTAAATCTAAGAAAAAAAATCTTGATGTTAAAATCATATATATTTAATCTTAAAAGATATAATTTTAAATTTTAAACAAAATGATAAATTATATTATTTTATATTTTCTTTTTTCAATTCATCCTATCTATATAAGTGTAATTGAGATAAATTCCAAGGATAATAATCTTGAAATAGTTTTTAAAATTTTCAGAGATGATTTAGAAGATGGAATAAAAAATAATTTGGGAAAAAATGTATCTATAGACACTCAGTCTAAACTAGAATTAAACAATAAAATTATTCAAGAATATTTAAATACTGTTACTTCAATTAAGGTTAATGATTATAAAAAAGAACTTTTTTTTTCAGGTTTTTTATTAGAGAATGAGCGGATTAAAATAAATGCAAAAATCAGCAATAATTCCTCAATAGATATAATAGAAATTTATAATGAAATTTTAATTGATGTTTTTTCTAATCAAAAAAATGTAATTTTTTTTAATATTTATAATCAATTGAATAATGATGTTTTAGATAAAAGCAAGAAAAGAACAGTATTAATTATTAAATAGGTCTATAAGAGCATTAGTATTAACTAAAACACCGGTTTCAATAGATTTTTCCACTTCTGGATAATAATAAGGAGAGTGTAGGGCGGGTAATGCATAATTTCCATTCTTATATTTATTCATTCTATCTTCTGGAACTGTCCCGAGCCAATACATAACCGTTGGTATTTTTTCTTTTGTTTTACCATATCTTGCAAAATCTTCACCAACCATTTGTGGTTCAGCCATTACTACATTTTCATTTCCTATAGAATTTGATGCTGAGAAAATTAATCTATCGACTAAATCAGGGTCATTATAATTTGCTGGAGTATAAGTATCTGGCATTGTAATCTTAGGCCATCTAGATTTCTCTAATCCAACCGAAGCTCCAATTCCATCGCATATTTCTTTTATTCTTTTATGAATTAAATTTCTTACTTCATCTTTATAAGTTCTAATTGTTAATTGAAGTTTAACTTCATCTGGAATAATATTATGTTTTGTACCTCCTCTAAATGATCCAACTGTAATTACAGCATCATCTAAAGGATTAATATTTCTACTAACAATAGTTTGTAGCTCCATGACAATTAAAGAAGCAGTAACTATTGGATCTATGGACATATGTGGTGCCGCTCCGTGTGCACCTTCTCCAAAAACAGTGATATCTACAGATTCTGTATTAGCCATAATATAGCCTTTTCCAAATCCAACTTTTCCAGATAGAATTGTAGGCGAAGAATGAAGCGCTATGCCCAAATCAGGAACAGGAAATTTAGAATATAATCCTTCATTTAACATCATCATAGCTCCAGCACCAATTTCTTCAGCAGGTTGACCAATCATAATTAATGTGCCACTCCATTGATCTTTTTTTTCAATTAGAGCTCTAGCGGTACCCGTCCAAACAGTCATATGCATATCGTGTCCACAAGAATGCATAGTGCCAACTTCTGATCCATAAATATCCATTGTTTTTACTTTACTAGCATACGGAAGATTTGTTTTTTCTTCCATAGGAAGAGCATCTAAATCTGTTCGATATAGAATATTTGGACCATCTCCGTTTTCGAAAATACCAACAATACCATAACCACCGAAATTTTCAGTAACATCAAACCCAATTTTGTTTAATTCATTAGCTAGTTTTTTTGAAGTTTCTTTTTCCATCAAAGAAATTTCTGGATTTTTATGAATATCAATGTATAGGTTTCTTAAATAAGAAATATCTTCTTTTATCCATTTATTGATTTCTTTTTTTGAATCAAATCCTGATAAAAGTATTACAATAAATAATAAGATTAATGGTTTCAAAATTATAATTCTTTAATTTTTATATTCTTATACCAAACTTTTTTACCATGATCTTGAAGCCCAATTCTACCTTTTCTATGTGTTCCAAACTCATTCCAATCTTTAAACTTTGAGTTTTTAATCATTTTGTCCCAATCATCCCCATATAGTGGATAATTAACAATATTTGTTCCGTTAAGTGTTATTGAACCTTTATTTGTATTGTAATCTATCTCTATAATATAATTATTCCATTCACCTGCCGGATTTACAACATCTGCTGAAGGACCTACTAAATCATATAAAGCGCCAGTGACATGAGTATTATTTTTTCCATCTGTACCAGGAGTCCAATCGTAATTATCATTGTCAATTACTTGAATTTCTGGAGCAGTAAAATAAGGTTGATTAAAATCACTTTCTTCACTTACTCCATAAAAAACACCACTATTTCCACCTTTAGATATTTTCCAATCCATAGACAATAAGAAACTGGAAAATTCTTTATCTGAAATTAAATCGTTACCAGTTGAATTTCCGTCATCTCCACCTACATATACCATAGCTCCATCTTCAATAGTCCAACTTTTATCAACTCCATCTTTTTTAAAAATGTGCCAACCATTAAATGAATTTCCGTCAGAAAGTATAATCCAATCATTATCTATTCCTTCAAGAGTTTCAATGTCTTTTTTATCTTGAGCTAACATTTCTTGATCGTTATTTCCCTTTTTTTGATTACATGAAATAAAAAAAATTAAAATGAGTGATAAATTAGATATATGCTTCATAGTTATTGTTGTTTAATGAAATTTTTTAGAAAAATAATATTATTTCATTAGTAATAAAAAATTTATCAGTTTAAATCAATATTATTTTTAATAAAACTAGTGTAATTGTCTAAAATTTGATTTTTCTCTAAATCATTATGAGGCTCATGATATAAACCTTCATATAAGATGAGTTTTGAATTGTTTATTTTTTTAAAAATCTTTTTCGTTCCTTTAAAAGAGATGATATTGTCTTTTTTTCCGTGAAGTAAAAGGACTGGTATATTAATCTTTGTACTTTCATTTTCTATTTTATCTATTGCCTTATTTACCTCTGAAAACATTTTTAAAGAAATCCTGTTATGTACTAAAGGATCTTTTATGTATTTTTTTACTATATCAGTATCTTTAGATAAATGATAGGGGTCTAATCTATTATTTAAAGTTAAACTAGGAAATAAACCAACTAATATTTTTTGAATATAAATTATAAACTTAGGTGGTTCTAAAACTGTTTTTAACCAAGGACTAGATATGATTGCAAGGTCAATTTCTTTACTTTGATTTTCACATAAGTAATTTAAGGCAATGCATCCACCCAAACTATGTCCAAACATAACCATTGGAACATTTAAATTTTCTTTTCTAATGTTAATAAACATTTCTTCTGAATCATCAATTAATTTTTTAAAATTATTTACATGACCTCTTTTACCTTCTGATTTTCCGTGACCTCTTAAGTCTATTGAATATACTCCATAACCTTTTTTACAAAAGTATTTTGCAAAATCATCGTATCTACTTGAATGTTCTCCTAAACCATGAATTATTCCTATAGCTACCTTTATTTTTTTATTTGGAAGCCAACTATAATACATCAAATCTGATCCATCTTTTGACTTGATGAAATACGATTTTTTATTCATCTTTATTCAAAAGAAGGGATCCCAGTTATTTCATTACCTAATATTAGTAAATGAATTTCATGTGTACCCTCATATGTTAAAACCGATTCCAAATTCATCATATGTCTCATCATTGGGTACTCGTTTGTAATACCCATTCCTCCATGAATTTGTCTAGCCTCTCTTACAATATTTGAAGCAATTTCTACATTATTTCTTTTAGCCATGGATATTTGAGCAGTAGTAGCTTTTCCTTCATTCATTAGTTTTCCTAATTTCCAGCTTAATAGTTGAGCCTTTGTGATTTCTGTAAGCATTTCAGCTAGTTTTTTTTGTATTAACTGAAAAGATCCTATTGGTTTATTAAACTGTTTTCTTTCTAGGGAATATCTTTTTGAAGCCTCATAACAATCCATTGCAACTCCTATTGCTCCCCATGATATACCATATCTAGCTTTATCGAGACAACCCAAAGGTGCACCTAATCCATCTTTTTTTGGTAATATATTTGATTTTGGAACTTTTACATTATCAAAAACCAATTCTCCAGTAATGCTTGCTCTTAATGACCATTTTCCTTCTGTTTTAGGAGTAGTAAAACCTGACATACCCCTTTCTACTATCAGACCCTTTATTCTTTCATTCTCATCTTTGGCCCATACTATTGCTATATCTGCTTCTGGAGAATTTGATATCCACATTTTAGAGCCATTTAATAAATAGTAATCTCCTTTGTCTTCACATTTTGTCTTCATTCCAGATGGGTTTGATCCATGATCAGGTTCAGTTAATCCAAAACAACCTAACATTTTTCCAGATGCTAGTTTTGGTAAGAATTTATTTTTTTGTTCTTCAGAACCATATTCTTCAATTGGGAACATAACCAAGGAACTTTGTACTGAGGCTGTTGATCTCATGCCAGAATCTCCTCTTTCTATTTCCTGCATTATTATTCCATATGAAATATAGTCTAACCCTCCACCACCATATTTTTCTGATGTAGTTGGACCAAAAACTCCAATTTCACCCATTTTTTTTACTATTTCTGAAGGAAAATAGTTTTTTTCACTCCAATCTTCAATGAAAGGTGATATTTCTTTTTTTACAAAATCTCTAATAGAACTTCTGATCATTATATGTTCTTCACTTAATAAATTATCTAGATTGTAAAAATCTGGAGACTCAAAATTATCGACTGATGATTTTACTTTTTTATCTTTACTTTTCATAATTAGATCATGACTATCCAAATTTAATTATTAAATATTTTTTTATCATTATTATGATAAAATATTATAAATAACTAATCTAAAATTAAGTTCATTAATAGGTCCTTTTTTATTAAATTTACACTAATAAAATATTATCCATTTGACAGAAAAAAAAGAAGGGTTAAATAAAGATTATTCTGCTAAAAATATTCAGGTATTAGAGGGATTAGAAGCTGTAAGAAAACGTCCCGCAATGTATATTGGAGACGTTAGTTCAAAAGGGTTACATCATTTAATCTGGGAAGTTGTAGATAATTCTATTGATGAAGCTTTAGCTGGATATTGTAAAAACATTGAAGTTATAATCAATGAAAATAATTCAATTACTGTCGTAGATGATGGAAGAGGTATTCCAACAGGTATTCACCCTAAAGAAAAAAAATCAGCATTAGAGGTAGTGATGACTGTTTTACATGCAGGAGGAAAGTTTGATAAAGATACATATAAAGTTTCTGGTGGACTTCACGGTGTTGGTGTTTCATGTGTTAATGCTCTCTCAGAGAATTTGGAAGCTACTGTTTATAGGGATGGTAAAATTTTTAAACAATCTTATAAAAAAGGTATTCCAGATGCTCCAGTTAGTGAGATCGGTAAAACTGATAAAACTGGAACTACAGTAAATTTTATGCCTGATAAAGAAATTTTTATTGTTCATGAATTTAAATTTGATACTGTTGCAACACGCCTTAGAGAATTATCTTTTTTGAATTCAGGTATTACAATAAAACTTAAAGATTTAAGAGAATTAGATGAAAATAAGGAGCCCAAATCAGAAAAGTTCTTTTCTGAAGGTGGATTAGTTGAATTTGTTGATTATTTAGACCAATCTAGAGAAAAGCTTATTTCTAAACCAATTTTTATAGAAGGAGAAAAATCAAATATACCGGTTCAAGTTGCAATGTCCTATAATCTTTCTTATTCAGAAAATGTTGTCTCATATGTTAACAATATTAATACAATAGAGGGAGGTACTCATGTAGCTGGTTTTAGAAGAGCTTTAACTAGAACTCTGAAATCATATGCTGAAAAATCTGGATTGCTTGAAAAGGTAAAGGTAGAAGTAAGTGGCGATGATTTTAGAGAGGGTTTAACAGCTGTGATTTCTATTAAAGTTCCTGAACCACAATTTGAAGGGCAAACTAAAACTAAATTAGGAAATTCTGAGGCTATGGGAGCTGTTGACACTAGTGTTGGTGAAATGCTAACAAATTTTTTAGAAGAAAATCCGAAGGAAGCTAAGCAAATAGTATCAAAAGTAGTTCTTGCAGCTCAAGCTAGGCATGCAGCTAGAAAAGCAAGGGAAATGGTTCAAAGAAAGAATGTATTATCGGGAACTGGTTTACCTGGTAAATTAGCAGATTGTTCAGAAAAAGATCCAGCTTTATGTGAATTATATGTGGTTGAAGGTGATTCAGCAGGAGGATCAGCCAAGCAGGGGAGAGACAGAAATTTTCAAGCTATTTTACCATTAAAAGGAAAAATTTTAAATGTTGAAAAAGCTCAGGAACATAAAATTTATGATAATGAAGAAATAAAAAATATGATTACTGCTCTTGGAGTTTCTTTTGGAACAGAAGACGATGAAAAAGCTTTAAACCTAGATAAATTAAGATACCATAAAGTTATAATTATGACTGATGCGGATATAGATGGAAGTCATATAAGAACATTAGTTCTGACATTTTTCTTTAGGTATATGAGACCTTTAATTGAAAATGGTTATTTATATATTGCCTTACCTCCATTGTATCTACTTTCTAAAGGTAAAGATAAAAGATATGTTTGGAGTGAATCAGAAAAAGATAAAACAATTAAGGAAATGTCTGGGAATGGAAAAGAAGATTCCGTAGGAATACAGAGGTATAAGGGTTTAGGTGAAATGAATTCAGAGCAACTTTGGACTACCACAATGGATCCAGAGAATAGATCTTTAAATCTAGTCACAATAGAATCGGCTGCAGAAGCTGATAGGATTTTTTCTCAGTTGATGGGAGATGACGTAGTTCCTAGAAGAGAATTCATTGAAAGAAATGCATTAAATGCTAATGTTGATGCATGAGTTTATAAAAAAAATTATTTTTTTATTTTTTTTATTATCTTTTTTTCAATCTTTTTCAAATAATTATTGGCAGCAAAGAGTTGAATATAAAATTAATATAAATTTTGATCATGAAAATCATCAATTTTTGGGAGATCAAAATCTTATTTATTATAATAATTCTAGAGATACAATAACCAAAGTCTTTTTTCATTTATATTTTAATGCTTTTCAGCCAGGTAGTATGATGGATGTAAGGAGTAGGTCCTTGCCTGATCCAGATAGAAGAGTGATGGACAGAATTTCAAAGTTGAATGAAGATGAAATAGGATTTCATAAAATAAAAAAAATTCAACAAAATGGAAAAGATTTAAAATATCATATACAGGGAACTATTTTAGAAGTTGAATTAATTGATCCATTACTACCTGATGAATCAACACTGTTTTATATGGAATATTTTAGTCAAGTTCCAGTTCAAATCAGAAGAAGTGGGAGGAATAATAAAGAAGGTATTGACTACTCAATGGCGCAGTGGTTTCCAAAAATTGCTGAATATGATAGAAGAGGATGGCACGCTCATCCATATATAGCCAGAGAATTTTATGCTCCCTGGGGAGATTTTGATGTATCAATATCTATTCATAAAAACTATGTAGTTGCTGCTACTGGAATTCTTGAAAGCAAAGTGAAAGAAAAAAATAATTATATATGGAATTTTAAAGTTAAAAATGTTCACGATTTTGTATGGGCAGCTGACCCTGATTATGTTCATGATATTTTAAAAGTAGATTCTGAAAACTTAGAACTTCATTTTTATTATCTTGAGACAAATGAAGATATGGTCAAGAATTGGAAGAGACTACAACAAGATGCATCAAAGGCATTTAAATTTATGAATAAAATATTTGGAAAATATCCTTATACAAAATATTCCATAATTCAAGGAGGTGATGGTGGTATGGAATATCCAATGGCCACTTTAATAACAGGAGAAAGGTCATACCCAAGCTTATTATCTGTCACTATTCATGAAGCCTTACATTCTTGGTATCAAATGTTACTAGGAACGAATGAAAGTTATTTAGCTTGGATGGATGAAGGATTTACATCCTTTGCTCAAAATATAACTCAGATATATCTATTTAATGATATATATAATCTAGATTTAGTTAATCCTCTTAAAAACTCTTATGAAAGATATTATTCTTTTATTAAGTCAGGTTTAGAAGAGCCGCTTTCAACTCATTCTGATCATTTTTCAACTAATCAAGCTTATGGGGTAGGGTCCTATACCAAAGGTGCTATGTTTTTAATGCAATTAGGATATATTATTGGAGAGGATATTTTATTTAAAGCTCTCAAAAGATATTACAATGAATGGAAGTATAAACATCCAGATGAATATGATTTTATAAGAATAATGGAAAAAGAAAGTGGTCTTGAACTAGATTGGTATATTGATTATTGGATTAATACAACTCACACCATTGATTATTCTTTAGAAATCAAAGAAAAAAATGAAGATAAAATTTCAATTTCAGTAAATAGAATAGGAAAAATGCCTATGCCAATTGAAATCGAAGTTTTGTATGAAGATTCTTCTAAAGAAAATATATATATACCTCTTTCAATAATGAGAGGCAAGAAAAAAAATGATCTTAAAAAAGAAAAATATATATTATTAGATGATTGGGAATGGGTAAATAATACTTATGAAATTAATTTTGATACAAAAATTAAAAAAATCAAAAAAATTGAAATTAACCCTTCTGGAAAAATGGCAGATATAGATCAATCAAATAATAAGATTGATTTGAATTAGAAACTATTTTTTAAGAAAGTTA
This sequence comes from uncultured Marinoscillum sp., assembly GCA_902529805.1. Taxonomy (GTDB): domain Bacteria; phylum Bacteroidota; class Bacteroidia; order Cytophagales; family MED-G16. The sequence continues at coordinate 30,078 of CABZXU010000013.1, forward strand.
TTTATAATTTCTTCTACTTCTTTTTCTGATATTTCTTGAATATTATTCTTATATTTTTCTAAAATTTCTTTGGGAATTCCTACAAATGGTTTTTTTCTTTTTTCTTTAAATACATTACCTATTTCAGTACCTCTTACTGCAAGAAAATATGGGGGCTTACCGTATTTTCCTAATCTTATTTGTAAACCATTATTAAATTCTTTTAATATGTCTTTGGATTTTTCGATAGGAGTATTAACAATATCTATTGCTTGTTCTTTAGTAATTTGTTTTGGTTCAGGATATTTTTCTTTATCAATCTTAAAGTTTTTATTATTAAACCTAATGTAAAATCCATATCTACCATTCTTAAGTTCTATACTCCCATTTTCATATTCAAATGCTGGAAGTGAATTATTTTCTTCTTTTTTATTAATTATTTCTAGAGCTTCATTTATTGAAATATGTCTTATTAGTTGATCAGATGAAATATTAAAATATTTAGGAAATCCATCATCAGTATCATCTTTTTCACCTATTTGAATTACTGGTCCAAACTTTGCAACCCTCGCAATCATTTTTTTTCCTTCAAATTCACCAAGATCTTTTTCTAATTGGTATCTTTCTCCAGGAACATTTTCAGATAACTCAGAAAAAATTGAATAAAACTCTTCAATCATGTTATTCCAATTTCTCCCTTTATAAGCAATTTGGTCTAGTTGGGATTCAGTTTTTGCTGTAAATGAATAGTCCATAAAACTTGAATTGAAATTTTCATTTAGAAATTCTGTTACAAACATCCCCATGTTTGTAGGATAAATTTTATTTTTCTCAAATCCAGTTTTTTCTTCCTTAATATTATGTGAAATTTTATTAGCTTCAAGTTTTATTTCATTGCTATTTACAATTTTTCCATCTCTTTCTTCTTTGATTACATATTCTCTCTCTTTAATCTTTCTGATTGTTTCAGCAAAAGTAGATGGTCTTCCAATTCCTGAATCTTCCATTTTTTTAATTAGACTAGCTTCAGAATATCTAGGAGGATGCTTAGTAAATACTTGTTTACATAATATTTCCTTTGTATTTAAAGAAGAATTTTTTTCAAGTTTTGGTAAAAGTTTTTCATTATCGTTTTTTTCATTATATAACTTAAGGAAACCATCAAAAATCATAATTTCTCCAGATGCTTTAAAATCATAACTTGTGTCATTACTAATATTTACAACTGTTCTTTCAAACATAGAATCACTCATTTGAGATGCTAAGGTTCTTCTCCAAATAAGATTATATAATTTTTTTTCACTTTCAGTTTTTCCTACATTATCAATACTGAAATTAGTTGGTCTAATTGCTTCATGAGCTTCTTGTGCAGAATTACTTTTCGTTTTAAACATTCGTCTTTTAAAATAATTATTACCATAATTTGATTCGATAACTTTTTTTGAATTATCTAGAGCTTCTTCCGATAAATTAACTGAATCTGTTCTCATATAAGTAATATGTCCTGCCTCGTATAATCTTTGAGCGGTTGACATGGTTAAAGAAGGTGAAAATCCAATTTTTCTACTTGCCTCTTGTTGTAAAGTTGAAGTAGTAAAAGGTGCTGAAGGAGATCTCTTAGAAGGCTTTTTCTCTATTTTTTTAACTTTAAACTTTGAATCTATACACTGATTTAAAAAACTTTCAGATTCATCTTTATTTTCAAATCTTTTATTTAGTTCGGCTGAAAAACTATTATCATTTAATGAAAAAGTAGCTGTTGTTTTATAAGAAGATTTTGGTGTAAACTTACTTATTTCATTTTCTCTGTCTACAACAAACTTTACAGCCACAGATTGTACTCTTCCAGCAGACAAGCCTCTTTTTATTTTTTTCCAAAGTATTGGAGATATTTCAAAGCCAACTAATCTATCTAATACTCTTCTTGCTTGTTGAGCATTCACTAAATCCATGTCAATTTTTATCGGATTTTGAATTGAATTTAAAACTGCTTTTTTAGTAATTTCTCTAAAAACTATTCTTTCATACTCTTCTTCATTTAATTTCAATAATTCTTTAAGATGCCAAGCAATGGCTTCTCCTTCTCTATCATTATCAGTTGCTAAGTATACTTTAGATGAATTTTTTTTTAAAGATTGTAATTCTTTAATTACTTTTTTTTTATCTGGAGATGGAACGTAAGATGGTTGAAATCCGTTTTCTTTGTCAATAGATTTATCATCTTTTGGTAAATCTCTTATATGTCCATAACAAGATGTAACTTTAAAATTTTTACCAAGATATTTTTCTATTGTCTTAGCTTTAGCTGGCGACTCAACTATTACTAAATTTTCAATCATTTAATTAGATTTTATTTTAGGATGCCAAATATGAGAAAAAAAATATAATTAAATAAAAAGAAATTGTATTTAATTTATAAATTATCAATTTTAAATAGCTATAGTAATAATTAATTATGAAGATTATTGTGTCTCCAAACTCATATAAAGAAAGTTTATCATCAATAGATGCTGCAAATATTATTATTTCAGTTTTGAAGAAGAACTTGAAAAATTCCCAGATTATTGATTTACCTATTGCTGATGGGGGAGATGGATCATTAGGTGTATTTAGTAAATATAAAAATGGAATTACAATTAGTACTAAAATTTTATCACCTGTAGGTAAAAAAATTAATTCTAAATATTTACTTTTTGATAATGGAAATAGTGCATTTATTGAACTTTCAGATTCATCTGGTTTAAAATTAGTGAACAAAAATCTTAGAAATCCTTTGATGTATAATTCTTACTATACTGGTAAAATTATTTTATCAGCAATAAAAAAAGGTGCTAAAAAAATTATTATTGCTCTTGGAGGATCTGCTACAGTTGATGGAGGTATTGGTATATTGTCAGCTTTAGGTGTAAAGTTTTTAGATAAAGATGGATTAGAATTGAAAAATAAAAATTTTATAAATTCAATTTCAAAAATTGAATATAAGAAAAAATTTTTTTCAAATATTGACTTTATTCTTTTGACGGATGTTAAAAACAGGTTGTTAGGAGAAAATGGTGCTTCATATGTTTTTGCAAAACAAAAGGGAGCTACTAAGCTTCAGATAGATCAATTGGAAAATGGACTTTCAAATTTTTCAAAACTAACTAGAAAAAAATTTAAATTAAATCCTGAAAAAATTATTGGTGGAGGGTCTGCTGGTGGAATAGCTGCTTTTTTAAAAATTTTTTTAAATGCTCAAATCTATTCAGGAACAGAATATTTTTTTCAAATCATGAAATTTGAAAAAAATATTAAAAATGCTGATATTTTAATTACTGGAGAAGGAAATTTAGATTCTCAAACACTACAAGGTAAAGCTCCTTTTGAAGTAGTAAAAAAAGCTAAGAAAGAAGGTTTATTAACAATTGCTTTAGTTGCTTCTGTTGATTCTGAAGTCTATTTTGAGTTAAATAAATTTTTTGATATTATTATTCCTTTCAAAAAAAATTCTATTAAATATTCAATTAAAAATGCAAAGAAATTAATTAAAGATGAAACTGAAACATTATCTAAAATTATTAGTTTATCGGAAATAGGCAATTGATATTTTTATTTAATATAATTTTATTTAGAGATGAGCGTTACAAATCATTATGATAATGAGAATAATTTTTTACTTCTTTTGTATTTGTTTTTTAAGTTATAATTCTAAATCTCAATATTTAGATTATTCTCAATATTATTCATCACCCTTAAGTTTAAATCCAGCTCTTACTGGTATTGGTGAGTATGGAAGGTTTGGAGTAAATTATAGAAACCAATGGCCATCAATTTCTAAAGGATATCAAACTTTTTCTTCTTGGTTGGATTATAATTTTGAAGAAAATAATAACAATATTGGTGTAATTTTATCTAGAAAACAAGAAGGTTTTGCTAGTTTGAATTCTAATTTTATTGGATTTAATTTTGCAAATAAAATCTCTTTAAATCATAATTTATTTATTAGAGGTGGGTTACAAGTATCATATACAAATAAAAATATTTCTTTTGATAATTTAATTTTTGGAGATCAATTATCTGAAGCTGGCATTATTAATAATACTTCCTTAGAATCTTTAAATTTTAAAGATAGGATTGGCTTTTTAGATCTTGGAATTGGAATTTTAACTTATTCAAATAGGTTTTGGGCAGGAACATCAATTTTTAATATTTTAGAACCAAATGTTTCATTTACTAATTCAAAGGAGAATGTTTCTAAATTATTTTCTTTTCATGGAGGATATAGTTTTATTTTAAAAAACCCTCAAAGAGGTTTAAAAAATACTTTTATTTTTCCTTCAATTAATTACAGAAGAATAAAAAAGTTCAGTCAATTAGATATTGGATCAAATATATATTTTAATCCTATGACTTTTGGCTTTTATTACAGGGGTATTCCAATTAAAAAATTTAATGAAATTGTATCTCACGAATCAATAATATTACTTGCGGGCCTACAGTATGATAATTTTAATGTTTCCTATTCTTATGATTATTCTATTTCTAAATTGAAAAATTTTTCTGGAGGTTCCCATGAAATTTCTTTGCTTTTGAGATTTAATTTTTTAGGAAAAAAATTACCGCCAAGAGAAATAAGAATACTATCTTGTCCAGTACCTAATTTTTAATTTTTATTAGTAATTTTAATTATAAAATGGATGCAAAAATTATACTATTTCTAATAATTTTAATATTATCTTTTGACTATTTACTAAATTCTGTTTTATCATATCTTAATTATAAATCTCTCAGTAAACCTGTGCCTAGAGAATTAGATAATATATATGATGAATCTGATTATCTAAAGTCTCAAGATTATAATAAGTCAATTTATTGGTTTAATCTAATAACCTCGTCAATCACTTTTATAATACTTTTATTAGTTTTTAATTATGAATTATTAGGAAAATTAGATAATGTATTAAGATCGTTTTCTTTTGAAAATGAAATAAGTTTATCTCTTTTGTTTTTTGGTTCTATTTTCTTTATTAATGATATGATTTCAATGCCTTTTCAATTATATCGAAATTTTATTATTGAGGAAAAGTTTGGTTTTAATAAGATGAGTTTAAGAACTTTTTTTTTAGATAAAATAAAATCATATTTTTTAGTTATTATAGTTGGAGGTTTATTGATTTCCATACTACTTATTTCAATAATCTATTTTTCAAATAGCTTTTGGATATATTTTTGGATAATTATGTCCTTATTTACGGTTTTCATAAATCTTTTTTATACATCCTTAATTCTCCCAATTTTTAACAAATTAAAACCATTAGAAGATGGCTCCTTGAAAGACAAAATTTATAATTATGCAAAAAGTGTAAATTTTCCTTTATCAAATATATTTGTTATTGATGGATCTAAAAGATCTTCAAAAGCTAATGCATTTTTTTCAGGATTAGGTAAAAGCAAGAAAATAGTTTTGTATGATACTTTAATTGAAAATCATACTGAAGAAGAATTAGTTTCTATTTTAGCGCATGAGGTTGGGCACTATAAAAACAATCATATATTATCTAATTTAATTTTATCTATCCTTTTTACTGGATTTATGTTATTTGTTTTATCAAAATTTTTATTTAATAGTGAAATAAGTTTTGCTTTAGGAGGAGAAATATCTTTTAGACATTTTGAGCTTTTTGCTTTTTCAATTTTATATTCTCCCATCAGCTATATTTTAGGGATATTTATGAATATAAAAAGTAGAAAAAATGAATATGAAGCAGATAACTTTGCTGTTAAGACTTTTGATAAAATTCATTTAATTAATGCTCTGAAAAACTTATCCAAAGATAATCTAGTTAATCTTACTCCCAACCCTGTATATGTTTTTGTTAATTTCTCACATCCTACTATGCATCAAAGAATTAAAGCTATGAAGCATATATAGTTTGATTATTTTATAATTTTTCTAAAGCCAAAACCTTTAAGTCTATTTCTATAATAGTATAATATTTTCATATTACTAACATGAATTTTATCATTTTTAATAAATACTAGTTTTTCTGCATGGTACATTCCTAAATTTTCTAATCCAGATTCTATTTGAATATCTATATCATTTTTTAAATCATTAAAAATATTGATTTTATTTTTTGAATTTAAAATTAATATTTCATTTAATATCATTTTATATGATGTTTTAAACTTTTTAATATCAATGAATAAATCTTCTTGTGAAAGTCTTAGAATAGTGAAAAAATCAAGTTTTTTAAATTTTTTACAAATTTTTTCAAAAAGGGTAAAAGCAATAATATTACTTGGAAATACTTGAGTCCCTTTATGGAATTCATTATGAATTTTCGAAGAAAGATCCCTTAAGCTATCTTTCATATTTTTATTTATTGATATTTTACTAGTGATTTTTTTATTATTTGAATCAAGACTATCTCCATGCTTATTTACATAATTTCCATACACATCTAATGGGTTTCCTATAGAAAGGGATATGTTAGAACCTTTGGTGAAAAACTTAATTAAGAATTTAAATATTTTATATGAATTAGAATATCCCAGATTATCTAAATAAAATTTTTCTTGACCTTTTGATATTAAATATTGATTAATTAAAGCAGGAGCCTCAAGAACAAATTGATAATTGAATGTTATTGGTACAATAAAAATTTTTTTTGATGATGATTTTTTTTTATCAATTATTTTTTGAGCTTCAAATGCTGAGGAAAGTAACCCTAACTTTAAATTTTCATTTATTGATCCAGATCTTGATCTAGTACCTCCAGGATAAAATAGCGAATGACATCCTTTAACTAAACTTTCTCTTGAGTAAGTTTTTAATGTTTCTAAATATATGAGATGTTTTTTTCTTCTATCTACTTTATATGCTCCAAGACTATCCATAAAATATGAAAAAATGCTCATATTGAATAAAACCATCCCAGCACCATAAATAAATGGAGGAAGCCCAAGATAAGAAATTGCCCAACCTATTAAAGCAGAATCAAGATGACTGAAATGAGTTGGTACCATTACAATGGTTCCTATTTTAGCAAGTTCTCTTAACTGATTTTTTTTTCCTAAAATATTTATTTTACTATCTAAATCTAGATTTCCAAAAGGATTTCTTAATCTAGCGGTGTTTAATAACCTAGCAAAAAATGTTACAATTAATCTTCTAGCAAACTTATAATGAGTACTTTTAAAATTACTAGATATTTCGTTAGCATACCTAGTTACAATTTTTTCTAATATTTCTTTTTCTTTTTCTATTTTAAGATCAGAGTGTATTTGTTCAAGATCAATTAATTCAGATTGGATTTTTTTCCAAAAATCCTCTTCATCTGGTGGATCTGCTCTCCATGGATTTTTTTTTATCCTTAATTTTTCTCTATAAACTGTATTTTCAAGTTCTTCAAATAAATTTTTATTACTTAATTTCTTTAATATGTTTTTAATTGAACTTTCAGAAACATCATTTAAAAACTTTTTTTTATTACTTGCCAATTTAACAATTGGCCAAGTTTTAGATTTTATTAGTATTTGCTTGTAACTCTTTTTCAAAATTTCAGTTAGATTGTATCGAAAATAAAGGTAAAAATAGAAATATGTTTATTAATATTAAAATTGTGTATATTTTATTACTATGAAACTAGAAAAAGTTATTTCTCCGATAAAAAAAGAAATGGTAAGTTTTAGAAATTTATTAAAAAAATCCATTTCTAGTAATAATATTTTGATTGATGAAGTAATAAATTATATTTTAAAAAGAAAAGGAAAAGAAATTAGGCCAGTAATTGTTTTCTTGAGTTCTGGGATTTGTGGAAAAATCAACACCTCAACTCATAGAGCTGCTGTATTGATTGAAATTCTGCATACGGCTACTTTAATACATGATGATGTTGTTGATGAATCAAATTATAGAAGAGGTTATTTTTCAATTAATGCTTTATGGAAAAATAAATATTCTGTATTAATAGGTGATTATCTTTTATCAAGTGGATTAAATTTTTCCTTAGATAATGATGATTTTAAATTTTTAAAAGTTTTATCTAATTCAGTTAAAGAAATTAGTGAAGGAGAAATAATTCAGATGAAAAAGTCAAAGTCACTTAATGTAGATGAGAAACTATATTTTAAAATAATAGAAAAAAAAACCGCTAGTTTATTTATTGCTTGTTGTGAAATGGGTTCAATATCAAGTTCAAAGAGTATTAAAGATCAAAAAAGATTAAAAGAATTAGGGTTGAATTTAGGTTTAGCTTTTCAAATAAAAGATGATCTTTTTCCTTATATTAATTCTGACTCAGGAAAACCTATTTCTAATGATATATTACAAAAGAAATTAACTCTTCCAATAATTTATTCAATTAATAAATCGTCATACATGGATAAAAAAAGAATTTTAAGTGCAATTAAAGAACAAAGAGATTTTGAATATATATTGAATTTTGTTAAAAAAATGGGTGGAGTAGATTATTCAGTTGAGAAAATGAATTTTTATATTCAAAATTCAAAAAAAATAATAGATAATTTCAAATCGTCTAAATATAAATCGGCTTTTTATATTCTCTTAGATTTTTTATCAAATAGGAATAAATAATATTTTTAAAAAAAAGTGGTATAAAGTGGTATAAAGTGGTGTAAAGTGTAAAACATTTACTAAATTTGTTATTAAGTGGTTTATATTTTGACACTCACAGTTATGACTTTTTTTACAAGCGAATTTGAGTGCAAGTTAGATGCTAAAGGTAGATTGGTTTTGCCTTCAAAGTTAAAATCAAATCTACCTGCAGCTTCTATCAGGCAGATTGTTATAAGGAAAGGGTTTGAACCCAATCTTATTATTTATCCTTTAAATGAATATAAAAAACTTCATAATAAAATTTCCTCTTTAAATGAATTCAATTCAGAACAAAGAAAACTAAAAAGAAACTTCTTTAGTAGTATAGTGCAGGTCGACCTAGACAATAATGGAAGATTTCTTATTCCTAAAAATATGTTAACTCATGCCACAATTAATAGACAGGCAATTATTTGTGGAATGGGAAATGTTATTGAAATATGGAATGATAAAATATATAAAAAACATTTAATAAATGATTCGGAAACTTATTCTGAATTAGCTCAAAAATACCTTGATGATTAAAAAATATGGACTATCATATTCCAGTAATGCTAAAGGAAAGTATAAATGGATTAAATATTAAGCCTAATGGTATATATGTAGATCTTACTTTTGGAGGTGGTGGACATTCTAAATTTATACTAAAAAAATTATCCTCGAATGGTTCTCTTTTTGCTTTTGATGTTGACAAGGATGTAATAAAAAATGTAGAAAAAATTAAAAACAAATCTTTTCATTTTATTAAATCAAATTTTAGATTTTTTAGAAATCATTTGAAAATCAATGGATTAAATAAAGTTGATGGAATATTAGCCGATTTAGGCATTTCATCTCATCAAATTAACTCAAGTCAAAGGGGTTTTTCATTTAAAGGAGATAAAAAACTTGATATGAGAATGAATAATGATTTAGAATTTAGTGCTGTTGATTTATTAAATACTTACAAGAAAGATAAATTAGTAAATATTTTCAGTAAATATGGTGAGATAAGAAACTCAATACAATTAGCAAATTCCATTTTAAGAAATAGAAAGAAGAAGAAAATAAAAAAAACTATAGATTTTATAGATATAATTAAACCTTTTGCAAAAAAAAAGAGAGAAGAAAAGTATTATGCAAAGGTATTCCAAGCTATAAGAATTGAAATAAATGATGAAATAAATTCTTTAAAAGATCTCCTTTTACAGTCTAAAATAACTTTAAACAAAAAAGGAAGATTAGTTGTTATCTCTTATCATTCGTTAGAAGATAGATTAATTAAAAATTTTATAAATAAGGGGAATTTTATAGGCGAGCCTGAAAAAGATTTTTATGGTAATCAAATCAAGATTTTTAAATCTATTTCTAAAAAACCTATTATACCTTCAAAAAAAGAAGTAATAAAAAATCCTAGGTCAAGAAGTGCTAAACTTAGAATTGGAGAAATAATATGAATTTTATAAAAGAAATATTATCAAATTATTTTAAAAACTCTTATAGTAAGAATTTAATTGATTCACTTTCAAATAATTATGTAATTAAAATATTTTATGTTCTTTTTTTTGTATTAATATATATAGGAAATCAACATTTTGTTGAAAAAAAAATTAGAGAAATAAATAAAATGGAAAAAGAAGTAGAAGAGTTAAGAACATACTTCATAACAATAAAAAATAATTATATGTTTTCCAAAAAAGAATCTGAAGTATTAAAAAGAGTAAAAAAAATAGGATTAGAATCATCTAAAGTTCCACCTGAAAAAATTGTTTTAAATAAATGAATATAAAAAAATCAATCTTATTTAATGCGAAAATTAGTTTTCTAGTAGTTGTGCTTTTTTCTTCATTAATAATTTATAGAATATTTATTCTTCAATTTAAAGAAGGAAATCATTGGAATAAAATTTCTGAAAACATGAACCTATCTTTATTAGATATTAAAGCAAATAGAGGAAGTATTTTATCTGATGATAGAAGCATTTTAGCAACTTCATTACCTTTTTATAAGGTAGCATTTGACCCATCAATAGTAAGTAATTCTTTATTTACTAAAAAAATTGATTCTTTAAGCCTGCTTCTTTCAAATTTTTTTAATGATAGAAGTAAAGAATCTTATAAATCATTAATAAAAAAAGGAAAAGATTCAGGTAAAAAATATATTATCCTTAATAGAAAAAGAATTAATTATGAAGAAAAAGAAATTTTATCAAAATGGCCAATTTTTAATGAAGGTAGATTAAAAGGAGGAGTTATTTTTGAAAAAATTGAAAAAAGATATAGGCCCTTTTCTAAATTAGGTTATAGGACAATAGGATCAGTAGATGAAAATTACAATGGGACAGTTGGTTTAGAATATAGTTTTAATAATTATTTAATTGGAAAAGATGGAAAAGCTTTATACCAAAAAATTGCTGGAAATAATTGGAAGCCAGTATTTGATGGAAATGAAGTAAACCCTGAAAATGGATATGATGTGTTAACAACAATAAATATTAATATTCAAGATATTGCTGAGACAGCATTACTAAATGGTCTAGTAAGCAATAATGCTGAATATGGATGTGCAATAATCATGGATGTAAAATCTGGTGAAATTAAAGCCATTTCAAATTTAAGTAGAAATTCAAAAGGAAGGTATGTTGAGTTGTACAATTATGCAATTGGATCACAGGGATCAAGAGAACCAGGATCGACTTTTAAGCTTGCAAGTATGTTAGCACTATTTGAGGATTCCAAATTGGAATTAATAGATACTGTTGACACAGGTAAGGGGGAGTATAAATTTTATACTGAAATTATGAAGGATCATAAGGAGGGCGGTTATGGAAAAATTACAGTTAAAGATGTTTTTGAACAAAGTTCTAATATTGGTGTAGCTAAACTTATTGAAGATCATTTTAAGGATTCTCCAAGTAAGTTTTTAAAGTATATTAATAAATTTGGTTTAAGTAAAGATTTGAATTTTCAGATGATTGGATATGGTAAGCCATTTATTAAAAATTCAAATGATTCTTCTTGGAGTAAAGTATCTTTACCTTGGATGGCACATGGTTATGAACTAAAAGTAACACCATTACAAACACTTAGTTTTTATAATGCAATTGCAAATAATGGAAGATTTGTCAAACCTCTAATTGTAAAAAAAATAATTAAAGCAAATAATGTAATTGAAGAGTTTGATACTGAAGTATTTGAAGATAAAATTGCATCTAATAAATCAATTCAAAAAGCAAAAGTTTTATTAGAAGGTGTGGTTGAAAGAGGAACTGCTAAAAATATTAATAATAGTTATTATAAAATTGCAGGTAAAACAGGCACAGCAAAAAAAGTAATTAATGGAAGATATGTGAATAAATATTATACTTCTTTTGTTGGTTTTTTCCCTTCTGATAAGCCTCAGTATAGTTGCATAGTTGTTATTGATGAACCAAAAAATTATAGAATTTATGGTAGTGATGTAGCAGCTCCAGTTTTTCGGGAAATTTCTGATAGAATATTATTAACAGATTACAATGTCTTTAATGAATTTCAAAAAACTGAAATTACAAATAATAATTTTCCATTAATCAGATCTGGGTTTAGAAATGATTTAATTGATATATCCAATCATTTTGGTATTTCAAATCATTCAAATACTGATGATGATTGGGTAAAAACAAAAGTAATTGATAATTCAATTTCTTGGGAGAGTAACAAATCAGGGATAAATTTAATACCTAATGTTATTGGAATGACTTATAGGGATGCTCTATACCTATTAGAAAAAAAGGGATTAAAGGTTAATTTTTCTGGATCTGGAAGAGTTAAAAATCAATCTATTTTACCTGGAAAAAATATAAAAAATTATTCAACCATTCACTTGAGCTTAAGATGAAAAAGAAAATGAATCAAATTATATCTGGTCTAAATGAGATTGGTATTTATGGTGAAAAAAAAATTATTATAGATGGAATAGTAAATGATTCTAGAAAGGTTCAGAAAAACTTTATTTATGTAGCAATTATTGGTCATGATTTAGATGGTCATGATTTTATTGATCAAGCCATAGAAAATGGGGCTTCAGTTGTTATTTGTTCAAACCTCCCAAACAAAATAGATGATAATATTACATATATTTTAGTTAAAAATACAAAAAAGGCACAAGCAATAGTTGCTTCCAATTTTTATAATGATCCATCTAATAGAATAAATGTTATAATGGTTACAGGAACAAATGGAAAAACTACAGTAGTAAGTTTATTTTATTCATTATTTATGAGTATGAAAATTAAAGTAGGAATGTTAACAACTATTGAAAATAAAATTAATGATAAAATATATAAATCAAAATTGACTACACCTGACTCCATAGAGATAAATTATTATTTAAGTAAAATGGTTGATAAAAAATGTAAGTATTGTTTTATGGAAGCAAGTTCTCATGCAATTGATCAATTAAGAATATATGGTATAAAAATTAAAGCTGGTATTTTTACTAATATTTCTCATGATCATTTGGATTATCATTTAAACTTTAAAAATTATATAGATTCAAAAAAGAAATTATTTGATTTATTAGATGAAAAATCAATAGCTTTAGTCAATAATGATGATAAAAGATCAAATTATATTTTACAAAATTGTTTTGCAAAAAAATATTATTATGGCATAAAAAAAGATTCTGAATTCTCAACAAAAATTATAAATAATTCAATAGAGGGATTAAAACTAAGAATAGATAATCAGGATATAATTGTTAAATTGAAGGGCAAATTTAATGCTTATAATATATTATGTATTTATGCTGGTTCAATTATTCTTGGAATTAAAAAATCAAATTTGTTGAAGTATATATCGCAATTGGAAAGTCCTAAAGGAAGATTTGAATTAATAAAAAATAGAATAGGACCGTCAATTCTTATTGATTACGCTCATACGCCTGATGCTCTTGAAAATGTATTAAAAACAATAAAAGAATTTAAAATTAAAGGAAAAATTATATCGCTATTTGGTGCTGGTGGTAATAGAGATAAAAAAAAAAGATTTTTTATGGGTGAAATAGCTTCAAAATATAGTGATAAAATTGTATTAACTACTGATAACCCAAGAAATGAAGATCCACTTAATATAATTAATGATATTAAATTAGGAATAAAAAATAAAAAAAAACTAGTTATAAATGTTGATAGAAAATCTGCAATAAAATCAACAATATTTAATGCTGAATCAAATGATATAATTTTAATTGCTGGCAAAGGACATGAAGTTTATCAAGAAATTAAAGAAATAAAATATCCATTTGATGATAAATTGGTTGTTAATAGAATATTAAATTTAATGAATACATAATTATGCTTTATCATTTATTCGATTACTTAGATAAGACTTTCGATTTTTATGGGGCTGGGGTATTTCAATATATTTCATTTAGAGCTGGAATGGCATCAGTTCTATCTCTTTTAATTAGTATGGTTTTTGGAAAATATATAATTTCTTTTTTAAATAAAAATCAGTTTTCAGAATCAATAAGAGAGTTAGGGCTTTCTGGTGAAAAAGTAAAAAAAGGAACACCAACGATGGGTGGAATAATAATTATTTTATCCATAGTAATACCTACATTTTTATTTTCTAAACTAAGCAATATTTATGTAATTATAATGCTGCTTGTAACGATTTGGATGGGAATTATTGGATTTTTGGATGATTATTTAAAAATTTCCAAAAAAAATAAAGATGGACTAAAACCAAAATTTAAGATTTTTGGTCAAATTTCTTTAGGTATTATTGTTGGCTTAATTCTTGTGTTTAATGATGATATTGTAGTAAGAGAATTTAATGATCAAACTGAGAACACTATAGAAAATAATCATGTAGATACTAAAGAGTTAATCACTACAATTCCTTTTATTAAAAATAATGAATTTAATTATAAGTGGTTACTCCCTGATTTTTTAAATGAATATGCATGGATTCTTTATATATTAGTAGTAATTTTTATAATTACTGCAGTTTCAAATGGATCTAATTTAACTGATGGTCTTGATGGTTTGGCTGCTGGAAGTTCTGCAATTATTGGAATCACATTGGCCATATTTTCCTATCTTTCTGGAAATATTATTTTTTCAAATTATTTAAATATTCTTTACATTCCTAATATAGGTGAAATAGTTATTTTTTGTTTTGCTTTTGTTGGTGCTTGTATTGGGTTTATTTGGTATAATTCTTATCCTGCTCAGGTATTCATGGGAGATACAGGTAGTTTATCAATTGGAGCTATAATTGCTGTGTTATCTATAATTATAAAAAAGGAATTATTAATTCCAATTCTATGCGGAGTATTTTTTATTGAAAGTTTATCAGTAATAATTCAAGTAACGTATTTCAAGTATACAAAAAGAAAATTTGGAAAAGGAAAGAGGATTTTTCTTATGGCTCCTCTACATCATCATTATCAATTAAAAGGAATCCATGAAACAAAAATTGTATCAAGATTTTGGATGATTGGTATTTTACTAGCGATTTTAACTTTAACCACATTAAAACTAAGATAAATGATTTATAGATGGATACTGGAAAATATTAAAGGAGATAGATGGATTTGGTTTATAGCTTTATCGTTATCAATTTTAAGTCTTTTGGTGGTTTATAGTGCAACTGGTTCTTTAGCATATCAAAAAATGCAAGGGAATACTGAATATTATCTTTTTAAGCATTTTTTTTTAATACTACTGAGTTTTGTTGCAATGTGGTTTACTCATAAAATTGACTATAAATATTTTTCCCAAATATCTAAAATTTGTTTGTATGCATGTATACCTTTATTATTATTCACTTGGAAATTTGGTTTAAATATAAATGATGCATCTAGATGGATAAATATTCCAATTTTAAATCAAGCTTTTCAGCCATCAGATTTAGCTAAACTTTCTTTAATTGTTTATTTATCTAGTTATTTATCTAAACATCAAATGAATATTCAAAATATTAAAGAGACACTTATTTTTCCTTTAATTTGGATTTCTATAATATGTTTATTGATTGCACTAACAAATTTTTCAAGTTCAGTTTTATTATTTGTAACATGTATTATTTTGCTTTTTATTTCAAGAGTAC
This sequence comes from uncultured Marinoscillum sp., assembly GCA_902529805.1. GTDB lineage: Bacteria > Bacteroidota > Bacteroidia > Cytophagales > MED-G16. The sequence continues at coordinate 45,729 of CABZXU010000013.1, forward strand.
CAATAAAATATTTATCTGTATTACTTATAAGTTTTGTTTTTGCAGGTTCTATTGCAATGTTTATAGGTCAAAGAGGTCAGACTGTAATAAGTAGATTTGAAAATTTTATTGAAAAAAAAGAAATTCCTTTTCAGCTTAAACAAGCATACATTGCTGTCTCAACTGGTGGATTATTTGGAAAAGGTCCTGGAAAAAGTAATCAAAAGAATTTTTTACCTCAATCATATTCAGACTTTATTTATGCAATTATCATAGAAGAATATGGTTTACTCACTGGCTTATTTGTTCTTGTTTTATACTTATTTCTTTTATATAGAGGTTTAGTTACATTGATGAAGAGTGAAAGAGCTTTTGGTGGACTTTTAAGTGCTGGGTTAAGTTTTGCTTTAGTAATTCAAGCTATAATTAATATGTGTGTAGTAGTTGGCCTTTTGCCAGTTACAGGATTAACATTGCCACTTGTAAGTATGGGCGGAACATCTCAACTTTTTACGGGAATTACATTAGGAATTATATTAAGCGTAAGTAGATATAATGAAGATGAAAACAACAATAATTTGGTTTATGACAAAATCATTTAAAGAAAAAATAAAAGTAATAATTTCTTGTGGAGGAACAGGAGGACATATTTACCCAGCTATTGCGGTTGCTAATGAAATAAAAAGACGAAATAAAATGAATGAAATACTTTTTATAGGTTCAAATGATAGAATGGAAATGAAAATAATACCAAATCATAATTTCGAAATAATAGGTTTATGGATTAGTGGAATTAAAAGAACTAGTTTATGGAAAAATATTATTTTTTTTGGAATTCCCTTTGTTTTAAAAAACTTTCTTTTACCTATTAAACTAGTTTATTCTATTGTTAGATCAATATTTATAATAAATTCATTTAAACCAGATATAGTCATTGGTTTTGGAGGATATACAAGTGGTCCTTCTTTGATAGCATCAATATTATTAGGAACAAATTCGGCAATTCAAGAGCAAAACTCTTATCCTGGAATAACTAATAGATATCTTGGTAAAAAAGTAGATTTAGTATTTGTTGCATTTAAAAATTTAGAAAGTTTTTTTTCAAAAAAATTATATTATTTTGGAAATCCAGTTAGATCTAATTTATTGAATATTAGTAAATTAAAATCAGATGCAATTAAATTTTTTGGACTTAACAATAATAAAAAAACCTTATTATTAATGGGTGGAAGTCTTGGGTCAAAAACTATTAATGATAGTGTAATGAATAATTTATCAATAATTAAAAATAGTTCCTTTCAAATTTTATGGCAAACTGGTAAGAACTATTACGATGAAATTTTATTAAAAAAAGATCATATTCCTTCAAATATTATTTTTATACCATTTATAAAGGAAATGAATTATGCTTATGCTTCTTCTGATATTATAATATCAAGAGCAGGGGCTTTGGCAATTTCAGAATTATGTGTGGTAGGTAAACCAGTAGTATTAGTTCCTTCTCCTAATGTTGTAGAAGATCATCAAACAAAAAATGCTTTATATTTAAAATCTACAGGTGCTTGTGAAGTAGTTAAAGATCAAAATGCAAGAAAAGATTTAATTAAAAAATCTTTTCAATTATTGAACGATAAAAATAAAATGAGTAAACTAAAAAAAAATATTTCGTTACTTTCAAAACCCAATGCAACAAAAAAAATTGTTGATAAATTATTTGATAAAAT